>JAXJBE010000063.1:0-29627 GCA_036303125.1 Bacteroidaceae bacterium
ATTTATAGAACACCCCTTAACTAAAATCTCGACTAAAAACTTGTGCACAATGAAGAGAATACTAACATTTATCTTATTTATTATCTCTGTTCATTTCTCTATGGCTCAGATAACGGTCAATGCAAACATTGCCGAAGGTTTTCCTCTGATGGACACAAAAGCGTGTGACATCATGGTGTCTAAAGAAGACGGAATAACAGTGACGAAAGTCGCCAATCTGTTTGCTGATGATATACAGCGTGTCACAGATTTCAGGCCCAATATCTATACAGCTTCAAAGCCCAAGGGAAAGTACGCTGTTGTGGTAGGTACAATCCAAGGTAATGCCTATCTTAGAAACTTGGCTGAGAGAGGATTGATAGATGCTGACTCGTTAAACGGAAGATGAGAAAGATATATGGTGAAAGTCATTGAGAGTCCATCGAAAGGTGTAGACAAGGTTCTTGTAATAGTGGGTAGTGACAGAAGAGGTGCTGCATACGGCACATTTTCAGTGAGCGAGGCTATAGGAGTGTCACCATGGTACTGGTGGGCAGATGTGCCAGTGAGAAAGAATAAACAGCTATTGCTTACAGCCGATGTTTTATCACAGTCGCCTACTGTCAAGTTCCGTGGTTTTTTTATCAATGATGAGGATTGGGGACTCAAACCATGGGCAAGCAAGAACTTCGAACAGAACCTTGGCGACATAGGGCCGAAGACGTACGCTCGTGTCTGCGAATTGTTATTGCGTATGAAGGCCAACATGCTTGCTCCCGCTATGCACTCATGCACCGGAGCATTCTATTCTCATGCTGACAGCAAGCTGGTAGCAGACACTTTTGGCATCATCATCACCACATCCCACTGCGAACCTTTATTGCTCAACAATGCAGCTCACAGCGAATGGGACATGAAAACAGATGGCGACTGGAATTATAAGACGAACAAGGATGCCATTGTCAATAAATGGGATAGACGTCTCTCAGAGGCTTCATGTTTTGAAAACATCTACACGACAGCCATGAGAGGACTGCATGATGCAGGACTCAGAGGTGACCTGCCAATGAATGAACGTGTGCAGTTGATAGAGCAGGTCATTGCTGATCAGCGCAAGCTCTTGGAAAAGCACATAGGAAAGCAAGTTGAGGATATTCCACAAATCTTTGTGCCATACAAAGAGACAATGGACATTTATGAAAATGGGCTTAGAGTGCCTGACGATGTAACCCTCGTATGGGTAGATGACAACTATGGGTACATGAAACGTGTGAGTAACCCTGCAGAACAAAAGAGAAAGGGAGGCGCGGGTGTTTACTACCATCTCTCTTACCTTGGAGGCCCACATGACTATCTTTGGCTCAACACTACTCCTCCCGTACTTATGTATGAGGAACTGAAGAAGGCCTTCGACACTGGAGCTGACAGATACTGGTTGCTCAATGTGGGTGACATCAAACCCATGGAATTGGGCATAACCACTTTCATGGACATGGCATGGGACATCCACTCTTTCAATATAGATAATGTTAACCGCCACCAAAGCAGAATGCTATCCCAATTGTTCGGACTGCAATATTACAATGATTTCCAGCTTATTCTTGACAAGTATTATCAGCTCGCTTGGAGTCGTAAACCTGAGTTTATGGGTTGGGAGCGCGAATGGGATGCCCCTCAGTATACCGGGCTTAAAGATACAGAATACTCTTTCGACAATTACAACGAAGCCCAATGTAGACTGGCTGGCTATCAGTATTTGTCAGACCTTGTATCAGATATATCCGAGAGTTTAGATTCGTCTTTGCGCCCCGCTTTCTTCGAGATGCTGGAATATCCAGTGAAGGGTGCATGTCAGATGAATCGCAAGTTTCTCATGGCTCAGCTAAATCATGAGATGCACAAGTCTGGAGAGACACCTAAAGCCAACTGGGCAGCACGAAAGACTAAGGAGGCTGCAGATAGCATCAATACTCTGACCAAACAATACAACAACCTGTTGAACGGCAAGTGGAATGGAATGATGAACCTCGCTCCAGGATGGTGTGCCCTGTATCAGAAGATTCCAGAACTGTACATTGCGGAAGGCATAAATGAGATTCCATGTGATGTGTCTCTGGACAACAAGAAACAGTGGCTTGATGACTGTTATGTTGTTGACCTCAGGCACTATAGCAGGATAAAGAACAGTCCAGAAAAACAAATACGATTGGTGGATGGCTTAGGTTATGATTGGCATGTTGTGCAATTGGGCAATGCTACCGATGCAACTACCGACCCTACATCTGCATATTCTCCATGTGTAGAATATACATTGCCTGCTATTAACAAAGATACAATAGAGGTCATTGTCCACACCGTTCCCTTCTTTCCTCTGCACGAAGGGCGAGGTACATCAATAGGCATATCTGTTGATGACAGTCAGCCTGAGGTCTATCAGAACATCTTTAAAGAGTATTCGCTCGAATGGAATAATCAAGTGCTGCAAAATGGAGATGTTGCTTTAATAAGATTTGGCATAGACAAGTCACGCAAAGAGCACAAGCTGTCTTTCATCTGCGGAGACTCTGGCATGATGATTCAAAAGGTCATCATCAATTGGGGAGGACTAAAGCCTTCCTATTTAGGACCAACGAAGAATTTATTACGAATAAGATAAATCAAAAGATTATTACTACCTTAACTATGAAACAACTCTTTATCCTTGCGATTGCTCTCATGCTCGCACCCACAACATCAGCCTTAGCCCAGACATCACGCGACCAGGGCAACGGCACTTTCATGAATCCTGTCATTTGGGCCGATGTGCCCGACCCTTCAGTCATTCGTGTCGGCGACACCTTTTATATGGTCAGCACAACGATGCACTATTCGCCAGGCTGCATCATCATGAAGTCAAAAGACCTGGTCAATTGGAGCGTGGCAGGCTATGCTCACGACCAGCTTGAAGAGATAGATGCCTTTGCACTGAAGAATGGACAAAACGACTACGCTAAAGGCTCATGGGCAGCCAACATCCGCTATGACAAGTATGA
Source organism: Bacteroidaceae bacterium (assembly GCA_036303125.1). Taxonomy (GTDB): domain Bacteria; phylum Bacteroidota; class Bacteroidia; order Bacteroidales; family Bacteroidaceae; genus Minthosoma. The sequence goes on from JAXJBE010000063.1 coordinate 3,012, forward strand.
GCAGCGTTTTTACCTTATTGTGACATGCAACACCACTCGCCAGTCCTATATTTTCACAACAACAAATATAGAAAACGGTCCATGGAAGCGCAATGTTGTCGACATGTGTTACGACCCAGCCCTCCTCTTTGAGGATACAGGCTCATCATGCAAGAAATATGTCATTCATCCCAATGCCAGTCTTGATGAACACCAAGCCTACCTTGCCGAGATTATATCTGACGGCAATGGAGGGGTCAGTCTCAGCAAGGAAGTCAAGATTCTTGACTACACTCAGGCAGACAATCCTTCCCGTGGTCTCAGAGCTGAAGGGTACCACGGCTACAAGATAGGTCAGTATTATTATATCTTCATGATACAAGGCTGCGGAGCTCAGAGACAGGAGATTGTATGGCGCAGCAAGTCGCTCACAGGAGGCGAATGGGAAGTGCGCAAGGTCTTCTGCGGTGACATGGTGGACGAAAACGGCCAGCCATACCAGAAGAACAATGGTGTGGCTCAGGGGGGCATCGTTGACACTCCTGATGGCAAATGGTATGCTCTCCTCTTCCAAGATCAAGGTGCTCTCGGACGCATGCCTGTGCTTGTCGACATGAAATGGGGAACTGACGGATGGCCTGTCATGGGGCATGACGGCAAGACTGTCGATGCTCTCCAGCCTATGCCTGTTGCCACATCGGTGAAGGTCAAACCCTCTATTGTTGTCACTGACGAGTTTGACAACAACAACAAGCGCTATCTCATCTCAGAGAAATATGCAGACAAGGCTATGAACGGAGCATCGTATGACCTCATTCAAGAGTATGGCTACAACGGCTCTAATCTCAAACTCGAATGGCAATGGAATCACAATCCCGATAACCGCCTCTGGTCGCTCACCCAGCGTAAGGGATGGCTGCGCTTGACGACTGGATTGCTCGCTCAAAACATACGCGAGGCTCGCAACACACTCACCCAGCGAACCTTCGGTCCTGAATGTTCAGCTGAGACACAGATGGATGTGAGGGGCATGAAAGATGGCGACTGCGCGGGGCTCACTCTTTTCCAGAACCGCTATGGTTACGTGGGAGTGGAGAAACGTGGCGCAAAGGCATACATTGTCATGCGCAAAGCTATGGATAAGGGTGACAGCAACGGCAAGGCTATAGAAGAAGTGGAGCTCAAGGCAAAGACTGTCTATCTGCGTGCTACTTGCGACTTCCGTGACCGTAAGGACAAGGGGCGTTTCTTTTACAGCTTAAATGGACGTGATTGGAAATCCATCGGTGATGAACTCTCCATGCATTTCGACTGGCCAGATTTCTGCGGCCAGCGTATGGGACTTTTCTGCTTTGCCACTAAAGAGGCGGGCGGATATGCTGACTTCAATTACTTCAGGGTGAAATAACATGTGTCAGCAACTTATTCTGACACCTAATATCCATCTATATGAGACATCTATTTTTGATTGCGTCTCTGCTGTGTTCGCTTGCTATGAGTGCTGCCGAGACCTTTGTCACCTTCTATAAGAAGGCTGATAACCAGCTGAAACTGACTGGCTCCAGCGATACTGTCCAGTACCATCCTGCTGACTGGGAAGGAGTGAAAATCGCCGTGCGCAACCTTCGTTTTGACCTTGAGGCAGTCACGGGCAGTCCATGCGCCCCTATTACCGTGGCTACTGTGGGCAAGAGTCCGCTGTCTGCTCAATACAAGAAATATGCCAAGGCTCTCAAGGGCAAATGGGAACAATACTACATCTTTACAGACAATGGCCGGCTGGTCATACTCGGTTCGGACAAGCGAGGCACTATATATGGCATCTACGAACTTTCCCGTCAGCTCGGTGTCTCTCCATGGTATTGGATGGCAGATGCTCCTATTGTCCGCCATGCAGAAGTTTATGCTAATCCAGGTGATTACACCGATGGTGAGCCGAAGGTGAAATATCGTGGAATATTCATCAACGATGAGTGGCCATCGTTCGGCACATGGTGTAGCAAGCAGTTTGGCGGAGTCAACTCCAAGGCCTACGTACGCATCTTCGAACTTCTTCTCCGCCTCAAGGCCAATTACTTCTGGCCTGCCATGTGGGCAACGGCATTCAACGAGGATGACCCTCTCTCGCCCAAGGTGGCTGACGAGATGGGCATCGTCATGGGCACAAGCCATCACGAACCCATGATGCGTGCTCACAAGGAGTACACTTCTCGCCGTGAAGAGGTGGGGCCATGGGACTATAGCGTTAACAAACAGCGCCTCGACAAGTTCTTCCTTGATGGCATGCAGCGCAATAAGGACTATGAGAATCTCGTGACAATTGGCATGCGAGGCGACGGTGATGTAGCTATGGGCAAGGGTAATGATGAGGACAACATGAAGACTCTGCGCAATGTCATCTCAGCGCAGCGAAACATAATAAAGAAGGTGTACGGACGCGAAGATGCTGTGCCGCAGCTCTGGGCTATCTTTACAGAAGTGCAGCGTTATTATGATGCTGGTTTTACTGTGCCTGACGATGTGACTCTCCTTTTCTGTGACAACAACTGGGGATATATTCGCCGCAAGGGTGGTGAGGCAGAACGAAAGCGCAAGGGGGGCATGGGACTTTACTACCATATTGACATGAACGGGGGGCCATGGAATGACCGTTGGGTCAACACCACCACTGTGCCTAAGCTCCGCGAACAGCTCAATCTCGCCTATGCCAGCGGCATAGACCGAATATGGATTATCAATGTGGGCGACCTCAAGCCCAAGGAGATGCCCATAGACTTCATCATGAAATACGCATGGAATCCAGATGCATATAAGCCAGGAAGCGAGCAAGCATATCTCGAAGATTTTGCCTCCAGTATCTTCGGCGAGGAACATGCTGCCGAGATAGCTGACATCATCGCTAAATACAGTAAGTACAATCTCTTGCGCAAACCAGAGGTACAATACCCCGGTCTCTTTAACTACGAGGAGATGGTGAAGATGAACTCGCGATGGCAGTCGCTCGTAGTGCGCTGCGAAGCTCTGAGGCAGCAGTTGCCAGTTGAGCAGCAGGATGCCTTTTATCAGCTCGTTTACTATCCTGCTGTGGCAAGTGCAGGAGTGGCACAAATATACAACAGCGCTACTATCGGCGACTCCTTAGCCATAGAACATCTCATGCTCAAGGACAAGCGTCTGACCGACTACTACAACACATCGCTGGCTGACGGCAAGTGGAATGGCATGATGCTCGACAATCACATCGGTTACACGCAGTGGTCAATACCAGATGCCAACCGCAATCCCATGACACTCGGTTTCAAGGTTGCTTATCCTCTTGACAGCAAGTCAACAACTGAACGCATCATTCCTGCTTATGACTACTCAAAGAAGAATGATACGGATGCTGCCCGGTGGATATTCCTTCCCGATCTCGGGCGTGGCAAAGGCTGCATGGGCATAGACAACGTGATGGCAGAGAGCCGCACAGATGCTGCAGGCCCATCGCTTGAGTACAACGTGGAGAGTCAAGGCAACCAGCTCACTATAGCTCTTGGCATATTGCCCACACAGGATATCTGTCCTGCACGAGGTCTGCGAATAGCCGTGCAGGTGGATAATGAACCAATGCAGGTGCTCGATGCACGCAGAGGACTGGTCGATACATTTCAAGAGTATACAAAGGCTAATCTCGCCATATCTAAAGTGCTTAAGCCATTGCCGCAGCGTAGCCATCTCTCTCTCAGCGGTTTTGTGGATGGTCGTCAGCAGCCTCGCCGTGATGAAGTCTTTGACAACTTGCGCTGGCTTGACCACACCTTTACTGTTTCACCTGGTCACCACACGGTGCGTGTCATCATGGTAGACCCCGAACTGGTGCTCCAATATCTTGTTGTCAACCCAGACAATAGCAGTTATAGGTATGTAATAGATTAACTGTCAGAATTATTGCTGTCTGGCAAACAAAGGATTAAGTAGTTACAAATTATTCAGTGGACTCTATTTAATCTCAACCTTATGCGGAGATCCATATCTTCGTGTCCTACGTGAAGAACTTCACAGTTGCGACCAACTCTTGACAGCCTTTGTCCATTTGCTTGCAGATATGCGCAATGAAGGATTTTGGGGTGCTTGCTCACATCTCTCTGTGAGCTTGCTCCCGAGGGGCTGTGAGCTTACTCCCGAGGGGTTGTGAGCAAGCTCATTTGGGGTGTTGAGCTTGCTCCCGGAGAGATGCGAGCTTGCTGAAGCTTTGTCTGGCATAGGTCATGTAGTTGTCGGAACTGATTATTATTAGGCCTTAAGGCTTCAGACATGTTTTTTTCTTTACCACAGATTCAGGCAGTCCGAGTGCTCCTTGGAAGTGGATTATTTTACGTTGTGGGCTGAAAACATTTGATATGTTTTGCTGTATGTCTGACTGCAAGCAAGTAAAATAAACTTTACCATGAACACTCTCAAGCGGTGTGTGGAAACATTATTATCGGCTCCATACGAATGTGCTTATGATGGGCAGGTGATCGCTTACACCGCCTGCATAGAATGTTCCTAAGAATGTGCGGAGAGGCTTGATGCCTCGGTTGGTGTCGTCTGGTTGGATGAGGGAGGGTAGGGGGAGGGCAAGGGTTTCTTTGTGCTGCATAGATGACAGGGCTGAGAGGATATGGTCGATGGTTGACCATTCCCCTTGAAACTTATATGTGCCTGGGATGATATTGAGTGTATGGGCTGTCAATATCCCTGATGCTGTCAGTTGGCGTATCTGTGGGGAATTGGCATCTGCGTTGAAGTCTCCCATGAGGAGGATGTTGGGGGTGTGTCGGGTATGGATGACAGAGTCTATATGTGTCTTCAATATTGATGTGACGTGTTTACTGAAACGCAGGGCTGGCGAGCCTCCTCTTTTTGAGGGGAGATGCACTACGTATACGTCCAGGGTGTCTCCATTGAGAAGCTTGCCGGAGGCATGGAGTATGTCTCTTGTCTTGCGTGCATCTGTGTTGGCTCTGATGGATTCGTGGTGGAATAGCTTGAATGTGAAAGGTGAATAGAGCAGTGCTACATCTATTCCTCTGTCGTCGGCTGAGTTTGTCATGACATATTTGTAGCCCATGTGTCTAAGAGGGGTGGATTTTGTGAGACACTCTATGACGTTGTCATTCTCTACTTCGCATAGTCCCACCACATCGACTGGTTTTTCTTCATCTGCGGCAGCAATGACTTTCGCTATGGCTTTCAGTTTTTTGAACATTCGGTAAGTGCTCCATTTTCTCTCTCCTCCTGGGCAAAACTCCAAATCGTTCTTCCCTTCATCGTGGATGGTGTCAAATGCATTCTCTATATTGTATGACATAGCGGTGAACGTTGTTGTCCCTTGTGCAAAGGACAACAACGGTAGCGCTATGAATAAGAGTGTTAGGGTTCGTTTGGGTATCATTAAAGATTGGAGTCTGCTGTGTTTCTTTTCTATGGTTGATGGCCAATCAATGCGCGGCGAGCCAGTTTGCGCCCCATCCGCATTCGGCCAGCAATGGTACTGATAGTGATGCAGCTTTTTCCATCTCTTTGATTACTATCTCTTGCAGCCTCTCTTTCTCTTCGGGCAGAACAGAGAAGTTTAGTTCATCGTGTACTTGAAGTATCATTTTGGATTTGAGCCCTTCTTCTCTCATCCTTTTGTCAATGTTGATCATGGCTATCTTGATGATGTCGGCTGCGGTGCCTTGGATGGGAGCGTTGATGGCATTGCGTTCGGCATATCCTCTCACTATCGCATTGCGCGAATTGATGTCTGGCAACTGGCATCTGCGGCCAAACAGAGTTTCGGTATATCCCTTTTGACGAGCTTTTTCGATGCTCTTGTCCATGTATTCTTTGACTGACGGGTATGTCTCGAAGTAGTCATCGATGAGCTGCTTGGCTTCACTTCTGCTCACGTCCATCCGTTCTGCGAGACCAAAGGCTGATATGCCATAGATGATGCCGAAATTGGCTGTTTTGGCTTTTCTTCTCATTTCGCTTGTCACTTTGCCCATCTCTACCTTGAACACTTTGGAAGCTGTGGCTTGATGGATGTCGTGGCCTGCGTTGAAGTCGCCTATCATGTTGGTGTCTTGGCTCAGATGAGCCATTATGCGTAGTTCTATTTGGCTGTAGTCGGCTGAGAAGAACTCTTCTCCATTGTCAGGGATGAAGGCTTTTCTTACTTCCTTGCCGTTTTCATCTCGGATTGGTATGTTCTGGAGGTTGGGGCTGCTGGATGACAATCGTCCTGTGGATGTGACGGCTTGGTTGTAGCTTGTATGGATATGTCCAGTGTGGCGGTTGACAAGTTGTGGCAGATTGTCGATATATGTGCTCAGCAGTTTCTTGTACCCTCTGTATTCGAGTATTTTTTCTATTACGGGGTGCTTTGATCTGAGGGACTGAAGAGTTGATTCGTCTGTCACGTACTGCCCTTTCTTAGTCTTTTTGGCTTTGTTGTCTATTTTGAGTTTGTCAAAGAGGAGCTCTCCAATTTGTTTGGGTGAGCTGAGGTTGATGCTTTCTCCTGCAAGCAGTCGTATATCTTCCTCTATGCTGCCCATCTTTTCTGTAAAGATGCGTGAGGTCTCTGCAAGAGAGTCTGTATCTACTCTTACTCCGTTGATTTCCATTCTTGCCAGGACGGGTACGAGTGGCATTTCAATCTCTTCAAAGAGTCGGGTGAGTTTGTTCTTCTCCAGTTCGGTTTCAAGGATGTTTTTTAGTTTGAGTGTCACGTCTGCATCTTCTGCTGCATACTCATACACTTGAGATGGGTCGAGGTCGGCCATGGACTTCTGTTTCTTTCCTGTCCCAATCAACTCATCAATGTGGATGGTCTTGTACTTGAGGTACACTTCTGCAAGGTAGTCCATATTGTGGCGCAGTTCGGGTGCGATGATGTAGTGTGCTATCATTGTGTCGAACATTTTTCCTGCGAGGTGTATGTTGTAGTTGGATAGCACCACCATGTCATATTTGATGTTCTGGCCAATCTTGATTATTGTCTCTGATTCGTAGATGCCTTTGAAGATTGAGACAATGGAGACGGCTCTGTCATATCCTTCACCGCTAAAATCATTGTGTATAGGTATTGGAACGTAGTAAGCCTCACCTTCTTCTACGGCAAAGCTTAATCCGACAAGTTTTGCTGACATTGCGTCAACAGATGTGGTTTCTGTGTCTAAGCTAATGGATTCGTGTGTGGAAAAACGTGCGGCTAATGCGCGCAAATCTTCTTCTTTGTCAACAAGATGATAAGTATGAATGCTTGTTTTTATGTCGCTGAGATTCGTTTCAAATAAATGTCCTCTCATCTCGGTCGAATTTTCTGTATTCTCAGTATCTTCTTTTACACCCTTATCTGTTGTATAAGAACCGCTGAAGAGGTCTCCGATGAAGAGGTTGTCCTGTTTTTGCTTCTTAGTGTCCTTTGGTTTGATTGATGGAGAAGGTGCGTTGAATAGTCGCTGGGAGAGAGACTTAAATTCCAAACGGTCGAAGATGGAGCGTAGTCCTGCTTCGTCTTTTTCTTCGCGGCGGAGTAGGTTGAGGTCGAGTTTGACTGGAACGTCGGTTTTGATGGTGGCTAAGAATTTGGACATCTTAATGTCTTCGATGTGTTCTTCCACTTTTTTTCTTATTGCTCCCTTGAGTTCGTCGATTCGTTCGAGCATTGATTCAGTACAGCCAAATTGGTTGATGAGTTTGACAGCGGTCTTCTCGCCTACACCAGGACATCCTGGGTAGTTGTCGGATGTATCCCCCATGAGTCCGAGGAGATCAATGACTTGAGATACTTTTTCTATGTTATATTTTTCTACTATTTCCTTTTCGCCAATGGTGTCGAATCCTCCATCGTGTCTTGGTTTGTATATCTTGACTTTTGGGGTTACAAGTTGTCCGTAGTCCTTGTCGGGTGTCATCATGAATGTCTCGATTCCTTCGATTGATTCGCTTTGTTTGGCAAGTGTGCCTATGACATCATCTGCCTCATAACCTTTGACTTCGATGACGGGTATGCGGTACGCTTTTAATATGTCCTTTATTATGGGCACAGCAAAGCGTATGGCTTCGGGTGTCTCTTCTCTCTGCGCTTTGTAGGGAGGATATATCTCGTGCCGGAATGTAGGTCCTGATGGGTCGAAGGCCACGCCGACATATTGTGGGTTTTCTTTTGAGAGCAAGTCTTCAAGGGTGTTTACAAAGCCGAGGATTGCTGATGTATTCTCTCCTTTGCTGTTGATGCGTGGATTTTTGATAAATCCGTAGTATGCTCTGTAGATAAGTGCGTAAGCATCGAGTAGAAATAGTTTGTCCATGTGGTTTTATGTTTTTGAGTGTAAACTTACGAATTATTTTTCAAAACATCATAGTTTTTATTTGTATAAAGCTTGATTTGTGATAAAATTGACGATTTTATTTTGTTCTGCTCTCAAATTACGCTAACTTTGCACTCGTTTTAGAACTTAATGACTTGGTATGGATATAATTCAGCGGATACGTCGTCCTATAGAGGCAGATATGGAAAAGTACAGGGTTCTTTTCGATTCATATCTTGAGCATTCTGATCCTTTGTTGCATGAGGTATTTGTGCAAATAAGTAGTAGAAAGGGCAAGATGATGCGTCCAGTTTTGACTCTGCTTGTCACTAAGCTGCTCGGGGGGACTGTTGATGACAAGTGTTTGCATACGGCCGCAACGTTTGAGTATTTGCATACCGCAAGTCTTGTTCATGACGATATAGTGGATGAGAGCGAGCAGAGAAGAGGTGATGAATCAGTTAATTATAGCTATGGCAATAAGGTTGCTGTTTTGGTTGGTGATTACCTTCTTTCAAATGCTTTATTGTGCGCTTCAAAGGTTGGAGATGTCCGTTTGATAGGGATAGTTTCAAAGGTGGCGCAGGCTCTTGCAAGTGGCGAAATTCTCCAACTTGACAATATTTCAAACCAGTCCATCGATGAATCTGTCTATTTTGATATTATAAATAGAAAGACAGCTTCACTCTTTTCTGCATGTGCAGAAGCGGGGGCGTTAATTGCTTCGGCTGGTCAAGATATTGTCGAGATGATGTTTCAGTTTGGCCATGCCGTTGGAATGTGTTTCCAGGTTCGTGACGATATCTTTGACTATGGTTCCAATGTTTCTATTGGTAAGCCGACAGGAAATGATATGAAGGAAGGTAAATTGACCTTGCCTCTCATCTATGCGCTTAATTCGGCTGGTAATGAGCGTATGTTCTCATTAGCACAAAAGGTGAAGAGGGGTGAGGTTGTACAAGAAGAAATCGATGAACTCGTGCATTTCACCCGTTTAAATGGGGGAATAGATTATGCTGCAGAGGTCATGAATGATTTTGCCTGTAAGGCTAAGAGCATTCTTGCGGCCTTTCCTGAATCGGATGTCAGGGATTCTTTGATGCTGTATGTAGATTATGTCATACAGAGAAATGTTTAAATGCTCTTTCCGTAAACAAATTGAGTAGGGGATAAGATATAAAAGGTGCTTCTTCGTGACAGTTCTGAGTACGAGGAAGCACCTTTAGTGTTTGGTTTTATCAGAAGAATTTCTCTTCTTTGCCTGTTATCTCAGCAAGGAGGATATTGGCCAGCGAACTTGTTCCGAGTCTGAATAGTTTGTTGTTGAGCCATTTTTCGCCGAGTACTTCTTTAACGATAGTATAATAGGCAAGTGCGTCTTTGACTGTTTTCATGCCTCCGGCGGGCTTGAATCCGATTTGAATGCCTGTCTTGTCATAATACTCCTTGATGGCTTCGCACATGACAAATGCTGCTTTCGGGGTTGCCGCAGGTGAAAGTTTGCCTGTGGATGTCTTTATATAGTCGGCACCTGAATACATGGCGAGGATGCTTGCTTTTTTAATGTTAGAAGCATTTTGGAGGCATCCTGTCTCCAGTATAGTTTTTAACGGGTGATCACCGCATACGCTTTTGATTTCTTCGATGTCATCGCACATTCCTTCGTAGTCTCCTGATAGGAATTTCCCCACTGGAATGACCATGTCTATCTCTGTAGCACCTTCTCTCAAAGCTAATGCTGTCTCTGCTATCTTTACTTCTATGAACGACTGGCTTGACGGGAAGCAGCCAGAGACGCAGGCTATCTCAATTTCTTCGTTTTCCAGTGTCTCATGACATACCTTGGCAAAGTTGGGATAGACACATACGGTGGCTACATGACCCAGTTCAGGATATATGTCATCAAACTTGTTGATTCTCTCGACAAACTTGAGTATACTGTCTTCGTTGTCTGTTGTCTTCAAGGAAGTAAGTTCAATGCTGTTGAAAAGAAATAGTTTGACATCTCTTGTATTATTTTCTTCAAGATGTTTTGCAAGAATATTGTCTACTTGTCTTTTTACAGTTTCATCATCGATATTGGTATCGTATTGGCTCAGAATCTTAAAGTATTTGTTTTCTTCCATAATGATTAAATTTTTTAGGATAAATGTGTGTGTAAATAGTGTGGCTATACTTTGATTTAGCGTGTTTATTCTTTGTTTTTCGTATCCATGCAGATGGTTACAGGACCGTCGTTGGTGAGTTTTATTTGCATGTCTGCGCCGAACTCGCCTGTGCCTATGGGTTTGCCAAGTTGTTCGGATAGGGTGTGGCAGAATCTTTCGTAGAGCGGCATTGTTATCTCATGGTTTCCTGCTCTTAGATATGATGGTCGATTGCCTTTTTTATAGCTTGCCCAAAGTGTGAATTGGCTGACAACGATAATGTCGCCGTTGATATCTATGACGGATTTGTTCATTACTTTATTCTCGTCATCAAAGATTCTTAGTCCACATATTTTCTTTGCCAACCATTGTATATCTTCTTCTGTATCAGCATTTTCACAACCTACTAATACGAGGAGTCCATTATTGATTTCTGCTTTTACTACACTCTCTATGGTCACAGAAGAGTGTGTAACTCGTTGAATTACAGCTCTCATAGCGTTATATTAGTTTTTTTCTGTATTATTTATTGTTTTAGTGATTTGCTTATAAGTTCGGCTTTGCTCTTTCCAACGGCTTCGGTCAGTTCGTCAAGTGTGGCACTTTTGATGCGTTTGAGACTCTTAAAACGTCTAAGCAATATTGTCTTTGTTGCTTCGCCAATGCCTTTGATATGGTCGAGTTCTGACTCTGTATTGTGTTTGGAGCGTTTGTTCTTGTGGAAACTGATGGCGAATCTGTGTACCTCGTCTTGAATCTGAGTGAGCAGTCGGAAGAGTGGGCTGTCTGTTTCTATGCCAACAACGACTGGCGGAAAACCGAATAGAAGTTCATTGGTGCGATGATGGCTGTCTTTTGCTAATCCTGCAATCGGGATGTTGAGGTGAAGTTCGTCTTGTATTACTTTCCTGACAACTTCCATTTGGCCTTTTCCACCGTCTGTGATGATGAGGTCAGGTAGGGGAGTACCTTCATCGATAGCTCTTTTGTATTTCCTGTATACAACCTCGCTCATTGATGCGTAATCATCAGGTCCTATGACGGACTTGATGTTATATTTCCTGTAGTTTTCTTTCGATTTTTTCCCTCCAATGAATACTACACATCCAGCTACAGCATCCTGTCCCATGATGTTGGAGTTGTCGAAACACTCTATTCTCATGGGCAGTTTTTCTAATTTCAATTTTCTTTGGAGTTCTTTGATGATGTTGATGCTCCTTTGTTCTGGGTTGAGTTTGTCTGCCTGTTTGAGTGCGTCGATACGGTATTGTCTGACATTGGCTTCGGACAGGAAGAGCAATTTTTTCTTGTCTCCTGCTTTGGGTATGATAAATTCGATGTCTTTTAATGTGAGGTCAAGGGCGAAAGGTACGACGACTTCTTTTGAAAGTCCGTACGTTTCTTTAGTGTTTATGATGGATAGCTCCAAGATTTCTTCTTTTGTTTCGTCAAGTTTCTTCTTATATTCGTTTGTGAAGACTTGCACTATGGAGCCGTTGACCACGTGCATGTAATTTACCCATGCTTTGGTTTCGTCATCTTCGATGCTGAACACATCGATGTTTTGGTTTGTTGAGGTTATCACCCTGCTCTTGCTGTCGAAGTCTTTTGCGAGAAGGTATTTCTGTTTTATCTTTTCTGCTTCTAAGAATCTTTCTTCTTCTGCCAAGGATTGCATCTGCCTCATCAGTCTTTCGCACAGGTTGCGAGTGTTGCCGCTAAGGATATCTTTGATTTCATCGATTTGAATAATGTATTCATCTCTTGTCTGTCTGCCGATACACGGTGCCATGCACTTGCCTATCTCATGGAAAAGGCAACTCTTTTGTTTGCCGCTTTCTATCTTCTCCTTCGTGATGTCTCCGTGGCAGAGTCTGATCTTGTAGAGTTGGTCGATAAGTTCGAGCATGGCATTTAGTGTTCCTTGATGACTGAATGGCCCGTAGTAAGTGCCGAGTCTTCTATTTATGTTGCGAGTCTTTATGACTCTTGGCAAATATTCGTTTGTAATGCATACGGAAGGATATGTCTTTCCATCTTTCAGTAGTACGTTGTAGAAAGGTTGGTGTTCTTTGATGAGATTGTTTTCTTGTATGAGTGCATCTTCATCTGTAGGAACTATGATATATTTTATGTCTTCAATCTTGCTGACCAGGATTTGTGTCTTGCGGTTCTTAGGAGAGTTGTTGAAGTATGAACTGACGCGCCTCTTCAAGTTTTTCGCCTTGCCTACATAGATGATTTTGCCGTCCTTGTTGAGGTACTGATAGCATCCTGGTTCTTCTGTAAGGCTGTTTACAATCAACTTGAGTCTATCAAGCCTTTCTGAATCTTTGCTCATGGAGTCGGTTTCTTACGTTGTTTTTACGTTGCTTGTCGCATGCATTCATTGTCATGTCTAATGGATTCCTGTTTATTGCGTCTGCCAGTATGTCGCGGCTGAGTATTATTAAAGCATTGCTTTGTTTCACGTGGAACGTTTTCTTTCTAATTTATCGATTGTCAGCAATTAAGCCTGTGTTACATGATGTGACACAAGATGAAAGTCCTTGCCCTATATGTTGATGAGTGTTGTGATTTCTATACCGTCTCCTATAAATTCTCTTCCAGTAAGTCCTTCGTCCCTAATCTCTATAATGAAATTAAGGTAGCATTTTTTTTGTGAGAATTTCTCAACGAGATTCCAAGCGGCTTTTGCGGTTCCTCCCGTGGCGAGCAGGTCATCGTGGATTAGGACTGTGTCTTCGGGTGTGATGGCATCAGCATGTATCTCTATTGAGTCTGAACCATACTCCTTTGTGTATGTTTCTCTGATGGCTTCTGCTGGCAGTTTGCCAGGCTTGCGTGCCATGACGAACCCTGCGCCGAGCTTGCGGGCGATGATGCTTCCCATGATGTAGCCACGGGATTCAAGTCCTACGACTTTTGTTATTCCCTTGTCTTTGTAGAGATGGTAGAGTTCCTCTTCCATTATCTCTAAACATTTGGGGTTCTTGAATAGGGTTGTGACATCCCGGAAGTTTATGCCGGGGACGGGGAAGTCAAGAATGCTTCTCAGATTTTCGGTTAAGTAGGGGGTGTTCATGTGCTGGTGCTTGTTTTGTTTTACTTGGGGGATGTTTCCGATTTGTGGTGTTTGATTTGTTTAATCAATGTCTGCATCCTGCTGATTATGGTGGATGTATGGATTCTTTGTTTCACGTGGAACGTGCGTGTGCTGTTATCTGCCTAACAGTACGAGCAAGGTGTTGATGTCTGATGGCGATACTCCAGGGATGCGTGAGGCTTGTGCGAGTGTCTCTGGCTGGATGGCTTGAAGCTTTTGTCTTGCCTCTATCGATATCTGGGATGTATTCGGGTAGTCAAATTTGCCTTTAATCTTGATGTTTTCCAAGCGCAGCATCTTTTTTGCCATCTGCTGTTCCCTTGCTATGTAACCTTTGTACTTGATTTGTATCTCTGCTGCTTCGATGATTTCTTCTCTTCGTGGGTCTGTGCCGATGGTGCTTTCTACGGTCTTATGTAGTGGTTCGATGTGTGGCAGTATGTTGCTTATCGTTATCTGAGGTCGTCCGAGGAGTTCCTCCAGTTTGCATCCGTGACGGAGCGGAGTGGTGCCGAGGGTTTCGAGAGCAGGGTTGATAAGGGTCGGCTTGAGAGAGAAACTGGAGATGAAGTCTGTCAATGCTTCCGTCTTTGTTTTTTTCTCTTTCATGAGATTGTATCTTTCTGAGGTGGCAAGTCCTATGGAGTAGCTGCGTTCGGTCAGTCTCATGTCGGCATCGTCTTGTCGGAGCAGGATGCGGTATTCTGCGCGTGAGGTAAACATTCTATAAGGTTCGTCCACTCCTTTTGTGACAAGGTCATCGATGAGTACACCTATGTATGCTTCATTGCGTCCGAGGGTGAAAGGAGATGGCTGTGTGTCTCCTTCTGATGCATTGATGGCTGCGTTGATGCCCGCTACCACTCCTTGTCCTGCCGCCTCTTCATATCCTGTAGTGCCATTGACCTGTCCTGCGAAGAATAGGTTCTTTATGACTTTTGATTCGAGAGTGTGTCGCAGTTGAGTGGGGTCAAAGAAGTCATACTCGATAGCATAGCCTGGGCGGTATATCTGGAGGTTGCGGAAGGCTGGTATATGTCTCAGAGCTGATAATTGAATATCGAGCGGAAGAGATGAAGAGAAACCATTGAGATACATTTCATTTGTTGTCTCTCCTTCGGGCTCGAGAAAGAGCATGTGCTCGTCCTTGTCAGGGAAGGTATGCAGCTTGGTCTCTATGCTTGGACAGTAGCGAGGTCCTATGCTTTGTATCTGTCCGTTGTAGAGAGGGGAATCGGCAAGTCCTGATATTAGAGTAGTGTGAACCTCCTTGTTTGTGTATGTTATCCAGCATGGCAGGTCATTGCGCTGGCTCACGGCAACATGTTCTGTGGGCACATAAGAGAACTTGTGGAAGTCGTGGTCGCCGTCTTGCCTTTCCATGAGGGAGAAATCTACGCTGCGCTTGTCTATTCTGACAGGAGTACCTGTCTTCATTCTTCCAGCTCTTACTCCGTGGGCTATTATGGATTCTGTCAGTTCAAGTGAAGCGGATTCAGCGCATCGGCCTCCTTGTATTTTCACTCTGCCTATGTGCATGAGGCCGTTGAGGAATGTGCCTGCAGTTATAATGACGCACTTTGCTCTGAATTCAGCCCCATAGTATGTCTTTGCGCCTCTTGCCTCGCCTTTCTCGATAATGATTTCTCTGACTTGGTCTTGCCAGATGTTGAGGTTGGGGGTGTTCTCAAGTATTTCTCGCCATGCCCATATGAACTTAGCTCTGTCGCACTGTGCTCTTGGACTCCATACGGCAGGCCCTTTTGACATGTTGAGCATTCTGAATTGCAGGCTACACCTGTCTGTGACTATACCTGTAAATCCTCCCAAAGCATCGATTTCCCTTACTATTTGCCCTTTGGCAATGCCGCCTATGGCTGGGTTGCAGGACATCTGTGCAATCTTGTTCATGTCCATTGTTATCAGGCATGTTCTTGCACCCAGATTTGCGGCAGCTGCTGCGGCCTCGCATCCAGCGTGCCCTGCTCCCACTACTATTACGTCATAGTTGAAAACCATCTTTTCTTCTACTGCTATTCTTATTTTTGAATTAAGGTGAGATGTATCATCTGATAAAGCTGATAATCCATGTTTGTGCAAAAGTACTCCTTTTTTCTGATGTACACAAACATTGAAAGAAAAAACGTGCGTCACATATTTGTATCTCAGATAGTTTTATTAACTTTGCAAACTATAATGCGAGTACTTTATTTTCAAAACACCATAAGCAAGGTTAAGTGTTGAAGTAACACTTTTAGGGATGTTCTATGAGATAGTCAGTCACTTGATAGATGCATCCACGTTGAGATAAGGCGACGCATTTACATAATACTCATGATGTTTTATAACGCATCCATAATTCATAAACTATATAATGAATAACAGTAATAGCATTGGTATAAAGTGGACAGAGCGCATGCGAGCTTTCATCGCTCGGCATACCAATGATGATGCCTGCGACCTCATGCTCTCTGCTGCAAAGTATCTGGACATAGATGTGCCGTTTGCTGTTCAGCAGATAGAAGCTCGCCAGCGACTGAAAGACAAATTGCCAGAATGGTATAATAATGCTGATGTCATCATGGGAGGGCGTGTGCCTGCCGAACAGTGCAGCTCAGAGCAGACAGCACGTTTCAAGCGCAATATTATTGAGGGTCGGAGCTTGTGCGATATGACAGGTGGGATGGGTGTTGACTTCTGGTATATGTCTGAGGGTATGGACACAGCTGTTTATACAGAGCGCGATGAGTGGTTGTGCGAGTGTGCTCAGCATAACATGTCTGTGCTGTCTGCGGGATGTGTGGAGTCTCCGTCTGCCACACGTTATATTTTCCGTCATGGCGATGGCCGTTTTCTTCCAGTGCCTGATGTGGATGTCATATACATCGATCCCGCCAGACGTTCAATAAGTGGAGGGCGGGTGTATGCTATAGAAGATTGCGAACCAAATATCCTTGATTGGCAAGATGAACTCCTTTCGCATGCTTCCACACTTCTTGTCAAGCTCTCTCCCATGTTAGACATTACAGATATGCTGTCCAAGATGAGATGTGTCACAGATGTCTATATAGTGGCTGTGCGCAATGAGTGCAAAGAGATTCTTGTTAAGGCGAAAGCTGATTCTGACAAGATTAGTGCTTGTCATGGTTTGGAAGAGGACGATATGGCTTTACACCCCGCTTTAGGCAATGGAACAGAGAAGAGG
This sequence comes from Bacteroidaceae bacterium, assembly GCA_036303125.1. GTDB lineage: Bacteria > Bacteroidota > Bacteroidia > Bacteroidales > Bacteroidaceae > Minthosoma. The sequence continues at coordinate 19,773 of JAXJBE010000063.1, forward strand.
GTAATGATTCATTGTGTTGACTTTATGCCTTCTGCAGTCATACGTTATGATTATCCCCTCATGCCAGTCCAGCAAGTGAGAGTGACTCCACGAGGAGTGATGCGCTTTCTTTTCGAACCTGATGTTACGCTGATGAAAGCACAAGCCTTTGCATCGCTATGCCAGTGCTATGATGTGTTTCAGCTTGATGCTCAGACGCATCTGATGACATCAGCGTCTCCTTGTCCCATGTTTCCTGGCCGTCAGTTTGAGGTGGATGATGTCATTCCGTTCTCCTCAAGCATTGTCAAGCGTCTCTCACGACTCGTTCCGCAGGCAAATATCGCTACACGTAACTTTGTTCTCACCGCCGACCACTTGCGCAAGAAGACTGGCATCAAGGACGGAGGCGACGTATACCTCTTTGGTGCCACCGTGAAGGGGAAGGGAAATATCATCATAAGATGCAGAAAAATAGAGAGTCCAAAATCGGCCAAGTGAAAGTATACACCCTGACAAAAACAAAAATACTAATTTATAAAACACCCCTATATACAAAAAACACAATGTTGTTATACTTAGATTGAAAAAAATGCCGTAACTTTGCCTCGCATTAGATATTGACATGTGTGAACCTTACTACGATGCAGGTGAGAGATAAAACAGGCTGGAAAAGGACATGTCTTGATAAAAACAAAAAAACTAATTTAAAGAATATCCTTTAAGTTATAAATTGGATGAAACGTTCAGAATTTGAGATAATGGCACCAGTAGGGTGCAGAGAAAGTCTTGCTGCTGCTATCAAAGCAGGAGCTAACTCCATATACTTTGGCATTGGAAAGCTCAACATGCGCAGCCATAGCGCCAATGCTTTTACTATAGATGACCTCAAGGAGATAGCTGCCGTATGCCACGAAAGTGGAGTCAAATCCTACCTTACGGTTAATACCATAATTTACGGCGAGGATATACCTGTGATGAGGGAAATTGTTGATGCAGCCAAGGAAGCCGGCATCTCGGCTGTCATAGCCAGCGATGTGGCAGTAATGTCATATTGTTGCGAGATAGGTCAAGAAGTACACTTAAGCACCCAATTGAATATTTCTAACATAGAGGCTCTGAAGTTCTACGCCCAATTTGCCGATGTTGTTGTCCTCGCACGCGAACTAAACATGTGGCAAGTGCGCGATATTTATCAGCAGATAATAGAACAAGACGTGAGAGGACCAAAGGGTGAACTCATACGTATTGAGATGTTTTGCCATGGTGCTCTCTGTATGGCTATCAGCGGAAAGTGCTACCTTTCTCTCCAGAATGCAGGACGAAGCGCCAACCGTGGCGAATGTGTGCAGATATGTAGACGAGGATATGAGGTGACTGACTTGGAGACTGGTACAAAGCTTGATGTGGACAACAAATATATAATGTCTCCACGAGACCTTAAGACAATACGTTTTATTGACGTGATGATGAATGCAGGTGTGCGTGTCTTTAAGATTGAGGGACGTGCGCGAGGACCAGAATATGTCTACACTGTTGTTAGGGCTTATGATGAAGCCATCAATGCCGTGATAGCTGGTACATTTGCCGATGATGATAAAGCTAAGGACGAATGGGACAATCAGCTTTCCACCGTCTTCAACCGTGGCTTTTGGGATGGCTATTATCAGGGACAGAAACTTGGCGAGTGGTGCGAGGTCTATGGAAGTAAGGCTACAGAGAAGAAGGTATATGTAGGCAAGTGCATGAAATATTTTAGCAAAATAGGCGTGGCAGAGTTTCTCATTGAGAATGCCTGCATTCATGTAGGTGATAAGATTCTTGTCACAGGTCCTACCACAGGTGCTCTCATGCAACCGTGTGAAGAGATACGATTTGACCTTCAACCAGTGGAAGTCGCTACCAAAGGACAGCATGTCAGCATTAAGGTTTCAGAACGAGTGCGACCCAATGATAAGCTCTACCTTCTTCAGCCAGCTGACAGGCTCACACAGAAGAATGTGCCAGCCTACACCTAAACTTATATAGTATCCATAAAAAGAATTTTAGCCTCTTTTTTAACATACGATTATGGCAGAAAATTTTGATATACGTGAGCAGCGAGCAAACAAGGACAAGGACTTCGAGAATGCGCTTCGACCTCTCCGCTTTGAGGACTTTAGCGGACAGAGCAAGGTTGTGGAGAACCTCTCAGTCTTTGTTGAAGCAGCGCGCTTCAGAGGCGAGCCGCTCGATCACACGTTGTTGCATGGCCCACCAGGATTGGGAAAGACAACACTATCCAATATTATAGCCAACGAGCTCGGAGTTGGTTTCAAGGTGACATCAGGCCCTGTCCTTGACAAACCAGGGGATTTGGCTGGCATTCTCACCTCTTTAGAACCCAATGACGTCCTCTTCATTGATGAGATACACCGCCTTTCTCCCATTGTAGAGGAATACCTCTATTCGGCCATGGAGGACTATCGCATTGACATAATGATAGATAAGGGACCATCAGCTCGTTCCATACAGATAGACCTCAATCCCTTTACTCTTGTTGGTGCAACAACTCGCAGTGGATTACTGACAGCACCTCTGCGTGCTCGTTTCGGCATCAATCTTCATCTGGAGTATTATGATGCAGATGTGCTGACAAAAATCATTTTGCGTTCAGCCCACCTGCTGGGAGTGCCGTGTGAGTTTGACGCTGCAGGCGAGATAGCAGGTCGTTCGCGTGGCACTCCACGCATTGCCAACGCCTTGCTCCGGCGTGTCAGAGACTTCGCTCAAGTCAAGGGCAATGGAACTATCAATCTCTCCATTGCTCACATGGCACTTGAAGCACTCAATATTGACCGCTTCGGTCTTGACGAAATAGACAATAAACTCCTCACCACAATCATTGACAAGTTTAAGGGCGGCCCCGTAGGACTTGGCACTATCGCTACAGCCATTGGCGAGGATGCAGGTACAGTGGAAGAGGTATACGAACCGTTTCTCATTAAGGAAGGATTCATCAAGCGCACACCGAGAGGTCGTGAGGTCACAGAGTTGGCCTACAAGCATCTTGGCCGCACTGGCCTGGCCGCTCAACAGGACGGATATGCAGGTTGTCTCTTTGATTGATTGTCAGGAGAACAACTCTTGATGGCCATGCGAAAAATATGCACTCTGATAAAAACAAAAAAACTAATTTATAGCCCACCTTAATGAAACAACCTCTAATAGAGTAAACTAACACAATAGCAATCATGAAAAAACATTTTCTTATCTCTATGGTGATACTGCTCATCGCAGTCTTGCCATCATTGGCTCAACAACCCAAGTATGTGTTTTACTTCATTGGCGACGGCATGGGAGTAAACCAAGTCAACGGAACAGAAGCTTACAGAGCAGAACTTGAAGGTCGTATAGGTACTGTACCTCTGCTCTTTGCCAGTTTCCCATACGGCACCATGGCCACAACGTACTCTGCCACAAACGGTGTGACAGACTCAGCTGCTGCAGGAACAGCTCTCGCCACAGGCCACAAGACCAAGAACGGCACACTCGGTCTCTTGCCAGATCTTCAGACTCCGATATATAGCATAGCCTCAATGGCTCACGAGACAGGCATGAGGGTGGGGATTGCCACAAGCGTCAGCGTTGACCATGCCACTCCTGCCGCCTTTTATGCCCATGTGCCAGACCGTGGCATGTATTACGATATTGGCAAGAACCTTATCAAGACAGGTTTCGAGTTTTATGCAGGGTCGGATTTCCTCAATCCTACCAATGACAAAGCTAAAGACGAGTGTTCTCTCTATGAGCAGTGCCAAAATGCAGGGTATTCCGTTGTTCGAGGATATAAGGACTATCGTAAGAAAGCGGCAAAGGCAGACAAGCTGATACTGTTCCAGACAGAGGAAGCCAGCAAAAGAGACCGTACAGCCATCCCCTATGCCATCGATCGTAAGAAGGGTGACCTCACACTGGCAGATATCACACGCGCAGGCATCAACTTCCTCTCTAAGGGAGCAGACAAAGGCTTCTTCCTGATGGTTGAAGGCGGCAAGATTGATTGGGCATGCCATGCCAACGATGCAGCTACTGTATTCAAAGAGGTGGAAGATCTGGACAATGCTGTGAGAGTTGCATACGAGTTTTACGAGCAGCATCCTGAAGAGACGCTCATCGTGGTCACTGCCGACCACGAGACAGGCGGCATCGTTCTTGGCAAGGGACAGTATGCTCTCAATCTCCAGGCTCTCAGACACCAGCATGTCAGCGTCAACGGTCTCAGTGCGCAGTTTAATGAACTTCGCAAGAAAACAGGCAACAAGGTGACATGGGAGATGGCCAAGAAAGCAATGAGTGAGAGTTTTGGCCTTTTCGGGGCAGTTAAAGTCAGCGAGCGCCATGAAGCCAGACTCCGACGTGTATTTGAAGAGACATTTGTAGGAAAGGAGCCTGCTCTTGATGCCAGTGAGTACCAGAAAGATGAACGTTTGGCTACAGTGGCCAAAGAGACTCTTGATGACATCGCCATGGTAGGATGGGGCAGTGGTTCTCATTCCAATGGTTATGTGCCTGTCTTCTCTGTTGGCATAGGGGCAGAACACTTCTGCGGTCGAATGGATAATATTGAGATACCTGCAAAGATAGCAGATGTGGCAGGGTGGAAGAAATGACTATATCAACAGCAGAATCATGTACCGGTGGCAGAATAGCTGCTGCCATAACGGCTCGCAGCGGTGCAAGCAAGTACTTCGTTGGGGGAGTCGTAGCTTATCAGAATGAGATCAAGGAACGTATGCTCGGAGTGCCAGCAGAGATGATAGAACGGTTTGACGTGGTGTCACAGCCTGTTGCCGAGCAGATGGTCAGAGGTGCATGCTCCCTCTTCGGCTCCGACTTTGCCCTTGCCTCTACAGGCTATGCCGAGCCGTGGGAAGGACATGAGGTAGAGATATGGATAGCATGGGGCAGCATAAATGATATCCATTCGCGTTGTCTCCGTTCCGACTCTGGGCGTGTGGCAAATGTAGAAGCAGCCACTGCCATAGTGTTGGAAGAGTTTGAACGATACAGAAAGGAACTGAAGAAACAGTAGATATTATTATGTTAACGTGAGTTCGACGAATTGATAATATGTGTGTTAAATCACAAAATAATTGCTTTGAAAAGTTAGAAGTACTTACTTGTCCATTTAAGTTAACTTACTTTGCCCTTGCAGTATTATTTATTCCGATGCAGTACTTACTTTTGTGACTTAAGATTCATCGAACTCACGTTATGTTATTAGAATTATAGTATAATCAATGTAAAATCAAAATGGGTATTTTCAAACAATTGGCAATCATCATTGGTTGCCTCGCTGTGGGCGAACTGATAGTGTGGCTCACAAGAGTGCCTGTGCCGTCAAGCATATTGGGCATGTTGTTGCTGACGGCACTGCTGCAGATGAAGGTGGTAAAGATTGAATGGGTGGAAAGCCTTTCCAACTTTTTAATCTCAAACATGGGATTCTTCTTTGTACCTCCAGGTGTGGCGTTGATGCTCTATTTCGACATAATAGAGGCCGAATTTTGGCCAATAGTAATATCTGTTGTTGCAAGCACGGTATTAGTCCTTGTCATGACAGGATGGAGTCACCATCTAACTCGACTTGTCATGAACAAGATGAAAGAAAAATGCAAGACTAAAAAAGAGTTATAAGCAGATACATACACACACAATCCATGGAATACTTACATAACGAATACTTCCTTCTCACTCTTACCTTCGGTGTTTATTTCCTCTCACGGTACATACAAAATAAAACGGGATGGTCATTGCTTAACCCCATCCTTGCCAGTATAGCTTTTCTCATCATCTTCCTAAAGTTGGCAGGCATCAGTTACGAGACCTACGAACATAGCGGAGCAAAGATTGACTTTTGGCTCAAACCAGCGGTAGTGGCTCTTGGCGTGCCTCTTTATCGCCAGCTGTCAACCATTAAGTGCCAAATAATCCCAATAGTAGTTTCGCAAGTGACAGGATGCGTTACTGGCATAGTCTCCGTAGTGATGATAGCCAAACTGCTCGGTGCCTCTACTCCTGTCATCCTTTCTCTTGCACCCAAGTCTGTCACCACCCCAATAGCAATGGAGGTGACACGCACTCTTGGAGGCATCCCCTCTCTCACAGCGGCTATTGTCGTCATCGTTGGCATCCTTGGTTCTATCATTGGTTTCAAAGTCTTGCAGTTTGGACGTATCAGCCACCCCGATTCTCAAGGATTGTCTATTGGTACAGCTTCGCATGCCGTTGGAACGTCCACTGCCATGCAGCGTGGTGAGGAACATGGCGTTTTTGCCTCCCTGGGGCTTATTCTCAACGGTGTTTTTACAGCGCTCTTTTCCTCTATGCTGTTGTCATGGATTGGGGTGATATGATACCCATAAACGTACCCTCAATCTAATCAATCAACAAATAACTCGTTGGCGAGTTAGAATTTATTGGTGTCCGCAGGCAGATATTTTGGGGGGCGTCAGTAATTGTCAGTAATGGCCAGAAATCTTTCAGGAATATTTATTTTAGATTTAAGAAACATATTTCTGAAAAGATTCTTGATCATTATTGGATATTCCTGACTACAAACACAACACTCTTTTCAGAGTAATATTTCTTGCAGCCTTACTATCTGCCATATTGCTATAAATTTTAAATTGAAAAATCTTTATTTCCATTCGGCTTTTGGTCTTTTCAATCGTTTAATGGTTGTAATCACACTAAAAACATGAAACAAATTGACACAGAAGTATTAACTAAATGCCAGAATGGAGACAAGGCCGCTTTCCGTATAATGGTGCAGACTTACCAGCGAATGGTGTTCTCTTTGGGATTAAAGTTTCTTTGCGATGAAGAAGAAGCAAAGGATGTTGTTCAGGAGACATTCATCAAGGTCTGGGTTAACATCAGACGATACGATGGCACAAGTGCTTTTTCCACATGGATATACGGAATAGTCACAAACTTGTGTCTTGACCGGCTTCGAAAGTCCAAAAGGTTAATACCTTTTCCAGAAGACGAATCTGTGCTCAGGGAATATGCAACCTGCAACGATTCACAGCACAAACTGGAAAATGCCGAATGGGTGGCAATCCTGAGGCTTCTGACTGATAAACTCAGTGAAAAGCAGCGGCTGGTGTTCACGTTAAGCCACCTTGAAGGTCTCAACTCCCAAGAGATAAGTTCCATTACGGGCATGGACGCAAAACATATAAAAGATAATCTGTATGTTGCCCGGCAGACTATACGTAAACAATTAAAAAGACTTGGATATGAATAAGAACATAGACGATATACTTAACGGTTTGTCAGGTCAGCAACCAATGCTATTTAATGAAGACGGATTGACCGATATGATTATGGAGAATCTGCCAGACAAACAACTCGACCCCATTGAGGAGCATGAGAAACCTGCAATAAAAGATACTGACACGATAGAGCAGACATTGAAAGAGCCCCAACAGGCACCGCCAAGATTTATCGCCATCATTCGTGTAGTCAGTTCCGTGGCAGCAGTATGGCTCATTGGCCTCTTCGTCTATACTGAAATTCTGGAGGAGTCAAATGAGAATGCAGTTGCAACAGAACAGAAGTCTGAATCGTCAAACAGCATTCGACTCAGAGGTACACTCAAGGTTGCTTATTCAAGTCATTTCGAAAAGAGAAGCAACTCAATCTATGAACAAATCAAAGAGAAGAGCAAGTCTAATTTTAATTCAGCGTCATTATGAAAACTATAAAATCAATCATCATACCAGCTCTTACACTCATTACGGTTACTTCTTGTAACACAAAGGTAAGGGTAAATACCGTAATCAACGAAGACGGCACTTGTTGCCGTGAAGTATCTTATTATAGACAGGTTGAGGAGAAGAATCTCGACAATTACAAAAAGGGACTCCTGTCTGATACGGCGGTTGCGCCAATACCACAGAATATATGTGTGGACGGAATGGTGAAGGGAGAGTCAACGCTCAATAAGGATACTCTCACCATCACATTCAGAAAGGACTATGAATCCGTTGAGGAAATGCCAATGCCAATACTCCACGAAGGCAAGGTTCTCAAATCAAAACCTCGCTTCGAGAAGAAGTTCAAGTGGTTCTACACAAAATATACTTACACAGAAACATTCGAGGGTTTCAAGGACAAGCTGCCAATACCAATTGACCAGATTACCGGTAAGGATACTGTGAGCTACTGGTTCACTGGATCACCAGACATCATCGGGAGGAATATCACAGGAGCAGAGGTGGCTGAAAAAATAGAAGTTGTCAAGAACAAGGTAAACAGATGGGTAGATGACAATATAACACAGATAGTATTCACAGCTATTGCCGACCAATATGATTCCATCAAGAGCGCTCCGTTAACAAAGGAAGAATTCATCAACTCATGCGATTCATTCAAGGCTTTTCTGTTTAATTCAGACAAGCATTATTTTGCTGGAGATTTCAACTTCAAGCCAAACGAGGTATTTAAGGACTTCTACAAGACTGATGCCTATGACATCTTCTTTGACGATGACAACCCAAGCTCAAAACTTGTATCCTCAAAGGTTATGGAATTTATCAGGCTTTTTGACTGGGAGATTTCTTACACAATCCAGATGCCGGGACTGATATGCGCAGACCGTCAAATGGCAGAGATATGTGAAAATAAAGTATTGTTCACCATCTCGGGCGAGAAACTCCTTGCTGGCGACTACACAATCTCTGTAACTACTCGCAAAACAAATACATGGGCGTTTCTGGTGACAGGCATAATCATCGTCATCGCCATCGGTAGCTTCATATACGGCAGAAAGAAGAAGTGATATTGAAATTCAACCATGTCAGGCGAAGATTTATTGACGTAACAATAGATCTTCGCCTGACAGCTAGTATATTAAAAACCCGATTATCAGCTTACATCTTGCTGAGCAACTTCACGTATATCTCGATGGCATGCCCAATCTCGCTCACCTTGATAAACTTGTCGGCCGAGTGTGAGCGTGAAGATTCGCTCCTTCCCTCCGCTAAGGTTATAGAAGTTGGCAATCTCTCTTACTGAAGATTCATAGTCGTTGGCCAGGATACAACGGTATGTATATTCACCTTCCCAAAGGTCAAGTAAGCCATCTATTCGTTTCAGCCTTTGAATCACAAGTCGGCATGCTTTGCCCTTCCACTATTTCTTCTGAGACAGTTCCTTTATCGCCCTGAGGATAGTGTCTGCACTACAAGTGCGAAGTGTCGGGTTAAGCGAGAGGTTGCACATCAGATGAGTGGTGACATCTTCCATGCTGTTGTCATGGATTGGGGTGATATGATATACATGCTGCGAATTTAAGAGTTTTCTCTGTTCTTACACCCTTTTTGTTCCGTTCCACCTCCGAATTTCCCCTTTCTAGGTATTAGAGTCACAACGGAGTCATAACGGAGGCACGACAGAGCCGCAGTAGACCCATTGCAGGCTCTTTTGGCATTGGTCTTTTTTCTGCTGGCGACGGCATAGTTATAGTTGTTGTCTTTTATCCTTGTCAAACACGAATTTATTTTCCGCTTCTCTTTGCCAGTTCGTATAACATCCGTATATTTGCAAAATAATAGCAGGAAGAAAGAAATCTTCGATAATAAAATCATATCGATATGGAGAACAAGACACTCAAGCGGCTGCCCGTGGGCATCCAGACATACGAGAAAATAGTGGAACAGGACTGTCTGTATGTAGACAAGACTGAGTACATCTGCAAGATGATTAACCTTGGCAATTACATCTTTCTGAGCCGTCCGAGGCGGTTCGGCAAGTCGCTGCTCGTGTCCACCCTCCAAGCGTACTTTGAGGGCAGGAGGGAACTGTTCAAGGGACTCTATATCGACG
>JAXJBE010000064.1:0-2647 GCA_036303125.1 Bacteroidaceae bacterium
GTCAGCTCTTCTTCATCGAGAAGATATATTCCTGTATATTTGCAGGATACAAACAGGAGAAGTGTTGTTAGAAGAATTATTTTTTTCATTAGTATATCAATATTAAAGTTTGAAACATGTAATCAATGGCATGAGCATCAAAAGGGTTTTCCCCTTTTGAATTCGGAATGGCAATGATTGTCCCATCGGCTGTCTGAATCATGCTCAGGAACTCTCCATCCATAACGTAAGCGTAGATATGTGATGTGTCAGATTCTTTAATGCCCAACCATTCCATGATAGGGAAGCGCTCGCAATACACTGATGCGGCGTTGAATGTAATCGCATCGCAGCCGGTAACAATGCTTGCCATCGCAGCAAGCCCGCCACCCAAAGAATGGCCAACGAACGACAGAGACACTCCCTGCCGGTCACAATAATCTTTCAGAAATACGGCTAATTGTTGTGCCCGGTAGTATTGTGCCGGCATGATGCCAAAATAATTCCATATATCATTTGACACATCATTCAGCACTTGCCTCAGTTCGCTTATGTCCGTATCAGTTCCCGCAAAGGAACAGATATAGCTGACGACTTTCCCGCTGCTGTCCCTCCTCTCTAAAATTGTGCACTTGAATCCTGACTCGTAGTTGTTGAGCGAGAATCCGTTTTCTTTGCATATCTGTTGTAATGTCGTTGATTCTTGGATATTGATGCCTGCTAAATGACTTTTGAATTTATTATAATCATCATCCAAGATATTTTGGTAGGCAATGCCAGCGCAAGCAGCAGCGTCCATTTTTATAGGCGTATTTTCATTCACATTCAATTTAATGCCATTTGTGGTATTACTGCCTATAAAACTGCCGTAATGTGTTGTGCCATCGGAGTTGTCACCGTTTTGCCCATCTCCTTTGCCTGAACCGTTCCCGTTAGGAGAACCGCCAGTGCCGCCTCCATTGCCGGAACCACCACCTCCTCCACCAGAAGGCAGTCCGTTGTTTCCATTAGTTCCCCAAGGGTCTTCTTCCTGCTTTTTCCTTGCAGGGCAGTTATACTCATGATCAATAATGTCTTTTGCGTAGAACTGCTCATGGCAGTAAGTGCATATCGCGTAGTCGTTATCTGGAGTTATGATGGGACCGTCGCATGGAATAGGGGATCTGTACCAACCCACCACATCATCCAGACAGTCGTATTTTCCGCCCTCCAGCTCCATGTGCTGAGCCTTAAGCTCGGAAGAAACTATGCGCAGCATGCAGCAGTCATCAATTGTGACGCACAGGTTCAGCAGGAATAAAAAACTTATAATCAGCCTTCTCATGACAATCTATTGCTTTTTGATGATTATAGTCTGGTACACCGTGCTTCCCGCAATGACGTGCACTACATACGTGGTCTCGCAAGGGTCGGGAACAATGGTGTAAGAATGCTCTCCTGCATTCAAAGGCCCGAGGCTGTAGTTCTGTCGGTTGATGCCACCTTGCGAATACAGGCATATCTTTGCGGAAGGCACGTCCGCCTCCAGCTCAAACTTCAAAGTCACCACATCCGTGTACGGGTTTGGGTAAGAATATATCTTATTGTTCATGTTCTCGCCATAATCTGGAGAAGAGCCAGTCTTCTTCAAGCATACATACATAGGTCTCTCAGGCTCCTGCTCATCGAGAGAATACAAACGGAGCTGCCCCGTTATGGAGTTGTCCATACAGCAGATATCAGCACTCTCAAATCTGTACATGGCGCTATAAGAGGCCGAGTACCTGTCATACCTGCGCACTTCCTCCTTCCCGAAGAGCATCTCGCTGTCCCTTGTAATCTTTGCCCTTGTCGTGATGGTGTCGTTCCCGATAATCCAGATGCATTCTGCGCTGTCTGCGGGATTGATGATGTCCAGCTTTACTGGAGTCTCGGACAAGGCATGCTGTCCGCTCCAGTCGTATGTGACAATGAATCCGGCGTATGCACCCCCAATCTCTTTCTTGTTGTTGGAAATATACGGGTCGATGTCAGGCATCTTGTCAGGAGTCTTGAGACCGTTGCCTTTGTGAAGACGCAGCGTTTCAAGCGAGTTCTCCGGCTTCTCCTTGGCCAATTCTTCCATGGCGTCAGAACATCCGAGCGTGGCAGCGCAATTGAGGAAATAGCTTGCACGCTCGGCATCAGCCTCCACGCCATATCCGTTGCGGTAGCACAGGCCGAGCATGAACAGTGCCGCAGGATGCTCCCTTTCCGCCGCTTTGCTGAATTCCTCAATGGCCTCCTTGTAGTCCTGCTCGCATCCTAATCCCTTGTACAGCATGAATCCCTTGTTGTAATGGCATGCGGTAGAGCCCGCGTCAGCCCCGAGACAGAAGGCTCTGTATGCTTTGGCGAAATCCTGCTTCCCGTCAGTAGCATACTTGTGGTACATTCCAAGATTATGGTAAGCCAGATTATATCCGCCGTCACCAGCCTCTTCCAGATACGAAACGGCCTTTGCCGTGTCAGCATCCACGCCAATTCCGTGCAGGTAGGCAATGCCCAGCACGTTCATCGCGTATGCGTCCTTTTCATCCTCGATGCTTTTTTCTAAAGTCTCCACCGCCCATTCTTTCGTGTTGGAGACGTCTTTTCCTTTAAGAATGTCAACAGCGAGTCTCATTTGATACTTGGATGTCTGCCCGTA
>JAXJBE010000065.1:0-31979 GCA_036303125.1 Bacteroidaceae bacterium
CCACAATATAAACCAAATACTAATTTATAGAACACCCCTATATAACCTTTGTGGTTGCAATGACATCTGTAATTCTCAATAGAATATTGTAAATGATCGCCAAATGCCAATTAACTATTTAGATATGATTAACCAAGACGAGGGTGATTTGTCGGTGGTTGCTGAGACTAAAGCTGGTGGTAATCATGAGATGAATCTTGCTTGGCAGTTTATCACCAAGACGAATGTGTCTGTCTTTCTGACTGGCAAGGCTGGCACAGGCAAGACCACCTTTCTGCGCAAGCTGAGGGATGTGACTCCTAAACGTATGGTGGTGCTTGCTCCTACTGGAGTGGCAGCCATCAATGCTCAGGGACAGACCATACATTCCTTCTTCCAGTTGCCTACAGGTCCAAGGGTTCCAGGCATGGAGAGCAGAGAGGGGCATTTCCGTATGAGCAAAGAGAAGAAAAATCTGATAAAGACTCTCGATTTGCTTGTTGTGGACGAGATATCGATGGTGAGGTGTGATGTGCTTGATGCTATGGATGCTGAACTTCGCAAATATCGTGACCGCAACAAACCATTTGGAGGTGTGCAGTTATTGCTCATCGGTGATCTTCAGCAACTGGCTCCTGTTGCTCAGGAGAGGGAGTGGGCATTGCTTTCGCCATACTATTCTACACCTTACTTCTTTGGCAGCCGTGCATTGAATCATATACAGTATGTGACCATTGAACTGAAGCATATATATCGCCAGCAGGATTCTGGCTTCATTGACATACTTGGCAAGATACGCACTGGAAGGGTGGATGATGCCTGCCTGAGTGTCCTTAATGCCAGATATAACCCCAGCTTTGTGCCTCCAGATAACGGGGGGTGGATAAGGCTGACGACGCACAATGCTATGGCGCAGCAATATAATGAGGCGAGGCTGAAGGCGATAAAAGAGAGAACGCTCACGTTTAAGGCTGAGGTAAGTGGAATGTTCCCTGAGAAAAACTATCCAGCCGAAGAAAATCTGATGTTGAAGGTGGGGGCTCAGGTGATGTTTGTTAAGAACGATCCGTCGCCTGCCAAGATGTTCTATAACGGTAAGATAGGCACGGTGACTGGGGTGGCATGGGATGATGATGGAGAGCGTCAGGTCATTATGGTGCACAGTCATGAGGACAACCGCTCGATTGATGTCTCTCCGTTGGTTTGGGAGAATACCAAATATGTTATCGATGAGAAGACAAAGGAGATAAAGGAAGAGGTGGAAGGTTCGTTCACACAGTATCCGCTGCGTCTTGCTTGGGCTATCACGGTGCATAAGAGTCAGGGATTGACCTTTGAGCATGCTGTGCTTGACATCTCCGATTCGTTCACTCATGGGCAGACTTATGTGGCGCTGAGTCGTTGCCGCACGCTTGAAGGCATGGTGCTGGCTCGCCCGGTCAGCCGCAGTGCTGTCATCACAGACCCGTCGGTCAATGCCTACATCGACAAGGAGGCTGTTGAGGCTCTCAAGGCGGAGGATAAACTGCCGCAAATGATGTACGAATACTATTACTCGCTCTTGTGCGACATGTTTGACTTTCGCTTCCTGCACAATAATCTCGTCTATCTGCTCAAGGTCGTCAACGAACATCTCTATGGAGCTGCTCCTGGCCTGTTGAAGTTTCTCTTGGCTGTGACACCAAGGGTGAATGACGAATTGGTGAGAGTGGCTGAAAAGTTTAAGATGCAGTATACGACTCTTATGCAGAGTGCCGACTACAAGACAAAGGTGCAGGAAAGGGTGAAAGCGGCATCGGTATATTTTGACGATAAGTTGCGTGAAATACTTGCGCCTGTCTTTGACATGACGGTCATTGCTATCAACAATCAGCAGGTGAAGAAGCAGTACAACAATGCGTTGGAGGAGTTTACCCTTGCCTACAAGGTCAAGTATGGCATGTTTCACCGCATGCGCGACAAGGATTTTACTATAACTGATTATCTCAGTGCCAAGGCCAAGGCGGCTCTTGATGAACTCCAACCTGACTCTCGTGGTTCGAAGCGCAAGGGGAAAATGTCATCTGACCATGCCGACAATGAAGACTCAGATCTGCTTGTGAACGACAAATTAAACCAAGGAAGTGGTCGTGGCCAAGGCGGCAAGGCTTCTAAACCAAAGAGAGAGAAGGTGGACACAAAGGCGCAGACTCTTGCTCTCTATAGGCAGGGCATGAGTATAGGTGAGATTGCCAAACAGCGTTCGCTGACTGCCAGCACGATAGAGAATCATCTTGCGTCTTTTGTGGCATCGGGAGAAGTGGATATCAACAGCTTGGTCAGCCTGTCACATCAGAAGATTATTGCTGGCGTGATACGCTCATTTCGTAAAGCATACACTCTTACGGAGGTTAAAAACTTGCTGCCTGATGACTACACGTATGGCGAGATACGCATTGTGCAGGCTTGGATGGAGGGTGGGAAATAGTGAAACGAGCTTGAACGGCAGAAGATTAACGGTATGGCGACGGATAAGATTTGGCTTAGCGAATAGATAAGACCAATGCACTGCGTTGATAGTGGATTATTGCTTGCGTAATACTAATAAAAGAGGAAATGTGGAAAAAAGATAGAGATTGTTTGATACTTTCGTACACTTTTTATATCTTTGCAAGTCAATAGGGAAAGAAAGATAGTGTATCGAATATCTGATGATGTCTTTCCCTGATATGTTAACACACACTACAGACAATACAATAATTAAAGAACTTATTAAATATGGAAACTCAGGACTGGTCAAACTTGGGATTTGGTTATCACAAGACCGACTATAACGTACGCTGTTACTACCGTAACGGCCAGTGGGGCGAGATAGAGAAATGCTCCGAAGAAACTATACCTCTGCACATGGCTGCAACATGCCTGCACTACGGGCAAGAGGCATTTGAAGGACTCAAGGCTTATAGATGCCCAGACGGCAAGGTAAGGGTGTTCCGTTCTGACGAGAATGCTGCTCGTTTGCAGTCAACAAGTCGTGGTATACTCATGCCAGAACTTCCTACTGAGAAGTTTAACGAGATGGTAGATACAGTGGTAAGACTCAACGAGAGATTTATCCCGCCATACGAGAGCGGCGCATCGCTATATATTCGTCCGCTCCTAATCGGCACCAGTGCACAAGTTGGTGTTCATCCTGCTGACGAATACCTCTTCTTGATTTTTGTCACTCCTGTAGGCCCGTATTTCAAAGGTGGCTTCTTTGCCAATCCTTACGTCATCATCCGCGACCACGACCGTTCGGCTCCTCTTGGCACTGGCATATACAAAGTAGGCGGTAATTATGCAGCTTCACTTACAGCCAACAAGAAAGCTCACGATCTCGGCTATGCCTGTGAGTTCTATCTTGATGCCAAAGAGAAAAAATATATTGATGAGGCTGGTGCCGCCAACTTCTTTGGCATCAAGAACAATACATACATCACTCCAAAATCAACTTCTATACTCCCGTCCATCACCAACAAGTCACTCATGCAACTTGCTGAGGATCTTGGCATAAAAGTGGAGCAGAGACAGATCCCAGAAGAGGAACTGGAGACATTTGAGGAGGCTGGCGCATGTGGCACAGCTGCTGTCATCTCCCCCATCTCCCGCATTGACGATATAGAAACTGGTAAGAGCTATGTCTTTGGAGATAAGCCGGGGCCAATCAGCGAGAAACTCTTCAACCTCCTCCGTGGCATTCAGTATGGCATCGAGCCAGACACCCATGGATGGACTCGCGTAGTTATCGAATAATCGGCATAGACATTTTTGCTAAAGTAAGCAACTTTAGTATTTATACGTGCTAATATAACTAATGAATTCAAACACTATGAAACCTACACTCTTTCTACTCGCTGCAGGTATGGGAAGCCGCTACGGTGGCCTCAAGCAGCTTGACGGTCTCGGCCCTAATGGCGAGACAATCATGGACTATTCTATCTACGATGCCATCCAGGCAGGATTTGGCAAGATAGTATGGGTCATCCGCAAAGATTTCGAAGAGCAGTTCCGCACACAGATTCTCTCCAAATATGAGGGTGTGGTGCCATGCGAACTTTGTTTCCAGAGCATAGACAGCCTTCCAGAGGGATTCACTTGTCCTGAAGGTCGCGTGAAACCATGGGGCACTAACCACGCTGTGCTCATGGGAAAGGATGTCATCAAAGAACCGTTTGCTGTCATCAACTGTGACGACTTCTACGGACGAGATGCCTTCATGTCTGTAGGCAAATTCCTCTCTTCTCTCCCTGAGGGCTCAAAAAACAAGTATGCGATGGTGGGCTTCCGCTGCTGCAATACTCTCTCAGAGAATGGTTCGGTTGCTCGCGGAGTGTGTGAGTATGATGACAATCGTCATCTAACGGATGTCGTTGAGCGCACTGAAATCATGCGTCAGGCAGACAAGGGCGACGCTATCTGCTATAAGGATGAGAAAGGTGAGTGGATTCCACTTGAAGAGACAGTACCTGTGTCTATGAACATGTGGGGCTTCACACCTGATTACTTTGAATATAGCGAGGCATATTTTAAGGAATTCCTTTCAGATCCCAAGAACATGGAGAACCTCAAGGCCGAGTTCTTCATTCCTCTAATGGTCAACAAACTTATCAACGAAGGCACAGCTTCAGTGGAGGTGCTTGACACTACATCTGTTTGGTTCGGTGTGACATACGCAGCAGACCGTGAGGCTACAGTGGAGCGTATCGCTAAGCTCGTGGCTGATGGTGTTTATCCAAACAAGCTGTTCTAAGCACAACTGTGGCGATTGGCCATTTCTTATAACAGCTGTTAGGCTTATTTCTCAGCTAAATATAGGAGATTACAAGAAATAATAAAAGGGGTGGGATGCCAGTTGGTATCCCACCCCCTTCTTCTTGTTTGTTATGCGTAGTTGTTAGTATCAAACAGTCAATAAATCTGATTATAGGCTGTAAACCAATCCAGCCTTCCACTCATTGCTCTTGCCCGTGAGGGACGGATAGTACCGATAGTTGCCGTGGCGGTAGTAGAACTCATGCATGAGATTCAGCTTGAGATTCTGAGTGATGTTGATATTGACTTTCATGCGGTTGAGAAATACAGACTGTTCGCCTTCATCGCCCCATGCGTTGATGCCATCAGCCACTTCTTGTTTGTACTTGTCAGGGTTCTCTTCATATTTCAGGAGATTCTCCGGAGTTTCTCCTTTGAGGATGAAGAGGCGCATGTAGTACATCTCGTCGCCGAAGGATAGGCGGTGGTTGAAGATGAAATTGAAGCCGTATCGAAGAGAAAATCCTGTGCCGAAGTTGTAGCGGCGCATGGGATAGTAGTCAGCGGTGCTGCCTCCGAGTGGTACGGCGGAGAGCATGAAATCGTGGAGAAGGCTGACCTTCTTGCCTTGGCGTTCGGCGTAAAAGCCAGCTCCGAAACTGGCGGCCTCAGAGATGATTGCTTGGTTGCCTGCTGTCTGACACCCGTTGGCGCTGTAGTGGTCGATATACTTGATGTTTTGGTAGAATCCGATGTCGAGCTTCCATCGATGGGGTAGCTGGTGCTGGATGGAGCCTATGCGCCCCTTGATGTCGAGTTCGCCCACTGTGGGGTTGTCTCCTGACATGTTGACGAGAGCATAGATGGTGAAGTAGTCAAAGGCGCGTGTGGCCTTACCTTCATTAAGGTTGTTGAAATGATTGCCGTAGTTAAATCTGAAGTCAAGGTAGGGCACGCTTTCGCTGTAGCGTTCGCCTAAGGCAGGATGGTAAGAGCCAATGTCACGGATGAATCTGTTGCCTACACCGACTTGGAAGGAGTAGGCTTCTGGCAGTTCCTTCTTGCCGCGGTTGTGGGGAGTGACTCTGAACATCTCGCCTGATATGATGCGGTGGAGGCCTCGCACAGGATTGAGAAACGAACCGATTATTTCACGGAACACGCGTCTTGAACCCCTCTCGCTGTTGTCAAAGAAGATGTCTGCAGTGCGGTGTGTGACTTCTCCGATGCAGGCTCCGCCTATGCCAGTGGAGAGAAAATCGTTGATGGCTGGGCGGTTAGTTTCGCAGAAAAGTTCCCATGTGCCAGAACCCAAAAGGGGATAGAGCATGGAAACTCCGTAAGAGAGGCCATGCTCGCGGGCTGCATTGTAGAACATGCTGCCGTGGTAGGGATGGGAAAACTGGTTGCCAGAGAAACTGTCATTGTCCCATACCCATCCACCTGTGAGGTTCTGATGGAGCACGTCGCTGGTGATGTTTGTCCATACGCGGTCTTGCACGTAGTGATCCCATCCGAGCACGAGGGCATTGATTCCCAGATCTTCAACAAGTGCCTGGAGGGCTGGATTCTTTGCGGTGCCATCAGCATTTTTGCCAAAGAGGTGGAGGCAACATTTGTATGGAGTGATGCTGTCCACGCTTTGGAGGTGCATGCGAGTGCCTGTGATAGAGTCATACCAAACGGAATCAGGCTGCTGCTGAGCGTATGTGGCAGTAGCTGACAACAATGCTCCTGTGAGGAGTGCTGCGCGTAATCTATTTGTTAGTTTCATATCTTAAATTCAAATCTGTTGCAAAGTTACATTATTTATTTGGTATAAAACATTTCGATTGGGGCTTATTATTGTTCAAAAAACCGTATCTTTGCAAGTGGATGTGCCTGTAAGGGCGCATCCAGCATTTGAAAAGTACATATTCTTAACATATATATAAGTTTGGTTATGGCGAAAGATAGAATGGTATATGTATGCAGTTCTTGCGGATATGACAGCCCAAAGTGGATAGGCAAATGCCCTTCGTGTGGTGAGTGGAACACGATGAAGGAGTTCAATCAAGGATCGAAGGCTTCAGCCTCACTGGTGGGAAGGGCAGGGACGGCCATGAAGTCTGCTCCAATCTCGATGTCGAAGATACCTACCGACGAATCGCCGCGCATCAATATGGGCGATGGTGAACTCAACCGAGTGTTTGGCGGTGGCCTTGTGCCAGGAAGCATGACACTGCTTGGCGGCGAGCCAGGCATAGGCAAGTCCACGCTGGTGCTGCAGACGGTGTTGAGGTTGAAGGGTATGCGGGTGCTGTATGTGAGCGGAGAGGAGAGTGCGCAGCAGTTGAAACTTAGGGCTGACCGCATATTGGATGGTGGTGAGGGCTGGACGGGTGAGAATGGTGCACTTGCAGATGTGCAGGTGGTGTGTGAGGCTGTGATAGAGACGGTCTTTGAACATGTGAAGGCGGTGAGACCAGACATCGTCATCATAGATTCGATACAGACGATGGCAACGGAGACAATAGATTCGTCGCCTGGCAGTGTGAGCCAGATAAGGGAGTGCGCCGCTATGGTGCTGAAGTTTGCCAAAGAGACTGGCACTCCCGTTGTTCTCATTGGTCACATCACTAAAGACGGCGCCATTGCAGGTCCAAAGATATTGGAGCACATGGTTGATACGGTGCTGCAGTTTGAGGGTGACAGACAATATATGTACCGCATCGTGCGTGCTATAAAGAACAGGTTTGGCTCGACGGCCGAACTGGGCATATATGAGATGGTGCATGACGGGTTGCGTCCTGTAGATAATCCGTCTGAACTGTTGCTCAGTGACATGCAGCCTGGAGATAATCTGAGCGGTGTGACTGTGGCTTGTTCCATTGAGGGTGTGCGGCCGCTGATGATAGAGACTCAGGCTCTGGTGAGTACGGCCGCCTACGGCACACCGCAGCGTTCGGCCACAGGATTTGACATCCGCCGCCTGAACATGCTTCTGGCAGTGCTGGAGAAGAGGGTTGGCTTCAAGCTTCCTCAGAGAGATGTGTATCTGAACATTGCTGGCGGCATCAAGGTGACTGATCCTGCCATCGACTTGAGTGTTATCGCTGCTGTCTTGTCGAGCAATGTGGACACTGCCATTGCTCGTGACGTTTGTTTCGCAGGGGAGGTTGGCTTGAGTGGGGAGGTGCGACCCGTAAGCCGCATCCTGCAACGCATAGCAGAGGCGGATAAACTGGGATTTCGCAAGATTATCCTGCCGAAGGCGAATATGAATGGTATAGATGTTGGGAAGTTTAGTATTGAAGTGGTTCCTGTGAGAAAGGTGGAGGAGGCTCTGAGAAAGAGCCTGAACGAGTAGCTCTATTATTGCGGTGATGCGTTGCAGACGATATTTCTCCAGAACATGGTTCCCTCTATATGTTTTCAGCCTCGTATTGAAGCACGTTGGCTTTTTCTCGTTTCATTACTTCAGAGCACACGTCCATAAACTGTTGACGGGTGGTGGAGAGGTAGAGAGAAGTCTCGTTGAATGTACGTTCGGCAGAGGCGAAGTTCTCGTAGAAGGCCAGGTTGGCCGCGAGTTTTTGCCTGTTGAGCAGTTCCGTGCTGCGTGTTGTCTCAAATTTGTTCTTCACTTTTGCGAGCTCATCGTCTGTTATGCCGTCCCGCAGCAGGAGGTCTACCTCTCTCCATACAGATTCTTCTGCTTCTTCAAGGCTGACTCCTTCAGATGGCATGCCGCAGATGAATAGCAAGCCTGTGTCTATGCGTGGCTGGATATACGCGTCGATGGATGTGAATATATGTTGCTGTTCAACGAGGTGGTGGTTGAGACGACATGAGCGTCCTGCGGAGAGAATGTCTGAAATCATGTCGCAGGCATGGAAACGGGCGTCCATAATTCCTGCTATGTGAAAGGCCATATAAAGCACGCTCCCGGGTACAGGACGGTTTACTCTCAAGCACCGCCTCTCTGTTTGGAGAGGTTCCAGGGGAGAGGAAGTGGTGTCGATAAGGCGACGGGGGATGGGACCGAACCATTGTGTGGCCAGTCGCACTACTTCGTCCATCTCTATGTTCCCCACTATGGACATTACAGCGTTGTTGGGCGCATAGAAGCGGAAAAAGAAATCTTTGACTTCTTCCATGCTGACATTGGCTATATGTGACAGCTCTTTTCCTATGGTGGGCCATGAATAATGATGGCGCTGATAGGCGAGAGCGTTGATGAGATGAGCTATGTCGCCATACGGCGGTGTGATGTAGTGCTGCTTGAATTCTTCCATGACAACTTTGCGCTGCACCTCCAAACTCTCGGGCGTGAAGGCGAGGCTTGCCATCCTGTCGCTTTCGAGCCAGAAGGCGGTCTCTATGTTGCAGGCTGGAAGGGTGAGGTAGTAGTTGGTGTAGTCGGCTGTGGTGTAGGCATTGTTAGTGCCTGAGGCCAACTGCAGCGGACTGTCGTAGTCGGGAATGTTTCGGCTGCCACCGAACATGAGATGCTCGAAGAGATGGGCGAAGCCTGTCTTGTCGGGATGCTCATGCTTGCTGCCCACATTATAGAGTATGTTCATTGTGGCCATCTGCGTGGAGGTGTCTTTGATGTGGACTATGCGCAGGCCATTGGGGAGTGTGTGCTTGTTTATAGATGGTGTGTTCATGACTGTATGCAAGTGGATGTCATATTGCTGATTCTCATCTTGTCCTATGCGTGTTGATAAGGATGATTGTGGATGCCTGTTTACCTGTTTGCTATTCAACTACGTATGCTTTTATCACCTTTATTTCCACTGTGGGCTTGTCGGCACCGTCTGTCTTTACCTTTTGTATTGCCTCTACTGTCTTCATTCCTTCCACGACTTCGCCGAAGACGGTATATTCGTTGTCGAGCCATGGTGCTCCACCATGAACTTTGTAGCGGCGGCGCAATTCTTTGGAGTATGTGATGGGTGGATTTTCCGACATCTCGTAGCGTGCCTCATCTTGCAGTTTCTCAAGAAAATCGCTCAGCGCATACTTGTCTCTTGCAGCGCGCAGCTTGTCAATTTCGCCCTTGTGCCTTTCTTGTTTTTGGGTATATAGGAGGTCGGCATCGCGCTGTGCCCTTCCGGTCTCGTAGTTGTTGAGGTCATCTTCTGTGCATATCTTGCCTGTGACTATGTAAAACTGGAATCTGTCGCTGGCTCTTTCGGGATTGCTGTCATCTCCCTCTCTTGCCGCAGCCAGCGAACCGCGCACGTTGGCGTGCTTCGGCCATACTATCTCTGCAGGGATGGTTTCAGGGATGGTGTCTCCATTCTCGCCAATCTTGACGGGGTATCCTTGTGGCCGAGTGCAGGGGTCTCCTGTCTGAATCATGAAGTTGCGTATGATGCGGTGGAAGGTGACGCCTGTGTATATGCCTTCCTCCACGTTGCGGATGAAATTGTCTCGGTGGCCAGGAGTGTCGTTGTAGAGGCGCAGGCGTATGTTGCCTGCTGTTGTCTCAAGCACCACTTCCTTTTCTGTTGTGCCAGGCTGTGAGTTGCAGCTTGTGCATACGAGACTGAATACGCAGGCTGTCATGAGCAGTAATCTTTTTATTCTTTTCATTGTCGGTCAGTTTGTATATGTTGCTTGTTCTGATTAGCGGTTATTGCCTTGCATTGTCCAAAGTTACGGCATTTATTTAGAAACACAATGGCCAGAAGCCGAAAAACTGTGTGTGTTGGCTGCAAATGGCATGAGAAAGATGGTGTAAGCATCTTTGTAAAGGCAAAGGGTGGGGAACTCCCTCGCAAAGACAAAGGTGACATCCTCACGGACATCACCTTTGCCAATTCATTTCTTTAACCAAAATGAAAACCTTAATCTTTTTACTAACCTAAAACCTATTGTATAACCTATGTCTTGTATCTATTCTAATCACTTTTTTCAAGTGTAATCTTCCTTTTGTCAAAATGTTATCCGAACAATCTTTTTACCTTTTTAAACCAATACGTCCAAACAGATGTTTACTATAATTTTTACTAACCAATATTGCCTTATTACTAACCAATCTTATATCTATGCTAACTGATATTGCATTTAATTGTGTGACCGATTCCCTCTGCCTCAGTCTTGCGGCTTGGTCTATCGGTGTTGTGTCTTTCTTTTGACTCGGCCGCTGCCTTGTCTTTTTCCTTTTGACGATGCAAAGTTACGGCCTTTTCCGTTATGTGACATAAAGAAATCAAGAAAATTATCGAAAAATGGCTAATATCTTGATATGAATCAACTATTGTGCACGTGCACACGGTGTTTTTCGCTGTTTGTGTGCGCACACATGGAGGGTTTGGCGTAAGTATGCAAGGCGCGCTTTTATGATTGCTAATGTGTGTTCTATTTGATGTTTCAGGGCTAATTATCACGTTTTCATGGCAAAGAGTGTGATTTTGTGATTGAAGATAGTGTCTGTGTCAAGATTTTTTTGTTACTTTGCAGTCGATTTCAGACAAAGGTAACAAATACACATATATTATATATAAAGCAAAAAATGAACGAAAGACAAACTTTGAACCGCAACTTGGCTCAGATGCTCAAGGGCGGTGTTATCATGGACGTGACTACTCCTGAGCAAGCTCGCATTGCTGAGGCTGCTGGTGCTTGCGCTGTAATGGCACTCGAAAGAATCCCCGCCGACATACGTGCGGCTGGTGGAGTGAGCCGAATGAGCGACCCTAAGATGATTAAGGGCATTCAGGAAGCTGTGAGCATACCTGTGATGGCGAAGTGCCGCATCGGACATTTTGTCGAGGCTCAGATTCTCGAAGCTATAGAGATAGACTACATCGATGAGAGTGAGGTGCTCTCTCCTGCTGACGATGTTTACCATATCAACAAGAATGAGTTCAAGGTGCCATTTGTTTGTGGGGCAAAAGATTTGGGCGAGGCTCTCCGCCGAATTGCTGAGGGAGCCACAATGATTCGCACTAAGGGTGAACCGGGCACAGGCGATGTCATCCAGGCTGTACGTCACATGCGCATGATGCAGAGCGAGATTCGCCGCATAGTGTCAATGAACAATGATGAGCTCTATGAGGCTGCCAAGCAGCTTCGTGTGCCACTTGACCTTGTGCAGTATGTGCATGAGAACGGCAAGCTCCCGGTAGTTAACTTTGCCGCAGGTGGTGTTGCCACTCCTGCTGACGCAGCTCTCATGATGCAACTTGGAGCTGAGGGTGTATTTGTTGGCAGCGGTATATTCAAGAGCGGCGACCCAGCTAAGCGCGCGCAAGCGATTGTCAAGGCTGTGACCAACTATAAGGACGCTAAGATTATCGCCGAACTGAGTGAGGATCTTGGTGAGGCTATGGTTGGCATCAACGAAAGTGAAATACAGCTCCTTATGGCTGAGAGAGGTAAGTAAGAGGAGAATGACTGTAGCTATCATGGCACTTCAAGGAGCATTTGCCGAACATGAACAAATGCTCCAGAGGTTAGGTATCGACACTTTCCTCATACGCAAGCCTGAGGATTGGAATCGTCATAAGGATGGTCTCATCATACCTGGCGGGGAGAGCACTGCAATGCTGCGCATCATGAAGGACGAACAGCTTTTCGAACCTGTGCGCTCAGCCATAGAGGATGGCCTGCCTGTCTTCGGCACATGTGCGGGCATGATTCTTCTGGCGCGTGGCGTGGAGGGCGAAGAGCGCGAGCGTATTGCCACGATGGATATTGTGGTCAAGCGCAACGCTTATGGTCGGCAACTCGGCAGTTTCTATACAGTCGCCCCGGTGAAGGGCATTGGCGAAGACGTTCCTATGACGTTCATCAGAGCCCCTTACATCGTCAGCGTCTCGGCGGAGGTCGAGGTGCTTGCCACTGTGGACGGCAATATTGTAGCTGCGCGTCAGGGCAACCAGCTTGTGTGCTCTTTCCATCCCGAACTTAATGAGGACGAGAGATTCCATCGCTACTTTGTTCAGATGATTCAGCAGAGCCTGCATCTTGTTTGAGATGAGGCGAATCTGATGCTTACTGTCTGAAAAGAGCAAGGTTGACGAAGGCGCAAAGATAATGCATCAAGGACAGAAAAACTGCAACTGGACACGGTTGCAGTTTTTTTGTGCCTTATTCGCAAATCTGTATTGCCGTTTGTTCGGCAAACGTGTCTAACAGGGAGTGGGGCGAATGGGTGGAGGAGGAGAATGAGGAGAAAAGTGTCTCCCCGCTCAACTCTCCTGATGAGCCTGCTCAACACCCCGAATGGGCCTGCTCACAACCCCTCGGGAGCAAGCTCCCAGCCCCTTGTGGGCAAGCTCACGAGGAGTGTTGGGCTTGCCGACTTTATGGTGGGAGTCTGCAGGATGCGGATGGTGCGGCACGGTAGCATATCGGTAGAAGCAGATATGTGAATTCTTTTCAAGTTGCTTTATGAATACTATTTCACCACCTGAAATATAGAATGCGCTGTTTTTTTTGTCGATTCGTTTAAGTATTATTGTGATTTTCTTTGTGGTTTGTTTCGAAAGCGTTAACTTTGTATCGTTTTTTGTACGTACCTGTCAGCGGCTCAGCTGTCCTGTGTGTACAGATTATTTATATGTAACAAAGAAAAAGAGTGATTATTTATGGGAGATACTATTCATATATTATCTATCGGATTATTCATTTTGCTAATAGCTGCGGTGGCGATTCTGGCAGTCATTTGCTATAAGCTGAAAGTGAAGTGTGAGCAATACAAGCAGGGTATAGCTGTTCAGAAGATATTCCTTCAGAACATGAGCCATGACATTCGCACACCCATGAATGCCATTTGCGGATTCTCCCAGATTCTGTGTAACAGTAAGATTCGTTCGATGCTTTCAGAAGAGGAGATAGCAGAGTATGGCGTTGTCATCCAGAGCAATACGGATATGCTCAGCACGCTTGTCGACGACATACTGGACATATCGGATATGGAGAGCGGCAAGTATAGGCTCAATTTTGCGCAGTGCAATGTTAATGATACATGTCGCAAGGCTATCAGCACGGTCAAGTTTCGCTGTCCGGACAGTGTGAACATGTATATGACGACTGACCTGCCTGATGATTTCTCTTTCCGTTCTGACCCAAAGCGTGTGGAGCAAGTTATCATCAACTATCTGACTAATGCGGTGAAGCATACCAATGAGGGTGAGATTCATCTGCATGTCACTGACAAAGAGAACAGTGGCATGCTGACATTTTCAGTGGCTGATACGGGTGAAGGAGTGCCAGCTGACAAGGCTGAGCTTATCTTTGGCCGATTTGAGAAGCTCAACACGATTAAAGGTGGCACGGGGCTTGGTCTCGCAATCTGCCGCAATATTGCATCTCAGCTTGGTGGCGAGGCTAAACTTGACACTGCGTATGGCCCTAAGGGCGCAAGATTTGTATTCACTCATCCTCTTTAGTCTGCTTTCTCCATATACATATTATCATTACAGCGAGGAGAATGTAGCCGATGTGGATGAGTGTTGTCCATGATATGACAAGATATGCAATCATGGATAATCCTGTGAGTTTTAAGAGGAATGTGATGCCAGGAATGAAATAGAAGTTATGGTATACCTCGTCGATGACAGCTATATAAGTGATTATGAGTGTCCAGGCGAGGATGACAAGGATTGCCATGACTGGAGGGAGAACCAGCGGATTGAGAGTAGGGTGGAAATAGTATTCCTGCCAAAATTCTGGGACAAAGTTTTGGATTGAAGCGTATAGGCAGGCAAGCAAGCCTGTTAAAGTGAGGAATATGGCAGGGTAGGGGCTGTCCATGTCGTTTAGGAAGGATATGGGATTGCCTAAGATGTTGCCTGCTTTTTGTCGTCTCCTGTTTATTATGATGCCTGCTATGCCAATGAGTGAGAGCATTGACATCCAGATGATTCGGCTGCCAGAGAGGAAGTCGATGAGTTGTGATATGGTGTCGTCTGGTGTAGTGCACCTGAGAAGTTCTTGCTCCGATACCCATCCCATGGTGAACTGGTCGCGTGCCACTTTAACCCATATTGTGTCGATGCTGTCCCCCTTCTCTAATTTTATTTCGGCGACAGCTATCACATCTCCTTTATATATGCGGCAGGTGTCGCGGAGCAGGTCATTTTCTTTTGGCGTGAGTGTGAGGGAGTCGCTCTTGACCACGAAGTTGTAGTTGAGCGAGTAGTGGTGGGTGAGTCGGAAAAGAAGTGAGTCGGCTTGCATCTGAGACATGTTGAGCAGGCTGCTGTCTGTGATGGCAATGGAGTCTATGCCTGATGGCTTGATTGTATGAGACGAGTCAGATTCTCCATCGGATGGTGGGGGTACGGCTGATCCTATGCATGAAAGCAGCGATAGGGATAGAATGGCATAGAGTAATTGCTTCATGTTATTTTATTCAAGATAGATTTTCATAAGACAATTGACGCAGTCGAAGTCAAGTCTGAAAGTGGTGCCGCTGGCTGTGTGAAGTTTGAGATTATAGTACGTTTTGTGTGTGCGAGGTCTGGAATCTTTTAAGCACATGCCCATTTGCCTGCGTATGCAGTGGCGGCACGTCATTAAGGGTTGGTTCATGTCGTGTGTGAGTTCGAAGGGCTGTTCCGTCTCGATGGTCACGGGGGTATGTGCTGTGCGCTGGAGCGGGTAGTATGCTCTGCGCTCTTGAGTGAGCAGTTGTGTCAGCTGCTGTCTCCATGCGCTTAGGGTGGAGGAGGGAATGAAATAGTTTTTGTGGAGATGGATGTTGATGGAGCGCGCTTCGAAGATTGTCTCTCCGAGCCGGCTGAGCTGGTGCCGCATGTTGTCTCCTTGGTGTGTGCGTGCCAGTTCATGCGTCTCGCTGAGTGGAGCGGGAAATGTTATGCTGACGCAACATCCGTCTTCATCTGTCATGGATATGTGGTCTTCGTGCAGGTCAAAGTCTGCCCAGATGCGTCGTTGGGCAGAAGGGCGATTCATCATCTTGTCCCATTGTTCGTCTTGATTGCGGTAGTACTGTATGTTTTGTGACGGACGGAATGTGGCAGCGTTGTTGAGTCTGAAGCCGAAGAGTTTCCCTTTTTTTATGTAGCAGAGCCCGTCTCCGTTGTGCAGCTGTGTGTTGCGATGGACAGGTTCGCCGAGTGATTTTGGTGTGTCGAAGTTTGCGTCGGGGCGACTTGTGTCGCGCACGAAACTGCGGTTGAAACTCTTCATCACGTCAGGGGTGAAAGAGGGTGTGCTGTGACCTGACGAGGCGCGGCAGTAGAGGTCGGGATGGTTGGCTATGATGGTGTTGAGGGCTTGCGAGTAGGCTGCGGTGATGTTTTTGACATAATCGGCATCTTTGAGTCTCCCTTCTATCTTGAAGGATGTGGCTCCTGCTTCCAGTAGTGTCTTGAGGTTGTTTATCTGGCAGTTGTCGCGCAGTGACAGCAGATGGCGGTCGCGTGCGAGATATACGGCTGGCGACTCTGGTGAAGGAGATGTCGTGGCGGTGAGGTCGAAAGCCATGCGGCATACTTGGGCGCATTCACCTCTGTTGGCGCTGCGGTGGAAGAGTGCCTCGCTGGCATTGCATCGTCCGCTGAGGCTGACGCACAGGGCTCCATGAACGAAGACTTCGAGTGTGGTGTCGGGGCATGCATGATGTATGTCGGCTATCTCATCAGGTGTAAGTTCGCGGGCTAACACTACTTGCGGAAAGCCGAGCGAAGCAAGCTGCTTGACTTTCTCTGGAGTGCGGTTGTCCATTTGTGTGCTGGCATGCAGCGGTATGGGGGGCAGGGGCAGTGAGAGCAGTCTGAGGTCTTGTATGATGATGGCGTCTACGTCAATGTCATGCAGTTGTTGGATGAGGCTCAGGACCGACTCTGTCTCTTCCTCATATATGATGGTGTTGACGGTGACGTATACTCTCGCCTTGTAAAGATGAGCATAGGCCGTGAGGCGGGATATGTCTTCGATGCTGTTGCCAGCAGAAGCTCTTGCACCGAAAGATTGAGCGCCGATGTATACGGCATCAGCTCCGTGCTTGATGGCTTCTATGCCAATGTCCGCTGTCTTGGCTGGGGCGAGGAGTTCTATGCTTCTCATTGAGGTGGATTTGATGTTTTGGGGATGGGCTTTCTAATCTTCTTAGTCTTTATAACCTTCCTGTACTTTATAGTTTTCCTGGTTGTTCTGGCCTTTCTGGTTGTTCTGGCCTTTCTGGTTGTTCTGACCTTTCTGGTTGTTATAGACCACTTAGTTTATTTCATTTATGTTGAAAGGCGTCTCCTGGTAGACATAGTAGTTGAGCCAGTTGGTATATAGGAGGTTGGCGGCGGCTCTCCATCTGACGACAGGCGAGAGCGTTGAATCGTTGTCTGGGTAGTAGTTCTGAGGCATGTTGATGGGGAGTCCTTTGCTGAGGTCGCGTTTGTATTCTCCGTCAAGTGTCAGCGGTGAATACTCAAAATGGCAGGTGATGAAGAATTCTCTGCCGTTGCGTGCTTCCACGATTGTTACGCCCGCTTCATCGCTCTCTGCTATGATGTTCAGTCCAGGCACCTTCTCTATGTCCTCTCGCTTGACCTCGCAGTGGCGGCTATGTGGGGCGAAGAACTCATCGTCGAAGCCACGGAAGATGGGCAGTTCGGGGTTGAGCATCTTATGCTTGAAGACGCCGAAGACCTTGTGTGGAGTGTTGTGCTTAGGCACTCCATAGAAGTGGTAGAGTCCGGCGAAGGCTGCCCAGCAGACGTATATGGTGCTGGTGACGTTGTGGTGTGCCCAGCTGAATACCTCCTGCAGTTCGTCCCAATACTTGACCTCTTCATATTCCATAAATTCGAGTGGAGCTCCAGTGACGAGCAACCCGTCGTACTTCTCTTTTTTCATGTCCTCGAAGTTGCGGTAGAATGCCATCATGTGTTCCATCGGAGTGTTCTTGCTTGTATGTGACTTGATTTTCATGAAGTCTACCTTAATCTGCAGGGCTGAGTTGGAGAGGATGCGGATAAAGTCTGTTTCAGTTGTTATCTTGAGCGGCATGAGGTTGAGCACGGCGAGACGAAGTGGGCGTATCTGTTGGCTGTCTGCTCGCTTGTATCCCATGGTGAATATGTTTTCTTGCTTCAGCGCGTCTATGGCTGGAAGCTGGTCTGGCAATATGAGTGGCATCTAAATAAAAATATGTGTATTATCATAAATGATGCATCATGGGCAAACGAGGCGGTGGTTTGTGACCTGTCGTCTGCTCCATTGATGCACCATGTGACTTGTGTTTATGAATGTGTGGAATTTTCGTGGAAAAATGTCTTGGCACAATCATTGACCAATCGTGCCATATTGTTTGTTTACAGCAGTTATGCTTTCTCGATGAAGTCAACAATCCATGCACCGACTTCCTTTGTGCCGTATTTCTCACCTCCTTCGACTTGGATTTCAGGAGTGCGCACGTTTTGGTCGAGGGATGCGTTGACGGCTTCGCGTATGAGCTTGCCTTCTTCTGTCAGGCCGAAGTATTCGTAGAGCATGGCAACAGAAAGAATCTGCGCGAGTGGGTTGGCTATGTTGAGCCCCTTTGCTTGCGGCCAGCTGCCATGGATAGGCTCAAAGACAGGTGTGTGCTCGCCTGTTGAAGCTGACGGGAGGAGTCCCATGGAGCCTGTGATGCAGCTGCCTTCGTCGGTGAGGATGTCGCCGAAGGTGTTCTCAGTTACCATCACATCGAAGAATGTAGGCTCCTGTATCATGCGCATGGAAGCATTGTCGACATACATGTAGTCTGTTGTGACATCAGGATATTGTGGCGCCATCTCTTGTGCAACAGCTCTCCACAGGCGGCTGGAGGCTAACACATTGGCCTTGTCCACCACGGTGAGGTGCTTGCGGCGCTGCTGGGCATATTGGTAGGCCACCTTCAAGATGCGCACTACTTCCTCGCGTGTGTAGGCATTTGTGTCGTAAGCGTAGTCGTTGCCTTCTTTCTTCTCTCCGAAATACATGCCTCCTGTGAGTTCTCGGATGCAGATGAAATCGGCTCCGCGCACTAACTCGTCTTTCAGGGGTGACTTGTGGATGAGGCAATCGAAGGTTGTCACTGGACGTATGTTGGCAAAGAGACCAAGCTTCTTGCGCATGGCGAGGAGTCCCTGCTCTGGGCGAACCTTCGCGTTGGGGTTGTTGTCAAACTTCGGGTCTCCTACAGAAGCGAAGAGCACAGCGTCTGCTTCCATGCATGTGTTGAACGTGTCCTCAGGAAACGGATCGCCTACTTCATCGATGGCATGAGCACCGCAGAGTGCTTCTTTGTAGCTTACCTTATGTCCAAATTTCTTTGCTACAGCACTGCATACAGCAACGCCTTGTTCCATGATTTCTGGGCCGATGCCGTCACCAGCCAAAACTGCAATTTTTAAGTCCATAGTATGTATATGTGTTGATAGATTTGTCGTTTAACGTGCAAAGTTACAAAAAAAAATGGATAGGAAGGCTATTGAGAGCACGAAATTGAATATAACGTGTTGAAGTTGTTGCTTATCACAAATAATGTTATTACCTTTGTGTCAGCGAAAGTCACTTTCTTCAAGTCGGTTATATTTGTGGAGATGAGTGTGGATACGGTGACATGTATTCGGATGCTAGTATAGCAGAACCTTGAAGAGTCGATAATTGAACTGCAATAAGATGACCTCTATTTTTTCAAAATGAGATACAGGCCTACACATATATATATATTAGTACAGCGAGCAGTCTTTGTGATACTTTGGACAGCTGCGCTCAATCTCTTTGTGAGCATGAGGGCTACAGCTCGAGAATTTTGCTTTGAGGGATTGGATGATTCATTGTCGGTGTCAAAACGGGAGAGGCGGATGGAAAGGATGGAACAGGTGAGGGCTAAGATAGACAGTGCGGTCGCTGCTAAATATTATAAGACAAATTACGACACGCTCTACATCATGCGTCCTGAGGAAACATGGCTGGTGAAGGCTCGAGTCAACGTGTCGGGGTCATTTGTCATTGTTAAACAGCACTCTGATAGTAACGAGGGTAGGGGAAGGCTACGTTCCAACTATAAGACGACACTCAGTGTCGGCGTTAGCTATAGAGGCCTCACGGCAGGATTGGCCTTCAATCCTGATATGCTGCGAGGAAGGAAGAGGGATTTTGAATTTAATCTCAACTCGTATTCCAACAGATACGGTTTGGATCTGATGTTTCTCGCTTCAAAGACCATGTCGGGCAATACATACTTTGGCAATGAAAAAGTATTTGTGGGAGAGGGGGACATGCAGATGAACCTGCTCAATGTGAATGGTTATTACGCTTTCAATAGCAAGCGCTTCTCTTATCCTGCGGCTTTCTCGCAGTCGTATGTGCAGAAAAGAAGCGCAGGGTCTTGGCTTGCAGGCTTCTCTTACATGGGTGGAAGCGTGAAGACGACAGACTCTAAGCCGGATGGGATGCCAGATACGAGAATCTATCTTGGACACTTTGCCTTGGGTGGCGGTTATGGTTATAACTGGATAATCAATAAACGCATGCTCGTGCATGCCTCTGCCCTGCCAACTCTGGTTGTGCTCAATCGTAATAACATCAAGTTGAATGGGGAGAAGGAGAATATGGCGACCGAATTTCCTGATGTCATCCTCACGGAGAGAGTCGCTGTAGTGTACGCCTTGAATAAGAAGAGTTTTGTTGGAGGGACATTTGTAATGACTAATTCTTTGCTTGGCGGAGGCCATTTGGATATTGATTATAGCAAGTGGAGGACAAGGGTGTTTTGGGGAATGAGATTCTAACATCTTCGGCAGTTCCTGTGTCGTGCTCAAATTCTTGGTATCCCCTATTGTATTTGGTACTCCTATTGTATATAGTGTCCAATAAAAAATAAAAAGCGCGAATCATCTCGACTGGCGCTTTTTTCTGTTCTCAATAAGTATTAATTTTTTTAAGGTAAAAAGATTGTTTTTAGGATGTTGCAAAGGTACAGACTTTTACAAGTGTGGCAAAACTTTAAAAGATGTTTCATAACATCTGTGTACGAGCACATGCGGGAAAGACTTTTTTTAACACTTTGCAAGGTGTTTAGTGGAAAGATAATAAGTGAAAATGAGCATTGATATCTATGCTTTTATAGTGTTTCTTCTGTAAAAGACAAATACGCGAAGTAGCTGCTTGTTCGTGCTTGAGATATTTCCAATGTCCCGAAAAGACTGGCGGAATCCGCTACTCTGGGTAGTGTAGATTAGCCTCTGTGGCACATTCAAGCACTTCTGTCAGATATTTCTTAGCTTCCCATCTTGCTTCAGGCAGGTTCATGAGCAGGTAGTTGCCGCAATCCTTAGGAGTTTGACCAGGCACATCTCCCTCAAACGTTGCAATAAAACTGAATGTCTCGCGCATAAGAGGCAGGATGTCGTTTGATGTGAGGTCACCTCGCAGCAGGAGATAATTGCCAGTGAGACACCCCATCGGTCCCCAATAGATGACACGCTCCTTCCATTTGGGATGATTGCGAAGGAATGTGGCGGCAAGGTGCTCTATGCAGTGGAGGGCAGAAGGAGAGAGAGCAGGCTCCCTGTTCGGCTCTTTCATCCTGATGTCAAAAGTGGTGATGACATCATTCCCCACCGTGTCTTTTCGGCTGACATATATGCCGCGCAGGAGGGTCAGATGATTGATGGTGAACGATGGAATTTTTATCGCTTCCGTAGTGTAGTTTTTATTCTTATAGTCCATGGTAGATGTGATTTGTTTTTTGAAGAGTTAAAATTAGCCAATGTATTCTATTTGCCCACAAAGGTACATGTTTTTTTGAAAACGACAAAACGAAATAGTTCTAAAAGTCGGATGCCTTATCGAATTGTCCGTTTTGTGCTTTCTAATATAATAATATGTGTTAAAGGTTCATTGTCAGTAAAAGAATAATCCCTAACTTTGTACCCGATTTACAGAATGCAAGCAAATAAGTATTAACAAATAAAGTAAAAACATCAGTGAAAATCAAATTAGAAAAGCTATTAGTGGCAATCAGTGTATTTGCATCAGGTACACTGAATGTATTTGCTCAAGAGCAGGCCACAACGGTCGGAAACTTAAATCTGACCCTCCCAAAGGCAATTGAGATTGCTCTTGCGGAGAATCCTACTATTCGTGTCGCTGACAAGGATGTGGAGCTGAAGAAAGTGGCTGATTCAGAGGCATGGCAGGCATTGCTGCCAACGCTTGATGCCAATCTGACCCTCTCCCACAGCATAAAAGTGGCGGAAATGAAGATTGGAGAGAATAAGGTAAAGTTTGGACAGGATGGAACGACAACAGCCACAGGGGCACTTACCCTCAGCCTTCCGCTCTTCGCTCCCGCTGTGTATCAGAATATGAAACTGACGAAGGAAGACATCATGCTGGCTCAGGAGAAAGCTCGCAGCAGCCGTCTTGACCTTGTCAACCAGGTGACAAAGGCATATTATGCGGCTCTTCTTGCTCAGGACAGTTACGGAGTGATGCAGAAGAGCTATAACACGAGCAAGGAGAACTTTGAAGTCGTCAACAATAAATTCAAGGTGGGGGCTGTAAGCGAGTATGATAAGATTAGCGCGGAGGTTCAGATGCGCAATATGAACTCAAGCCTCGTCAGCGCAAAGACGGGGCTCAACCTCGCCATTCTGCAGCTCAAGGTGCTCATGGGAGTGACTGCCGATGTCAGCATCTCCATCGATGATAAGCTCAACCGATACGAATCAACCCTCGTGCTTCCACAATTGACAGCAGAGGAGCAGAGCCTATCTGCCAACTCTGCTCTCCGCCAGTTGGATTTCAACATGCAGCTTCTTGAGCGTTCGCGCAAACTTATCAAGACCAACTTCATGCCAACAGCCGCCCTCCAGCTCTCGGGGCAATATCAGAGTATATCCAACCCAGACTGGAATTTCTTCAAGTACAACTATTCACCAAGTGCCACACTTGCCTTTGCCGTCAGCGTGCCAATCTTCCATGCCGACAACTTCACCAAGCTGAAGAGCAACAAGCTGCAGATGGCTCAGCTCACCGACACCCGTATAGACACGCAGCGCAAGCTCAACGTGGCCCTGGAGAGCTATAAGCAGAACATGGCCAGCACCATCGCCCAGGTTGAGAGCAACGCGGAGGCGGTCAGACAGGCTGACAAGGCCGTGGAGATTTCAGGCAAGCGATATGAGGTGGGCCGAGGCACAATCCTCGAGCTCAACCAGAGCGAGACGGCGCGCACACAGGCCGAACTCACCTACGTGCAGTCCATCTACGACTATCTGACCAACAAGGCTGACCTTGAGTACACGCTCGGCCGCGACACTTACTTGAAATAAAAAACAAGCGCAGGACATATATAAACAACTCAATCATAACATACAAATACACGAACTTCCCACAAAAATCCATACTACAATGAAATATTTAAAGACATTATCGCTTGCAGCTCTTGCAATGATGGCCGTAGCTTGCGGCGA
Organism: Bacteroidaceae bacterium; assembly: GCA_036303125.1. Classification (GTDB taxonomy): domain Bacteria; phylum Bacteroidota; class Bacteroidia; order Bacteroidales; family Bacteroidaceae; genus Minthosoma. The sequence goes on from JAXJBE010000065.1 coordinate 23,166, forward strand.
GAAGAGCGCAGAAAAGGAAGTGGCGCAGCTGCAGACTGAGAAGCCACAGGTGAAAATCACTACAGTAACCAGTGAAAACATCCCTCAGACAGAGACATACACTGCTACTGTGGAGAGCGACGTGAAGAACAACATCGCTCCTAACACCCCCTACCGTATAGAGAAAATCTTTGTGGAAGTAGGAGATCAAGTGCGCAAAGGCCAGGTGCTCGTCCAGCTTGACGCCAGCAACCTCCGTCAGCTCAAGCTCCAGCTCGAAAACCAGAAGATAGAGTTCAGCCGCACAGAGCAGCTCTATCAGGTCGGCGGCGCAAGCAAGGCAGAATACGACAATGCCAAGATGCAGCTTGATGTCTTCTCAACACAGTACAAGCAACTCGTGGAGAACACCCAGCTCATCTCACCCATCAGCGGCGTTGTCACAGCGCGCAACTATGACGATGGCGACATGTACTCAAGCGGCAATCCCGTCCTCACAATCGAGCAGACCAACCCAGTCAAGCTCCTTGTCAACGTGTCTGAGAACTACTACAAGCAGGTGAGCAAGGGCATGCCTGTTGACATCGTCCTCGATGCATACGAAGGCGAATCATTCACAGGAAAAGTGACCATCGTCTATCCGTCTATAGACGTAGCAACACATACCTTCCCCGTTGAAGTCACTATCAATAACCCAGCGCAGAAAGTACGTCCAGGCATGTTCGCTCGCGCCACTATCAATTACGGCGACAAGAACCATGTCCTCATACCAGACGAGGCTCTCGTCAAGCAGATTGGCGCAGGAGACCGTTATGTATATGTTTACAAAAATGGCAAGGTGTCCTACAACAAGGTAGAGCTTGGTAAGCATATCGGCACAAAATATGAAATCTTCAGCGGCGTCAACCCTGGCGACCAAGTCGTAGTGGCAGGACAGGCGCGCCTCGCTAACGGCAAGGAAGTTGAAGTTGTTAAGTAAAAAAACAAAAGCCAATAGATAAATATGAGTTTATATGAAGGTGCGGTCAAACGACCGATTATGACCAGTCTCTGCTTTCTTGCAGTGATAATATTTGGTGTCTTCTCTTTTATCAAACTGCCTATCGACCTCTATCCAGATATCGATACCAATACAATCATGGTGCTCACATACTATACAGGCGCCAGTGCAGAAGATATTGAGAATAACGTCACCCGTCCGTTGGAGAACACGCTCAACTCTGTTGAGCACCTCAAGCATGTGACCAGCAACAGTAAGGAAGGCGTGTCAGTCATCACTCTCGAGTTCGAGTATGGTTATGACATCAATGTCTTGACCAACGATGTGCGAGACAAACTCGATATGATATCCAACAGTCTTCCTGATGAGGCCCAGCAGCCAATCCTCTTCAAGTTCTCGACCGACATGATTCCTATCCTCTTGCTGTCAGTCGAGGCCACAGAGTCGCAGAAGGCTCTCTACAAAATACTTGATGACAACGTGGCCAACCCCTTGGCCCGTGTCGATGGTGTGGGTACGGTGAGCATCACTGGTTCTCCAAAGCGCGAAATCAATGTCTATATGGATCCGCGCAAGATGGAGGCCTACAACATGAGCCCCGCTCAGGTGGCATCAGCCATCGCGGCCGAAAACCGCAATGTCACCAATGGTACTATTGATGTCGGCACACAAACTTACACGGTGCGCGTCGAAGGTGAGTTTGATGACCCTCAGCAGATGCTTGGAGTCATCGTGGGCTCACACAATGGAGTCAACGTGTACTTGCGCGACGTGGCGCGTATCGAAGACAATCTCGAGGAGAGAACTCAGCGCACATTCACCAATGGAGTGCAGGGCGCCATGATTGTCATCCAGAAGCAGAGCAGAGCCAACTCCGTACAGATCTCAGACAAGGTAATGAGCATGCTCCCGACGCTTCAGTCAAATCTTCCTTCCGACGTCAAGCTCGGTGTCATTGTCAACACCTCAGACAATATTAAGAACACCATCTCATCTCTTCAGGACACGATAGGCTACGCCATGCTCTTTGTGGCCATTGTTGTCTTTGTCTTCCTCGGCCGATGGCGCGCAACGACAATCATCGTCATCACCATCCCGATGTCACTTATCGCCTCCTTCATCTATCTGTATGCCACAGGCGGTTCGTTCAACATGATATCCCTCTCATGTCTCTCCATCGCTATCGGTAACGTCGTCGACGACGCCATCGTGGTGCTTGAGAACGTCACCACACACATTGAGCGCGGTTCGAGTCCTAAGCAGGCAGCCATACACGCCACCAATGAGGTGGCAATCTCCGTTATCGCCTCAACCCTCACCATGATAGCCGTGTTCTTCCCTCTGACCATGGTGACAGGTATCTCGGGAGTGCTCTTCAAGCAGCTCGGATGGATGATGTGCGTCATCATGACAGTATCAACCACCAGCGCCCTCTCCTTCACACCAATGCTCTGCGCCCAGATGCTGCGTCTGCAGAAGAAGCAGAGCAAACTGTTCAAAGCCTTCTACGGCCCTATCGGCAAGTCGCTCGACATGCTTGACAGATGGTATGAGAAGCGCATCAACTGGGCTGTGCGCCATAGGGCGACAGTCATCGTTGGTTGTGTCCTTTTCTTCTTTGCCAGCATCGGAATAGTGGCTGCCGTAGGCATCAAGAGCGAATTCTTCCCGACCAACGACTCTGGCCGTGTGGGCGTCACGCTCGAGCTCCCTATAGGCACACGAGTTGAGAAGGCCGAGGAGCTCGCCAAGCAGCTTGTCGCAAAGTGGAGAGAACGTTACGGCAAAGACATGCAGTCATGCAACTTTACCGTAGGACAAGCTGGAGATGACAACACCTTTGCCTCTCTTCAGGACAACGGTTCACACATCATATCGTTCAATATCATGATGTGTCCGTCCAACCAGCGAGAGAAAGGACTCGCCATAATTTGTGACGAGATGCGTGCCGACCTTAAGCTCATCCCCGAACTCGCCAAGTATAAAGTTATGCTCGGAGGTAGCAACAGTAAGATGGGCGGCCAGCCAACTGCGACATTCGAGATTTACGGTTACGACATGAACGAAACATATAATATAGCCAAGGAACTCAGTGACAAGTTCAGCGAAAGCCCAATGGTTACCCAGGTCAATATTTCTCGTTCAGACTATCAGCCAGAGATTGTAGTCGACTTTGACCGCGACAAACTGGCCCAGCAGGGCATCGGGCTCTCCACTGCAGCCAATGCAGTGCGTTCGCTCATCTACGGTTCACTCCAGAGCTATTATCGTGAAGACGGTGACGAGTATGACATTAAGGTGCGCTACGAACCCACAGCGCGCGTCTCTATAGAAGATATAGAGAATATGGTCATCCCGAATTCCAGCGGGCAGAACATCCGTGTCCGCGACATCGCCACAGTCAAGGAAAGCTCCATGCCACCTACCATCGAGCGTAAAGACCGCCAGCGTATAGTCACGGTCTCAGCCGTTCTCGCTGATGGCGTAGCTCTCTCTGATGGTGTCGAACTTGGCAACTCCTTGGTCAAGGAGATGGAAGTCCCCGCAGGTGTCATAGTGCAGGTGGCTGGATCATACGAGGACCAGCAAGATTCCAATCGCGACCTCGGCACACTCGGCATCCTCATCATCATCCTCGTCTTCATCGTGATGGCCGCACAGTTCGAGTCTCTGACCTATCCGTTCATCATCATGCTCTCTGTGCCATTCGCCTTCTCCGGCATCATCCTTGCCCTTCTCATGACAGGCACCACGATGAATGTCATGTCCATTCTCGGTGGCATCATGCTCATCGGCATCGTGGTGAAGAACGGTATCGTGCTCATCGACTACACCCAGCTTCTCCGTGAGCGAGGCATCGGACTCATCCGTTCTGCCGTCATGGCAGCTCGCTCGCGTCTCCGTCCTATCCTCATGACCACCCTCACCACCATCCTCGGCATGGTGCCAATGGCAGTAGGCCAGGGAGTTGGATCAGAGATGTGGCGTCCGCTCGGTATCGCCGTCATCGGAGGTCTACTTGTATCAACCGTCCTCACACTTATCTACGTTCCTTCCATGTTCTGCATCTTCGGAGCTGTGGGCATCCAGCGCCAACGCTACAGACTCCGCGAAAAGCGCGAACTTGATGCATACTGGAAAGAGCATAAGGCTGAGGAGCAACTCACTTCCGCCAAGAAGAAAAAGTGATGACCGCACACACGGACAGAAACACTAATTTATAGAATATCCCATATCAGATTCCGGCCTATGCAACCTTCGCATAGCCGGAATCTGACAAAAAAACTAAAGCATTATGAAATCAGTATTTATATCATACGACCAGGCACACCAAGAGAACGTCATCGAAGCTCTTAACGACTCCAATGCCCGTGGCTACACTCTCTTCCAGCAGACTGGCGGCCGAGGCACCAAGACTGGCGAACCGCACCTCGGCAGCCACGCATGGCCATCAATGAACAGCTCCATCCTCGCCATCGTGGAAGACGGCCAGGTGGAACCGCTTCTCGCACGTCTCAAGAAACTTGACGAGGACAACCAGATGCTCGGCCTTCGTGCATTTGTGTGGACCGTGGAGAAGACCATCTGATGTGGTCCCTTTATAGAAACCTTATGCAGCACTCCTAAATAACAACCTTTCGGGAGCGTGCCAGTCACTTTTGACACACCGCCCCCCAAAAATATCAAATTATAGAACATCCCTTTAGTCAAGCACAGGCTCACCCCCTGTGCTTGACTATTTTTCCCCCATCACCGCAATATTCATATCCATGAGCCATTCTTTCTGGCAAATGTGCTTATCACTATGTTTCTGCCAGATTTATTGCTGAAATTCACAAATTGTGGTGAAATACATGCCAGTAGTCGATAAATTGTATTAACTTTGCACATATCGAGTGATAATACACATGGCATGGTGCGCCTCTCCAACGCAAGAAGAGACCGCTTGCCATCATTCATCAACCCCTCATAAACAACTACAAACCAGAAATGAAAGGAATCGTTTTAGCCGGAGGATCAGGCACACGCCTTTATCCGATCACAAAGGGAGTGAGCAAACAACTTATCCCTATTTTTGACAAACCAATGGTTTATTATCCTATCAGCGTGCTCATGCTCGCAGGCATACGTGACATACTCATCATCTCTACCCCATACGACCTCCCGGGCTTCCGCCGCCTCCTCGGCGATGGCTCTGACTATGGAGTTCATTTCGAATATGCCGAACAGCCTTCACCCGATGGCCTTGCGCAAGCCTTCATCATTGGCGAAAAGTTTGTAGGTAGTGATGACGTCTGCCTGGTTCTTGGCGACAACATCTTCCATGGACGCGGATTCTCTGGCATGCTGCATGAGTGCGTCGAAAAAGCCAAGAAAGGCAAGGCCAGCGTCTTTGGCTATTGGGTCAACGACCCCGAGCGATATGGTGTGGCAGAGTTTGACAGCAATGGCAACTGCCTCTCCATCAAGGAGAAACCACAGCACCCAAAGAGCAACTACGCCGTGGTGGGACTGTACTTCTATCCCAACAAAGTCGTCGAAGTGGCCAAAAACATCAAGCCATCGCCGCGAGGAGAACTCGAAATCACTACCGTCAACCAAGAGTTCCTCAACGAGCAGAACCTCAAGGTGCAACTTCTCGGACGCGGCTTTGCATGGCTTGACACAGGCACCCACGATTCTCTTTCCGAAGCTTCAACCTTCATCGAAGTGCTCGAAAAGCGCACCGGTCTCAAGATAGCCTGCCTCGAAGGCATAGCATACAAGCAGGGATGGATTACAACAGCCAAACTCAGAGAACTGGCGCAGCCAATGATAAAGAACCAGTACGGACAGTATCTCATAAAGCTCGCCGACACCAAATACTTCGGAGAAATCGAAGACTGATTCGTGCATGCAGCAGCATATATATAATAAAGTATAGACTCAGGAAAATAAATGGAACAGATATTTGCCAAACTCATCGCCCGGACAACAGGGATAGGCGAGAGGCAAGTGGCCAATACTATAGGGCTTCTGGAAGAAGGATGCACCATCCCCTTCATCAGCCGATACAGAAAAGAAGTCACAGGCACACTCGATGAAGTGCAAGTGGCCAGCATCAGCGACAACCTCGACAAACTCAAGGAAATTGCCAAGCGCAAGGAGACAATCCTCAAAACAATAGAGGAGCAGGGAAAGATGACCGAAGAACTCAAGGCCCGAATCGACAGCTCTTGGGACTGCACCGAACTCGAAGACATCTATCTGCCCTTCAAGCCCAAAAGGAAAACACGCGCAGAAGCTGCTCGACAGAAGGGACTCGAACCCCTCGCTACCTTCCTCATGCTCCAAACCCCTAATGCCGATGTCGACAAGAAGGTCAATGAATTCATCAGCGAAGAGAAGGGTGTGAAAACAGCCGAGGAAGCCGTGCAAGGCGCGCAAGACATCATTGCGGAGATAGTCAGCGAGTCAGAAGAGGCGCGCAACATCGTGCGTTTCGACTTTAAGAAAGGAGCCGTCATCTCATCGTCTAAAGCCAAGCCAAAGTTCAAGACAGAGGCAGAGGAGAAAGAGTGGGAGGATAAAGCCCAGAAGTACCGTGACTATTTCGAATTCTCCGAGAAACTCTCACGTTGCGCCTCCCATCGCCTGCTCGCCATCCGGCGCGGCGAAGCGGAGGGCGTGCTCAAGGTCTCCATCTCAGGCGACGATGAGCGGTGTCTCGACCGCCTCGACCGGCAGTTCCTGCGCAACTCCAGTCGCAGCGCCGAACTCGTGTGGGATGCCATAGAGGATGGGTACAAGCGACTCATCAAACCCAGCATCGAGACTGAGTTTGCCAACCTCTCCAAGGAACAGGCCGACAAAGAAGCCATACGCATCTTCGTCAAAAACCTTGAACAACTTCTCATGTCAGCTCCGCTCGGACAGAAGCGAGTGCTCGCCCTCGACCCAGGATTCCGCACAGGATGCAAAGTCGTTTGTCTCGATTCCGAAGGAAACCTCCTGCACAATGAGGCAATCTACCCGCATCCTCCCAAAAACGAACTCGATGCCTCTGCCGCCCGCCTCTGCTCACTCGTGCGGCAATACAAGATAGAGGCCATCTCCATTGGCAACGGCACGGCCAGTCGAGAGACAGAAGCCTTTGTCAGAGGACTTCACCTGCCGCAGGATATACAGATTTACGTGGTCAGCGAAGACGGCGCCAGCATATACTCAGCCTCTAAGGTTGCCAGAGATGAATTTCCCGACTATGACGTCACTGTCAGAGGAGCGGTAAGCATAGGCCGCCGACTCATGGATCCTCTTGCCGAACTCGTCAAGATTGACCCCAGCTCCATCGGAGTGGGGCAATACCAGAAAGATGTCGACCAGAAGGAACTTAAACACTCGCTCGACCAGACCGTAGAGATGTGCGTCAACAAGGTCGGCGTCAATGTCAATACCGCCAGCAAGCATCTGCTCACATACATCTCAGGCCTCGGCCCCGCAATAGCCCAGAACATCATCGATTACCGCGCGGCCAACGGAGCGTTCACCTCACGTCGCCAACTGCTCAAAGTTCCCAAGCTCGGCCCAAAAGCCTTCGAGCAGGCTGCCGGCTTCCTCAGAGTCAGCGGAGGCAAACAGCCGCTCGACAACAGTGCCGTCCACCCCGAAAGCTACCAAATTGTGGAGAAGATGGCCCAAGATCAGCATTGCAGCGTAGCCGAACTGATGGCCGACAAGTCGCTCCGTGATAAGATAAACATTGCAGACTACGTCACCGACAAGGTAGGCCTGCCAACGCTTCAAGATATCATGCTCGAACTCGACAAGCCCGGACGTGACCCGCGTAAGCAGCTCACCGTATTTGAGTTTTCCAAAGATGTCAAAGAACTGGAGGACGTGCAGGTTGGCATGGTGCTTCCAGGCATCATCACCAACATCACCAACTTCGGTTGCTTTGTCGATGTCGGTGTGCACACCAAAGGACTTGTCCACATCAGCGAACTCTCCGACCATTACGTCAAAGACCCCTCCACCGAAGTGCAGCTTCATCAGCATGTCACCGTCAGAGTCATAGGCATCGATTTGCAGCGCGGTCGCATGCAGCTTAGTATGAAGGGACTGGACTAATTCCCTCAGCCCCTCCCCATGTTTTTTCTCCGCAAGCCCAGCACCCCATTTGGGCTTGCTCCCAGCCCCTCGCGAGCAAGCTCCCGACCCCTTGTGGGCTTGCTCCCGAGGGGTTGTGGGCTTGCCCGTTTGGAGAGTTGGGCCAGCCGGCATCGGGATATGGGCCAGCCCGTTCACCGTAATGCCCCACCCGCATTCCCGTCCCGTTTCGCCCATTATTTCCCTAAGCCGCCGCAAAGTTAAGCATTGCCGGAGTTCCCGCAAAGCCTTCCTCCCACTTTTTCAAGCCCTGAGTCTGTTATGCCTCCTTTTGCCTCCTTTTGCCCACTTCCCTCCCGTGCGTGCCCGCTCCTCAGCCTCCCCATATCCTCCCTGCCCTCGTCCGAGCCTTGCGTCCAAAGGCAGTTCTTCCAGAGCTTAGGAGTGCCCCCTCTCCAAATATTCCAATATCTTTATAGATATTGAAATATACTGGAGAGAGGTCAATATGTGCTCCTAAAATCCTCCTCCCGTCCCCGTCAAAGATTCCGTGTCACCGTGTTTTCCGTTCCCGTCTCCATGGGGATGTTTTTTGACAATTCAGGAGTGCCCACTCGCCGGGGATATATTTTATATATATATCCCCGGCGAGAGGTCAATGCGTGCTCCTGATTTCAGCTCCAGTCAGCTTTTTCCCCTGGTTGCTGCCCCCTGATGGCCATCCGTTTTCCATCCTCCCGTGGCGTCCC
>JAXJBE010000066.1:0-4992 GCA_036303125.1 Bacteroidaceae bacterium
ATGTCATTTACCGAGCAGCTTCTTGAGCGCATCTGTGTCGCTGTCAACGGCACCACGGATGTGAAGGTCGGTGACAATGTCATCAGCTTCAAGGCTCCATATCGCCGCCTGCCTATCCTCGAAGCCATCAAGGAGAAGACTGGCTATGACCTTGAGAATATGAGCGAAGACGAGATGAGGGAGGCTGCCAAGAAGGTGGGCGTCGAGGTTGACGACACCATGGGCAGGGGCAAGCTCATTGATGAAATCTTCGGCGAGACATGTGAGGGTACATTCATCCAGCCAACCTTCATCACGGATTATCCAGTGGAGATGTCGCCTCTGACAAAGATGCACCGCTCGAAGGCCGGATTGACAGAGCGTTTTGAACTTATGGTCAACGGCAAGGAGCTGGCCAATGCATACTCAGAGCTTAATGATCCTATTGATCAGGAGGAGCGGTTCGTTGAACAGATGAAACTCGCTGACAAAGGTGACGATGAAGCCATGGTCATTGACCACGATTTCCTGCGTGCCCTCCAGTATGGCATGCCTCCTACATCGGGCATCGGCATCGGCATAGACCGTCTGGCCATCCTCATGACAGGCCAGCCAACTATACAAGAAGTGCTTCTCTTCCCAACGATGAAGCCAGAGAAGAAGACTCCAAGAGACGCTGCGCAGAAGTTTGTGGAGCTTGGATTTGCGGAGGATATCGTGCCGGTTCTGTATAAGGTGGGATACAACCTCACCAGCGACCTCGAAGGGGTCAATCCCCAGAAGCTTCAGCAACAGATTGGCGAGGTGGTGAAGAAATATAAGCTCGATATTCAGAAGCCTTCTGTAGATGAGGTGACGGCAATCCTCTCCAAGGTAAAGCCTGCTGAGGTTGAGTAATCGTATGACGATATGATTGCAAAGGAAAAGAATAATCATGAGCTGAGAAATGCTGCGTTGAAAAATTAAGCATAAACAAAAGCGATGGTGAAACATCCCCAAAACTGATACGACATGCAATTCAAACGTACAGGCAGAGTGGCAATCTTTGGTGGCGGCAGTTGGGCTACGGCGATAGCTAAGATTGTCATGCATCATGAGGAAAAGATAACATGGTACATGCGCCGCGAAGACCGCATTGAGGACTTCAAACGACTGCACCACAATCCGGCTTATCTCACAGGTTTGCACTTCGATGTTGATCGCATCAACTTCTCCAACGACATAAATGAGGTGGTGAAGAACAACGACACGCTGATTTTTGTCGTGCCCTCGCCATATCTCAAGGGGCATCTCAAGAAACTCAAGGCCAACATGAGGGAGAAGATGGTGGTGACTGCTATCAAAGGAATTGTGCCTGATGATGGAATAACTGTCAGCCGCTATTTCGAGCGCATGTATAATGTGCCGGAAGAGCAGGTGGCATGCATCGGAGGCCCAAGCCATGCGGAGGAGGTGGCTCTCGACCGTCTCTGCTACTTGACTGTAGGATGCCGAGATTTGGAGAATGCCAAGGTGACGGCCGAGCTCTTTACCAATAAGTTTGTCAAGACGAGCGTGTCCACCGACATTGAAGGCATAGAGTATTCTTCTGTCTTGAAGAATGTCTACGCCATAGCGGCAGGAATATGTCATGGACTCAAGATGGGAGACAACTTCCAGGCTGTTGTCGTGTCAAATGCTGTGCAGGAGATGAAACGTTTCCTCACGGCTGTGCAGCCTGAAGATAGGCATGTCAGTGATTCGGCATATCTGGGCGACCTGCTTGTGACGATGTATTCCAATTTTTCCCGCAACCGCGTCTTTGGTACGATGATAGGGCAGGGGTATAGTGTAAAGACTGCTCAGCTTGAGATGGAGATGATTGCTGAGGGCTATTATGGCACTAACTGCATGAAGCTTCTCAACAAGAGGTATCATGTCAATATGCCAATCCTCGATGCTGTCTACAATATCCTGTATGAGAAAATCGCGCCAAGCGTGGAAATCAAGATTCTGAGTGACACGTTGAGGTAGGAGGCTGGACTTGAAGCCTGCATACACATATATTATAATATAAGAGGTGTGAGATGAGCTGATGCTGCGTCTCAAAACAAGGCAAAAGCCATCTTGATATAGTTAGAGAAATCATAATACACGATATTAACTTAAACACAAAAAGATATGAAAATTGATATCAGCAAGGCTGCTCAGTTTGTGGCAGCAGGTTCTATCGAGGCTCTCGAACCTCAGGTGAAGGCAGCGCAGGAAGCACTTGAGCAGGGCACATGCCCAGGCAATGACTTCCTTGGATGGATGCATCTTCCAAGTTCTATTACTCCAGAGTTCATTGCGGAAATCAATGCTACGGCGAAAGTGCTTCAGGAGAACTGTGAGGCTGTGGTTGTTGCAGGCATTGGAGGTTCTTACCTCGGAGCGCGCATGGTTATCGACGCTCTCTCCAACACATTCGGCTGGCTTCAGCCATCTGGCGCACCACGCATCCTCTTTGCCGGCAATAATATTGGTGAGGACTATCTGTCTGAACTTATTGGCTATCTCAAGAACGTTAAGTTTGGTGTAATCAATATTTCAAAGTCTGGCACAACCACGGAAACTGCTATTACATTCCGCCTCCTCAAGAAGATGTGTGAGGATCAGCGTGGCAAGGAAGAGGCCAAGAAGGTCATTGTGGCCATCACTGATGCCAAGAAAGGCGCGGCTCGCACTACAGCGGACAAGGAGGGGTATAAGTCTTTCATCATCCCAGACAACGTAGGCGGACGCTTCTCTGTGCTCACTCCTGTAGGTCTCCTTCCTATCGCTGTGGCAGGATATGACATTGCAGCCCTTGTCAAGGGCGCGCAGGATATGGAGGTTCAGTGTGGCCAGGATGTTCCTTTCGCTGAGAATCCGGCTGCTGTCTATGCGGCTACTCGCAACGCTATTTATCAGAGCGGCAAGAAGATTGAGATTATGGCCAACTATCAGCCAAAGCTCCACAACCTTGGAGAGTGGTGGAAGCAACTCTATGGAGAGAGCGAGGGTAAGGACGGCAAGGGCATTTTCCCTGCGTCTGTAGACCTCACTACAGACCTCCACTCCATGGGACAGTGGATTCAGGATGGTGAGCGCATTATCTTCGAGACTGTAGTGTCTGTGGAGAACCCCAATACCGAACTTGCTGTGCCATCAGACGAGGAGAACCTTGACGGTCTCAACTTCCTTGCTGGCAAGCGCATTGACCAAGTAAACAAGATGGCCGAACTCGGCACTCAGTTGGCTCATGTGGACGGTGGCGTGCCAAACATCAAGCTGTCTATTGAAAAGCTTGACGAGTACAACATAGGTCAGCTCATCTACTTCTTTGAGAAGGGATGTGGCATCTCTGGACTCATCCTTGGCGTTAATCCATTCAACCAGCCTGGCGTGGAGGCATATAAGAAGAACATGTTCGCTCTTCTCAATAAGCCTGGCTATGAGGCTGAAAGCGCAGCTATTCAGAAAAGACTCAAATAAGAAAACGGCGGTATAGGCAATATGAAATATGATATTATAGCTGACGGCATCAAGTATGTAGGTGTGGATGATCTTGATATTGACCTTTTTGAGGGGCAGTATGAAGTGCCAGATGGTGTGTCTTACAACTCATACGTCATTTTAGATGATAAGATAGCCGTCATGGACACAGCCGACTCTCGCAAGGGGGACGAGTGGGTGGCCAATCTTGAGGCAGCCCTTGCTGGCAAGAAACCTGATTATCTCATTGTTCAGCACTTCGAACCAGATCATTCTGGATGTGTCAAGCGAGCTATGGACATGTATCCTGATATGGTGGCTGTTTGTTCACAGAAGGCTGTGCCAATGTTCAAACGTTTCTTTGACATTGACTTCGGAGACCGTCTGCTGGTGGTCGGGGAAGGGGAGACCCTTTCTCTTGGTTCTCATGTGCTGCAATTCTTTATGGCTCCCATGGTGCACTGGCCAGAGGTGATGGTGACTTACGAACAGATGACAAGGACTCTCTTCACGGCAGACGGTTTCGGCAAGTTTGGCGCTTTATGCAAGGAGCTGAATGGAGATGAGGGATGGGCATGTGAAGCTCGTCGCTATTATTTCAATATCGTCGGCAAGTATGGTGCCATGGTGCAACAGCTTTTGAAGAAGGCTGCCACACTTGATATTCAGCGCATCTGCCCTCTCCACGGCCCTGTGCTTGATGAGAACCTTGGCTACTATATTGCTAAATATGATACGTGGAGCAAGTATGAGCCGGAGGACAAGGGCATTTTCATCGCTTACTGTTCTATTTACGGCAATACGGCAAAGGCAGCTCTCGCTCTTGCTGACATGCTGCGCGAGAAAGGAGAGAAAGTCTCAACGGCTGATATTGCCCGTGATGACCTTCACGAGGCTGTGGAAGATGCCTTCCGCTATGACCGCCTTGTGCTCTGTGCTCCAACCTACGACGGAGGTGTCATGCCAATCATGGAAGATTTCATCAACCATCTGCGCATCAAGACTTATCAGAACCGCAAGGTCGCCTTTGTCGAGAATGGCACATGGGCTCCTGTGGCAGGAAAGAAGATGAAAGAGGCAATGCAGGCGATGAAGCATATCACAATAATAGAACCGGTAGTGACTGTCGAGTCTGCTGTTAAGGCTAAGACTCTTGAGGATCTAAAGGTGCTTGCTGCTGCACTCGTTGGCTGATAAGCCGTTGGTTGCCTCTCCATGAGTGCATGCGCCTGTCTTTTTAGCTTCTTCGAAGTGCAAAACGTGTTTCTGTAATAAAAAAACTATAGAGGTAGGGAAAATAATTGGACTAACCTTTGGTCGGTTCGCATATTTTCCCTACCTTTGCACCCGCAATTCGCTCAGACGGTCTGTGCGATGAGCTGAAGTCGCATAAAACGACGCTTGAAAGAAAGGATGGTTCGGTAGCTCAGCTGGATAGAGCAACAGCCTTCTAAGCTGTGGGTATTGGGTTCGAATCCCAACCGAATCACTAAATGAATAATAAGAACACCCCCTAAT
>JAXJBE010000067.1:0-15371 GCA_036303125.1 Bacteroidaceae bacterium
CAACAAGTGCTCAAAGCTGGATTCCCGGCAGACAAGATAGTCTTCGCAGGAGTCGGCAAAAGCGACTGGGAGATAGAACTCGGTCTTGATGCAGGCATCTTCTGTTTCAACGTGGAGAGCATAGCCGAACTTGAGGTCATCAACGAAATAGCATGCGCCAAGGGCAAGACAGCCAACGTGTGTTTCCGCATCAATCCCAACGTCGGGGCACACACACATGCCAACATCACCACAGGACTGGCCGAAAACAAGTTTGGCATCGCCATGGAAGACATGGAGACAGTCATCGGCAGGGCAAAGGAGATGAACAACATATCCTTCAAGGGACTTCACTTCCACATCGGTTCGCAAATACTTGAGATGGACGACTTCATAGCCCTGTCAAAGCGCATCAACGAGCTGCAGGACCGTCTCGAAGCATCAGGCATCACCCTCGACATCATCAATGTAGGCGGCGGACTTGGCATTGACTACGTGAACCCGATGGCCAACCCCATCCCCGACTTTGCCAGCTACTTCTCCACATATCACCAGCATCTCAAGCTGCGCCCAGGGCAGAGCGTCCACTTCGAACTCGGACGCGCCGTAGTAGGCCAATGCGGAGCCCTCATCACACGTGTCAACTACGTCAAGACAGGAGCCGTCAAACAGTTTGCAATCGTTGATGCAGGCATGACCGACCTCATCCGTCCAGCCCTCTATGATGCGCACCACAAGATGCTCAACCTCACCAGCGATGAGCCAGAAGAGACATACGATGTGGTGGGTCCTATATGCGAGTCAAGCGATGTCTTCGACAAAGACATCCAGCTCCCACGCATCCATAGGGGAGACCTCCTCGCCATACTCTCAGCAGGTGCGTACGGAGAAATCATGGCTTCATGCTATAACTGCCGACAGTTGCCACTGGGCTATACAAGCGATGAACTCAGCTGAAACCAGCAACAGAAACAGACAATATGCCATACGGACAGACATAATGTCATAAAAGATGCCAGCCAACATGACACTGGCATCTTTTTTGACGACATCTGTCCACAGACAGAACGTGTGAAAAACATCATGCACATCATCATTGCAAATGCACAAAAACCAATTGATGACTTATTAAATCAATTGGCCGGCGCATAAAATCAATAATTCGAATTATGGAAAAAGATATAAAAGACCCAGCAAATGAGGTAGAGAAAGACGACATAGTCGACACTACCAGTGAGCAAGCTGCGACCGCAGACGATTCAAGCACGGACGAAACAGCTAAAGACACGCCCGAAGCGCAAATAGCCAAACTCGAAGCACAGATAGCAGAACTCAAGAAACAGAATCTCTACAAGGCAGCAGAGTTTGACAACTTCCGCAAGCGCGTCATGCAGGAAAAAGCCGAACTCATCAAGAATGGCGGCTCTAAAGTAATCACCACCCTCCTCCCTATCATTGACGATCTTGAGCGCGCCCAAGAAAACATGGACAAATATGAAGACGTGGCAGCGCTCAGAGAAGGACTCACCCTCATCATCGACAAGTTCTTCAAGCTCCTCGCGCAGGAAGGACTCAAGAAAATGGAAGTGGTAGGCACCGACTTCAGCTCAGACCTCCACGAGGCTATCGCTATGGTGCCAGGCTTGCCAGCTGACCAAAAAGGAAAAATCATCGACTGCATGACCGCAGGATATACACTCAATGACAAGGTAATCCGCTACGCAAAGGTAGCCGTTGCAGAATAACATGGCAAAGAAAGACTACTACGAGATACTGGGAGTGTCCAAGACGGCTTCTGCCGATGACATCAAGAAGGCCTACAAGAAGATGGCCATCAAGTACCACCCAGACCGCAACCCGGGCAACAAAGAGGCAGAAGAGAAATTCAAGGAGGCTGCTGAAGCCTATGACATTCTCCGCGACCCAGACAAGCGCGCGCGCTATGACCAGTTTGGTCCAGACGCTTTCGGTCCTGGAGCTGGCGGTTTCGGCGGCGGACAAGGCATGTCGATGGATGACATTTTCAGCATGTTTGGCGACATCTTCGGCAACGGAGGTTTCGGAGGCTTCAGCGGATTCGGAGGTTTCGGCGGAGGTGGCGGACAAAGACGCAAGCCCATCTACAAAGGACGAGACCTGCGTATGCGCGTCGAACTTGGCCTTGACGAGATTGTAACAGGCGTCACAAAAAAATTCAACCTCAAGACCGACATCAAGTGCCCACATTGCAACGGCACAGGCTCAGAGGACGGAAAAGAAGAACAATGCCCATCCTGCCAAGGTCAGGGCGTTGTCTACAAGACTCGCCAAACTATGCTTGGCATCATGCAGACGCAAGCACCTTGCGACCAATGCCAAGGCGAAGGCACCATCATCAAAAACAAGTGCCCGCAGTGTGGCGGAGAAGGTATAGTCAAGGGCGAGAAGCAGGTGGAGCTCGAACTCCCAGCTGGCCTCGTTGAAGGCTATGCCTACAACTTCACAGGCAAGGGCGGAGCAGGACGACGCGGAGGCATCGACGGCGACCTGCAGATAGTCGTGCAGGAAAGACCTCATCCTGACCTCGTGCGCGACGGATGCGACCTCGTCTACAATCTTCTTCTCACCATTCCGCAAGCCACCCTTGGCACCTCGCTCGAAGTGCCCACTGTCGACGGCAAGGCCAAAATCAACATACCATCAGGCACACAGCCAGGCACAGTTCTCCGCCTCCGCGGCAAGGGCATCCCCGACCTTAACGGATACACACGTCAACGTGGAGATGAGATTATCAATATCAGCGTTTACATTCCAGAGACACTCACAAAAGAAGAGCGCAAAGCCATCGAGACCCTCTCGGATGGTGACAACATCACTCCTGCAAAAAATATCAAAGACAAGATATTCAAGCATTTCCGCGCATACTTCAAGAAATAGAGCTGCTCCGAAAACACATCATGCAATAAAGACACAGGCTTCGATGGACAAATCAACCATCGAAGCCTGTGTCTTTTCTAAATCCAACTGCAACAGACTTGATATATCCTTATAAAATGCAGTCCAGCAAAATCGTCCCTGCCCAACACTCCGAATGAGCCTGCTCACAACCCCTCGGGAGCTTGCCCACAAGCCCTCGGGAGCCTGCCCACAAGGGGTTGTGAGCAAGCTCCCGAGGGGTGCTGGGCTTGCCGACCCGAAAAGGTCTGCAGCGACTATGCGGAACTCGTGCCTACTGATTGGCATTTCAGAACGAATATGTCAGACCGAGCATGAAGTTCTCCTTAAACTGGAAATAACCGAGAGTGCTGTCAAAATATCGCTTGTCGCGATTGTCGTCAAATCTCCATATTGTATAAAGGTCTGCGGAGATGTACTTGTTGAAGCGGAAAGACAGGGTGTTCTCCCACTCGGACTCAACATACTCGTATGACGTGAAGAAATAGAAACGTGAGCGCCAAGTGAAGTTCTTGACAATATTAAAAAAGGAATTGACCTCAACCTTCGAACCGAAGTCTTGCTGGAAATCCTTGTTTCTCATATTGTAAGAGGCATGGACGGTCTCATCATCAGCCGTGATATAACGTATCTTATACGTCAACGGTTGCAGCATGACAGAGAGAGAGTTGCCATTCTTGAGCTTCGGCTTGAAGTCTATACCGACAGCCACAAACACATCCAGCGGCGCAAGGAAGTCGGAGTAAGTGTTGCGGTCATTGGCACGATAGCCTGGCAGGAACTGCGTTTTTGCCTCTGCGGAGACGGTATAATACCAATTATCAACGGCACGGACTCCCAATTTGGAGAAGAGATAGATGCGGTCATCAGAGGTCAGGAAATTGTGTATTGAGTCAGACGTGGCTGTGACGAATCCGAGACGGAGATCCAGCTTGTTGTCCCACTGTATGGACTTCTGGTCATTATAGTTAGCTTCGATAAGAAGATTGGTGAAGAGATTGACATTGTTGTTGCCACCCTTATACCATTGCTCAGAGAAGTAGTTCTGCGAAAACTTGAAGTCAAACCTGCATTTCGTCGACCAGAAGTTGGGCTTCTCTATCTTCAAATCAATGTCAACGTCCGAAACGACTTCCTTGACATCCTTTATCTCATCCACCTTGCTATATATCTTTTCAAGCTCTTCTGGCTTAATCTCCGTGTCTGGCTTGGCTTCTGTCACGACATCTTCCTTCTGTATCATGTCATCATTGTATCTGAAAAGCCACGGCCTGTTTGCATACGAATCCAAGAGCGTCTGCCCAACATTGTCGCCAATCATCTCGCGATATGCCAAAGACGGAGAGGCACACGATGAGACGGACGAACCAGGAAGCTGGTAACCGAGACCGAAAATGTCAGAAGTGACAGACTTGTAGTATACTCCAGGCCCCACAAGCGGAAACATATAAGGAGAGACCACCATGCTGTCAATAAGAGAATCTGGCCCGACAGCCCTGGGGGCGATTGATTTGAGTGCTTCACGGTATTTGGCGACAATGCCATTTGCCTTCTGCCTGTATTGCACCACCTTCCTCTGACGCTGTCCGTATGACGGCAGAATCGCCGCACAGCAGAGCGCAACAGACAGGGATAAAAATTGTCTATTCATATTATCGTGTTATATTTTATTTGCAAATTTAGGACTTTTAATTGATTATTCATAGTCGGAGAGATATATTTATCAAGAAAAATTTTCCACATTCGAGAAAAAGAACTAAATTTGCACTTCGAATGGATGCAAAACATGCACACCGTTTTTGAAAAAGCACAATAAACAATTTATTATAAACAACTAAAAAATTAAGGACTATGCCAAACGGTAAGAAAAAGAAAAGACACAAGATTTCAACTCACAAACGCAAGAAGAGACTGAGAAAGAATCGTCATAAGAGCAAGTAGTGAGCACAGGCCAAGGCCTCATTTCCCGCTACTATATGACAGCAGGAACAAAGAGCATACCCTATCAATGCAATCCCCCAGCCAAGGGTACAAAGACGGTATGCTCTTTTTCTATACCATTCAATCAAAACTCTAACTATGCGGCCTCCCCACCCTTGCCCCCGCATCACAGGCAAGTCGTTGCCAACAGACAATGCATTTTACTTCAGAATACAACTCGGACAGGGGCAAAGGCAGAGGCGCAAAACACAAGGTAAGCAAGAATGACCAGTGAACTTATCATCGATGCAAAACCTACAGAAGTCACCATTGCCCTCCTCGAAGACCAGAAACTCGTGGAGTTTCAGAAAGAAGGGCACGAAACAAAATACTCTGTAGGCAACATCTATGCCGGCAAGGTCAAGAAGCTCATGCCGGCTCTCAATGCGTGTTTCGTCGATGTGGGTCATGAAAAAGAAGCATTTCTACACTACCAGGATCTCGGCAAGCAGTTCCTCTCTTTAGAAAAATATACCAAGCAGGTATTAAGCGACAAGAGGAAACTCGCAGCCATGGAAAAGGCGGCTCAGAAACAAGAAATTCAAAAAGTGGGAAGCATACAGGATGTCCTCGAAGTGGGACAGCCTGTGATGGTGCAGGTGACCAAAGAACCCATCAACACAAAGGGGCCAAGACTGACAGGCGAACTATCCTTCGCGGGGAGATTCCTTGTACTGATACCCTTTGCCGACAAGGTCAACGTCAGCACCAAAATCAAGTCGAAAGAAGAACGCACACGCCTTAAACAGCTCATACAGAGCATCAAACCACGCCACTTCGGAGTCATCGTCCGCACCGTAGCAGAAGGCAAGCGAGCAGCAGAACTCAATAATGAGCTCAACCTCCTTGTCAAAGCATGGAACGATTGCATCACGAAGGTACAGAAAGCTACAAGTTTGCCAGTACTTGCTCATGAAGAAACTGGCCGCACGGTGTCAATGTTGCGAGACTTGTTCAATCCCTCATACGAGAGCATCATCGTCAACAACGAGGAAGTCTACGAGGAAGTGAAGAACTACGTTGAGCTGATAGCCCCGGACAGGGTGTCCATCATCAAACTCTACAAGGGCAATGCGCCCATCTTCGACAACTACGGCGTGACGAAACAGATTAAATCAGGTCTCGGACGTACAGTCAGCTACAAGCACGGAGCTTACCTCATCATCGAGCACACGGAAGCTCTCCACGTGGTAGACGTCAACTCGGGCAACCGCAATAGAGGCGTTGACAATCAAGAAGAGAACGCTTTCATGGTCAACATGGGAGCAGCAGAAGAACTCGCGCGCCAGTTGAGACTAAGAGACATGGGCGGCATCATCGTGGTGGACTTCATCGATATGGACAGCTCTGAACACAACCAGAAGCTCTACGAATACATGAACCAGCTGATGAAGAGCGACAGAGCCAAACACAATATCCTGCCACTCAGCAAATTCGGATTGATGCAGATTACTCGTCAAAGAGTCAGACCATCCATGGATGTCCACGTTGAAGAAGTCTGCCCCACATGTTTCGGCAAGGGGACGATAAAGTCCTCCATACTCTTCACCGATACGCTCGAAAACAAGATTGACTACCTCGTCAACAATCTCGGACAGAAGAAATTTAAGCTCTATGTCAATCCATACGTAGAAGCATACATCACCAAGGGCCTCTTCAACCTTTCCCTCCGATGGCAGATGAAATACGGGCTCGGCGTAAAGGTCTATCCAAGCCAAGAACTCGGATTCCTGCAATACAAGTTCATTGACCCCAAGGGCAACGAAATCATCATGACGGAAGAGATAGACACGAAATAAAAAAACAGAGCTGAGCTGAAATAAGAGACTTGAGAAAAAGAAAAGCGTGGCAGAAAACCACCACACCCACAAACAAGTGATCCTTACTAATCGCTTCTTACAGAAAAGACACACGGAAACATTAAGCGGGAGCAATCAACTTCGGATTTGCTCCCGCTTCTTTTTTTAACTATATTAGAGCGCATTTAATAGATTGACTCTCGAAGAGCCTTGATATCATCGCTATGCACATAGTCATCATACTGCATAAGCTTATCAATATGTCCCTTCGGGCCGAGCTCAATGATGCGGTTGGCCACAGTCTGGATGAACTCGTGGTCATGTGACGCAAAGAGCACATTACCCTTGAAGAGCTTCAGATTGTTATTGAAAGCCTGGATTGACTCAAGGTCAAGATGGTTGGTTGGAGTGTCCAAGATAAGGCAGTTGGCATTCTTTAGCTGCATGCGGGCTATCATGCATCTCATCTTCTCGCCACCCGAGAGGACATTAACCTTTTTGAGCACTTCCTCTCCACTGAAGAGCATACGACCAAGGTATCCCTTGAAAAAGACATCATTGCCCTCGCCATACTGGCTGAGCCACTCGATGAGATTCTTATCGCTCTGGAAGAAAGAGGTGTTGTCGACAGGAAGATAAGCAGTAGTGATGGTCACGCCCCACTTGTACGTACCCTCCTGAGCCTCTCGGTTGCCATTGATAATCTCAAAGAGTGCCGTCATGGCGCGAGGATTGTGAGAGAGGAACACCACCTTCTCTCCCTTCTCCACCGTGAAGGAGAGATCCTTGAAGAGAACTGTCCCGTCTGGCTCTATGGCAGTGAGCCCCTCGACCTCAAGTATTTGATTGCCGGCCTCACGCTCCATCTGGAATATGATTCCAGGATACTTGCGAGTGGACGGGAGTATCTCATCGACATTGAGCTTCTCGAGCATCTTCTTTCGAGATGTCGTCTGCTTGCTTTTAGCGGCATTTGCAGAAAAGCGACGGATAAACTCTTCAAGTTCCTTACGCTTCTCGTCAGCCTTGGCCTTCTGATTCTGCGCCTGCTTGAGGGCGAGCTGTGATGACTCATACCAGAAAGAATAGTTGCCGGCAAAGAGGTTGACCTTATTGTAGTCAATGTCGACCGTATGCGTGCTGACAGCATCGAGGAAGTGGCGGTCATGGCTGACCACAAGGACTGTATGCTCAAAATTAGCGAGGAAATCCTCAAGCCACTCCACAGTGTCAAGGTCAAGATCATTAGTAGGCTCGTCAAGGAGGAGGTTGTCAGGATTGCCATATAGAGCCTGAGCCAACATGACTCTCACCTTCTCCTTACCAGTAAGCTCCGACATCATCTTATAGTGAAGGGCTTCCTTGATGCCAAGGCCTGAAAGAAGCTGGGCAGCATCGCTCTCGGCATTCCATCCGTCAAGTTCCGCAAACTTCTCCTCAAGTTCAGCAGCCCGTATGCCATCCTCGTCAGAAAAGTCAGACTTAGCATAGAGGGCATCCTTCTCCTGAATGATTTCCCAAAGCACGGAATGCCCCATGAGCACCGTATTGAGGACAGTGCAGTTGTCATACTTATAGTGATCCTGAGAAAGCACAGAGAGTCTCTCTCCCGGGCCAAGTGTGATAGTGCCTTTTGTAGGTTCGAGTTCCCCACTGATAGCCTTGAGGAGGGTTGACTTGCCCGCTCCGTTAGCACCAATGACACCATAGATATTGCCATTGGTAAACTTCATGTTGACATCCTTATACAGGACGCGCTTGCCAAACTGTACGGCAAGATCAGAAACTGTTATCATGTTTTATGTGAAAAATAGATATTATTCTTTCATGCATCTGCTGCATATCAGCAAATCGAATGCAAATTTATATAAAAATCCTGGATTATAAGTCAGTCAAGATGGAAAATCTGATGTCACACCCCGAGTGCGAACTTTTTTGAGATGGAAATGCCAAGTCTGCAACAATACCTCATTCTGTTACCGTGCTCATTCGTCACATTTTCCACTATTTCTTCCAAGCAAGATCCGCAATCCGCCCTGACACGATTTATTATAAGGCTGTTGCACTCAAATTCCTCAAAGAATCCCTTCAGCGTGCACTTCAGGTGGAAACACACATATCATCTGCATGCATCAAAAGGCGCAGAAGCATTTGTTGAGACAACAGAATCGCGCCATCTGGGGAAGCTAACTCCAGATGGCGCGATTGCTCATGGTATATGGATGTTCCACACGTGACGGGAACAATCGTAGGGACAAAAGACAAGCTGACTATGAGAGGAATCCGAGGAGGACTCCTGCTGCCACGGCTGAGCCGATGACTCCAGCCACGTTGGGTCCCATGGCATGCATGAGAAGGTAGTTGTGGGGGTCAGCCTTGAGACCTTCGTTCTGGGAGATGCGAGCAGCCATTGGTACGGCTGATACGCCCGCATTGCCGATGAGCGGATTTATCTTCTGGTTTTTAGGCAGGAAGATGTTCATGATGTGGACGAAGCATACACCGCTGGCTGTCGCCACGATGAAGGCACACGCGCCGATGGCGAAGATGTAGATGGTGTTGAGCGTGAGGAACTCAGAGGCTTGTGTAGAACATCCCACCGTGAGGCCGAGGAGCATGACAACGATGTCATTGAGGGCGCTGCCCGCTGTCTTGGCAAGGCGTGTGGTCTTGGTAGACTCCTTGAGGAGGTTGCCAAAGAAAAGCATGCCGAGGAGGGGAAGGCCTGAAGGGACGATGAAGGTCGTGATGAGGAGGCCGACTACGGGGAAGAGCATCTTCTCTGTTTGGCTCACCTTACGTGATGGCTGCATCTTAATCTTGCGCTGTTCCTTAGTGGTGAGGAACTTCATGATGCCTGGCTGTATGACTGGCACGAGAGCCATGTATGAATAGGCGCAGACGGCGATAGCTCCCATGAGGTTGGGGCTGAGTTTACTTGAGAGGAAGATGGCTGTGGGACCGTCTGCTCCTCCAATGATGGCGATGCCCGCTGCCTGGTTGGGCTCAAAGCCGAGGGCGAGGGCTGCCATGTAGGCTGCGAAGATGCCAAATTGGGCAGCCGCTCCGATGAGCATGAGCTTGGGGTTGGCTATGAGGGCTGAGAAGTCTGTCATGGCGCCGATGCCGAGGAAGACAAGAGGCGGATACCAGCCAAGCTTGACACCTTGGTAGAAGATGTTGAGCACGGAGTTATCCTCGTAGAGTCCTATCTCAAGGCCTGCATCCTTAAACGGGATGTTGCCCAAGATGATGCCGAGGCCTATGGGGATAAGAAGCAGCGGCTCGAAATCCTTCTTTATGGCGAGCCAGATGAAGAATGCGCCTACGGCTATCATGATGATGTTGGCCCATTCTACGTTGGCAAAACCTGTATAAGAGAGGAAGTCGGCGAGCTTCGAGGCGATGAAGTCTAAGGTTGATACACTTTCGAGTAACATAGTTTACTTCTTGTTGATTGTTGAATGAATAATGTTTATTACCCGATTGTGACGAGGATTGCACCCTCCATTACGGTATCGCCCTTGGCCACTTTGATTTCGAGAACCTTGCCTGCACGCTCCGCGTCGATGTTGTTTTCCATCTTCATGGCTTCGAGCACCACGACTGTGTCCCCAACCTTGACCTGCTGGCCGACGGTGACGAGGATGTCATTGATGGTGCCTGGCAGTGGGGCGCGAACGGCGAATACACCTGCCTCAACAGCTTCCTGCGCCTCTTTTGGAGGTTCGATGGTCTTGACTGGCGCTGCTACTGCGCGCACTACTGGCTTTGGCGCTGCTACTGGCTTTTCGAGTTCTACTTCAAACTCTATGCCGTTGACCTCAACCTTGGCGATATTCTCCTCCACGCTGTTAATCTTGACGTTGTATGGAGCTCCTTTTATTTTATAGTTGTATTCTTTCATTGTGATGATTTTTTTGATTCAGTGTCTGATGCGGCGAACCTTGCGGCGCATGGCATCAGAGCACCTTGTGTGTCATGCTACTAAAGTTTGATTGTCACTTGCAGTCTGGTGCCTGATGGTGCTGTGGGAGTATGCGGAGCTCATGGCTCTTGTCTGCCCAGCTTGTATTGGGATTCTGGTTGATTGTGAGGATACCAGACTCAAGGTCATGTGTGCCACCGAAGTACTCATGGAGAGCGAGTCCGATGACTGCTGTATAAGTCTCAATGTCAACACCCTTGGTCTCTGTCGTTCCCTGCTTGGCCATCTCGACCATCTTGACCGCTTGCTCGTGGATGGTGCGGATGGCGCGCACTCTTGCGAGCTTGGCCGCGCGGTTCATAGCCCATCCGAAGATGTGGAAAAAGACGAAGAGGAGGATGAGGCAAATGAAGACGACACCCATGCACATGAGTGTCATGGATATGCCGTACGGGTCTTTCTCCTTGAAGTCCTTGACCTTGTTGTTGTCGGATACCTGGTTGGGGCTATTAGGGGTGACGGCTGCCGCATCCACCTCCTGCCAGTTGCCTGCGCCTATGCGAGCATAGCTTGAACCTGCGGCCATTGGTTCTACTCTGACTGAGTCGATGAGGTCAACAGCATTGCCGTCAAAGAGGTAGATGGTGAAAGCCTCGTCAACAGGAAGAGCGAAGTCCAGATGGAGTGTGCCTCGGTTGGTATTGCCGTCGGCAAAGAACGTGATGCGCTGCTTGGGCCCTACATTTGTGCGCGGGTCGCCTGCAGGTATCATGGACATGAGCTTCTCACGTTCGGGGGCTGACATCGTCTCGTCGAGCACGGCTGGATTGATGGTGATGAAGCAGTTTCTTATGTTGTGGGTGGAATAAGAAGTGTTCTCTATCTCAATCCATGATGCAGGCTGTCCATACTCGTCTACGTAGCTTGGTTGCTGGCTCTGGAGACTGTCGCATGCGGGCTGTGAGACATAGACTTCGTTGATTTTAAAGTCGTATGCTCCCTGAGCGAAGGCTGCGGAAGAAGCCAGGAGTAGTGAGAATACTGATAAAAGCTTTTTCATTATTTATTATATGTAGTGTGGAATATGGATTAGAGTGGTATGTTGCCGTGTTTCTTTGCGGGATTGGTGAGCGACTTGTTGGCAAGCTGCTCAAGGGCGCGGATGACACGGAAGCGTGTGTTGCGTGGTTCGATGACATCATCGATGTAGCCATACTTGGCTGCATTATAAGGATTGGCGAAGAGTTTTGAGTATTCTTCTTCCTTCTCAGCAATGAATGCCTTGGCATCACCACCCTCTTCCTTGATTTTCTTTGCCTCACGGGCATAGAGCACAGCTGCTGCGCCGCTTGCGCCCATGACGGCGATTTCGGCTGAAGGCCATGCGTAGTTGATGTCGCCGCGGAGTTGCTTGCATGACATGACAATGTGTGAACCTCCGTAAGACTTGCGGAGTGTGACTGTCACCTTTGGCACTGTGGCCTCTCCGTATGCGTAGAGCAGCTTGGCACCGTGGAGGATGACTGCGTTGTATTCCTGACCTGTGCCTGGGAGGAATCCTGGCACATCTACAAAGCTGACGATAGGTATGTTGAAGGCATCGCAGAAGCGGACAAAACGCGCACCCTTGCGTGAAGCGTTGCAGTCAAGCACACCAGCAAACTTGGATGGTTGGTTGGCCACAATGCCGACAGAACGTCCGTTGAAGCGGGCGAAGCCGACAATGATGTTCTGCGCATATTTTGGCTGCACCTCGAAGAACTCGCCGTTGTCGACTGTTGCGGCGATGACCTTGTACATGTCGTATGCCTGGTTGGGGTTGTCTGGGATAATTTCGTTGAGTGAGTCTTCGAGGCGGTCGATTGGATCTGTGCACTCTGTGCGTGGCGTCTCCTCCTGGTTGTTCTGCGGGATGTAGGAGATGAGCTGCTGAATCATGGCCATGGCCTCCTCTTCTGTAGCTGCTGTGAAGTGTGTGACACCAGACTTTGTGGAGTGCACGGATGCGCCACCGAGGCTCTCCTGATCTACATCCTCGCCTGTCACTGTCTTGACAACAGCTGGACCAGTGAGGAACATGAACGAGGTGTTCTCCATCATGAGGGTGAAGTCAGTGAGGGCTGGTGAATAGACGGCTCCTCCTGCGCAGGGGCCGAAGATGCCGGAAATCTGCGGGATGACTCCTGATGCCATGATGTTGCGCTGGAATATCTCAGCGTAGCCTGCAAGGGCGTTGATACCTTCCTGGATGCGCGCGCCGCCTGAGTCATTGAGTCCAATGACGGGTGCTCCCACCTTCATTGCCATGTCCATAATCTTGCAGATTTTCTGCGCCATGGTCTCTGAGAGTGAACCAGCGTTGACTGTGAAGTCCTGGGCGAAGATGAAGACGAGGCGGCCGCCGATGGTGCCTGAACCTGTCACGACTCCATCGCCGAGGTATTGCTTCTTCTCCATGCCGAAGTTGGTGCAACGGTGGAGCTTAAACATGTCATACTCTTCGAAGCTGCCCTCATCAAGGAGCATCGCGATGCGCTCGCGGGCAGTGAACTTTCCCTTGGCATGCTGCTTGTCTATTGCCTTTTCGCCTCCTCCGAGGCGCGCTTTCTGTCGGAGCTCGATGAGTTCCTGTATTCTTTCAGTTTGTTTGCTCATATCTGATAGGATGAATATAGGGGGTGTTCTATAGATTTTGAGAATTCGTTATTTATTTTGTGGTTCGCAAAGCTCTGTAAGGATACCTGCTGTGGACTTTGGATGAAGGAATGCTATGGTCATCTGCTCTGCTCCAGGACGCGGGGTCTTGTCGATGAGACGGATGCCCTTGCCTTCTGCTTCAACGAGTGCTTCTGCCACTCCGTCTTCCACAGCGAAGGCTACGTGATGAACTCCCTTGCCTCCCTTTTCAAGCCACTTGGCTACGGCAGACTCGGGTGATGTTGGCTCGAGGAGCTCGAGTTTCACTTCGCCAACCTTAAGGAAGGCAGTCTTCACTTTCTGGTCTGCTACTTCTTCTACTGCATAGCACTTGAGTCCAAGTACATTCTCAAAGTAAGGGAGCACTGCGTCAATGCTCTCCACACCTATACCAAGGTGATCGATTCTTGAAATCTTCATAATTGTTGTTTTTTCTTTATTGTATTAGTGCGTTGATAAACGTATTCTGTCTGTTTAGATAAACGAGGTTTGCAGCCCCAAAATAAGCGCAAACCACTACAAATGTAGGGCTTTTTCTCTGTACGGGAAAAGAAAAGAGGGGAAAAATGGATTTATATGCTTAAATATTCATTTCTCCTCTGAAATAAGACTCTATTTCGGAAGTCAACAAAGCATAGTCGCGGTCATAGTCTTTGATGATGCTTCCATGCTCGAGAAGGGTGATTCGGGTGCAGATATCGAGCGTGTGAGTGAGGTTGTGGGAGGAAACGATTATGGTGGCCTTGTGTTCCTTGCTGTATGATTCGAGCATATATTTCATGGCAATCTGCGAAGTGGGGTCAAGGAAGTTGAAGGGTTCGTCAAGGAGGAGGAGATGTGGGTTGTGGAGCATGGCTCCGATGATGCCCACTTTCTGTTTGTTGCCCATGGAGAGGTTGCGTATGAGGGTGTTCTGCCCAAGCACCTCTCCGTTCATGAATCTATCATAGCGAAGAAGCCTTTCGTTGAGAACTGCGTCTGAAATGTTGGACACTTTGGCTATGAAGCGGAAGTACTCTTCGGGAGTGAGGTAGTCGATAAGAAAACCTGTGTCAACGAATGCTCCGGTGTATGCCTTCCATTCTTCAGACTTGGAAGTGTCACACGTGACTGGCGCACCATCGTAGGTGCCGTCAATGGTGACGCATCCGCTGTCGGCCTTCAGCAGGTCGAGGATGATACGGAAGAGGGTTGTCTTGCCTGCACCGTTGTTGCCGACAAGACCTACGAGTTCACCGCTGTAGATGGAGTAGCGGTCTATGTCGAGTGCCTTCTTGTCTCCGAAGGACTTAGTGACGTTTTCTATGGTCAAATTCATGATGATTCTGGGAGTTTTGTTGATATTATAGGCTATTAGTGGCTACTCGCGCGAATTTCGGAAGCCTTCCATGTTCTGGTATCTTCGTTGCATGAACCGGTAGTATATGTTCTTGAGCCAGAGCGGATGCAGGATGGAGCCTATGATGCCGAGGATTGCCATGATCCATGCTGCTGTGGCCTCGCTGAGCATCTCGACGAGGGCATACATGACGAACATGGGCAGGAAGAGGGCTGCAGCGGACATGAGCATCTGCATCTTTGTGTCACGTCCCGAACTGGTCAACTTGCGGTTGAGATGGATGGCGGAATCGTTATAGACGGCAAGCTGGAAGAGGAACGGAAAGACAATGCCTGAGCTGAAGAAGAGGCAGGACAGGGAGGTGAGCAGTGTCATCTTGCCTTGCGCAATGGGAATGACCGTAAAGAGCATGGGCACGAGGAGCATGATGCACTGGAAATAGTATTTTGCCTTGAGGAGTGAAAGTATCATCTCTTTATGCACCATGAGGCCGTCTATATAGTTACCTTCCGCGCACATGATGGTGGTGAGTGTCATGACTCCGAGGCATGTATAGCAATAGATGCAGATAAACGCTTTCATGAAGGGGAGGCCGTCGTAGACATCGGTGAAGGAGAAGAGGCAGCAGAGCATGAGCATGCAGGCTGTGCCTGAGAGGAACTGCTTGCGCACAACGAGGTTGCGCATGGTTGATTTTATCTCAAGCTTGAGGTAC
>JAXJBE010000068.1:0-1757 GCA_036303125.1 Bacteroidaceae bacterium
CCCGAGGCTGGCCTCATGGCTACCTTGGTAATAGTGTTCCTCGCCGATCTTATCTTGAAAGGCGAGAAGAAACACACTATCCTGAGCGTTCTTACCGGAGTGTTGCTCCTGGCTCAGATTGCTGTGTGCTTCGTGTCAGAGCCTGCTTCGGCATTTGCTGGCCTTTATGTGTCAACAGCCGCAGCTCAAGTCATGAAGGTTATCCTTACCGCAGGAGCGTTCATCGTTGTGGTTATGGCTCAGTCATGGATAGAACGTGCAGACGTTATGCGCAAGGAGGGTGAGTTTTATGAGCTCATCATTTCTACCTTGCTTGGTATGTATATGATGATCTCAAGCGGCCATTTCCTCATGTTCTTCCTTGGTCTTGAGATGGCTTCTGTGCCAATGGCTTGCTTGGTCGCTTTCGACAAGTTCAAGCAGAATTCTGCTGAGGGTGCTGCTAAGTTCATCCTTACAGCGACCTTCTCAAGCGGCGTAATGCTCTATGGCATCTCTTTCATCTACGGTGCTTGCGGCACACTCTATTTCGACGATGTGGCAGACAAGATTTCTGCAACACCTCTCGCCATTATGGGTCTCGTGTTCTTCTTTAGTGGCCTTGGCTTCAAGATTTCTCTTGTTCCGTTCCACTTCTGGACAGCCGACACTTATCAGGGTGCCCCTGTTCCTGTAACAGGTTACCTGAGCGTTGTGTCAAAGGGAGCAGCAGCCTTTGCGCTGATGACCATCCTTATGAAGGTGTTTTCCCACATGTTCTTCTATTGGGAACATCTCATGTACATCGTCGTCGTGCTCACCATCACCATAGCCAACCTGTTTGCTCTGCGTCAGAAGGAGCTCAAGCGATTCATGGCTTTCAGCTCTATCTCACAGGCAGGTTACATCATGCTTGCTGCTATCGGCGACAATGCAATGGGTATCACATCTTTGATGTACTATGTGCTCATTTATGTTGCAGCCAACATGGCTGTGTTCACCATCATCAACGTTGTTGAGACACGAGGAAAAGGCACCACAGACATGTCTTGCTACGATGGCTTCTATCAGACCAACCCCAAGCTGTCGTTCTTGCTCACACTCGCCTTGTTCTCTCTTGCAGGCATTCCTCCCTTCGCAGGCATGTTCTGTAAGTTCTTCGTGTTCATGGCAGCAGCACAGCATGGTTCAAACATCGCTTATGCAGTAGTGTTCATAGCTTTGGTAAACACCGTACCGTCACTCTACTACTATCTGAAGATTGTGAAGTGTATGTACATCAACAAGACAGACGCTCCTCTGCCCACTTTCAAGAGCGATTGTGCCACACGCACAGCTCTTGCTCTCTGTACAGCAGGCGTGCTTCTGTTTGGTGTTTGCAGCTGCGTTTACGGTTGGCTTGTTGCTGCAACAACAGCAATGTAGTTGTGTAAAACAGGTGATTTTGTAATTATGTAATTGGGTAGTAACCCTTACATCTCATATCACATATTCAATCGGTTTGGCTTCCTTTCATTGGAGACCCAAACCGATTTTTGTTTTCATTTAATGCAATGCAATGGAGTGGGGTATCATTCCAAATCAATAATAAAAATTCTAAATTGTGTTAAATGTTGGAAAAAGAGATACAATCACTTCTATATCTCAATAAAAAAGCGTACCTTTGCACCGCTTTTTGAGCAAACAAAAAATTATTTACAAACATTTTTAAGTAGTAATGATGAATCAATACGAAACCGTTTTCATTTTGACTCCCGTTTTGTCTGATGAACAGATGA
>JAXJBE010000069.1:0-10178 GCA_036303125.1 Bacteroidaceae bacterium
AGGATGGTCTTTGATATGCGTTCGTCAGACATTATGTATTTGAACACGGAGTCGTAAATCGGATTGGCTACATGTAATATCATATGCGATGGCGTTTACAGGTTATTATATTTGCAAACTTACACATTTTATGTGAATTACGGACACTTACATTACTTTTTTTTAGGGACGTCCAACAGAAAAGTGTCATTCGACTTTTTATCATATAGAATTCTCCCCCTAACGTGGGGAATGAAACCCCACATTAGGGGGTGATGTTCCCCACGCTGTGGGGGAAAAATCAAGGCCAGGAAACATAGTTGGAAACTTGCCAAATGTAAGGAGCAAGAGACATGTCACCTCGTATACGAAATAAAAGATGGAAAGCTGCACATTGAACTTTCCATCTTTTATTATTTATTAAAATTAAAATCTATATCATTACTCTGCCGGAATCCAACGTGGGTCACCGAGATTCTTGTAAGAAGAGTTCTGCACTGTAAAGTCAGCACCAGTCTTGGCAGGATTAGCCCAGAGCTGGGCAGATGTCTCAGAAATCTGAGAACCGATCTCATAACCAGAGTTCCAGTTGAAGTCACTTGTATATACAGTGCCAGTAGCATCGATATCCTTCAGACTGCTACCCTTCACTGTCTGCGCTGCATCCTTGAAGTCGTAGTATGCTCCGATGAGAGAGTTTGTACAAGCTACTGTAACTCCCGTCTGTTTCTGCAAGTCGAAGTATGGCTTGGTGGCAGGAACACAGTTCCAGATTGTGCAGTGGTCGAGAGTGATAGAGAAGTTAGCCTGGCTTGTATTCGTCAACACAGAGTTGATTGTGTTGAGAGTACTGTTGGTAATGCTGACTGTTCCCAAAGTCAATGATTTCTGGTCCTTGGTATTCACGATACCATAAGTACCAATGTTTGTCAATACACAGTCATTTATCTTGATAGCATTGACAGTTGAATTCACGATACTCTGGAAACGGAAGATACCACGGATATCCTTAACATCACACTTCTCCATCTCGAGAGAGTTGAGAGTGAAAGTACCAGACTGGTTCAATACGTAACCGTCTGAGTTGGCACCATACTGGAGGTTGAGGTTATAGAAACGGACAACATCCATGCTTGATGAGTCGAAGGAAACGCCCTTGAACTTGACAGTTGCCTTAGACTCGCCGGCTGCTCCCCAGAAATAGACAGACTTGATATTCTCTGGAACCTTGATTGTAGAAGTCTGTGCCTCCTCATTCAGAGCGGTATATTCCATTCCCTGTGGGAATACAACAACAACCTTGTCTGAAGTGGCATTAGCAAGAAGGTCTTTCACGTCATCGCCAGCAGCTACGTTGATAACCTCGTATCCGTCAGGGAAAGGTTCAGTGGTAGTGAACTTCATCTTACCACGAACGTTCTCGCCGTTGAGCAGCTGCACAGTGTAAGAAGTCTTTGCATTGAGACCACTGATTGTGAGTTCACCGGCAGCAACCTCGTCTGCAGTAACAGGCTGTGAAACGAGCACCTCATCGTCTTTTACAATCTGTGCTTCAGTAATCTGTTTGCCAGCCTTGAAGCTGACCTTCACGGTCTTTGAACCAGGCACAACATCGAGGATAATCTGCTCAGACTTGGTTGTGAAGCTATAGTTTGATTCTGTATCATCAAGATACTTCCATGTAGAGCCCTTGCCGTTTGTAGCGCAGCTCTTGATACGGAAGTAATACTTTGTAGAACCCTCAAGTCCTGTCATAGTGTAAGGAGAAGTAGTGATTCTCGCATCCTCCTTATCACCGAAATAGATGCTATGCTCAGTTGTTTCAACCTCATCGAAAAGAGTGTCGGTGCTGATTTCTATTACGTAGAACTCAGCATCTGGCATCTTCTTGAATGTAACCTCAGCCTGGTCCTCACCTGGGCTTACGGAAACCTTGGAGGAATGGAACAGACGGTCGTAAGCAGGATCAACGTCCCAGTCGTTCGTCTCAGTACAAGCGGTGAACGACGCACCTCCGAGGAGCATCATAGCTCCGAAGAGAGCCTTGCTTATAATTGATTTATTCAGTTTCATCTTGATTTCTAAAATTTAAAATTATTTATGGAGGAATCCATAAGAATTCTGCAATGAACCCTCAGACTCGTTGATGGTACTGCTGTAGATTGGCAGGAGATAGCGGTTCTTCACCTTCTCATTCAAGCCACCGCTGATGAACTCGAGGTTTGCTACATTAGTCTTTTTGGTGTTAGACTCCTTAGCCTCGTCGCCCCAGAATGTAACATACTTATAGTCAGCAGCATTCTCAGGAGCCTCGGTGTCATACCAGCGTACAGACTTCATGTCGATCTTAACGAGTCCGTTCTCTGTATAAGTCTTATAGTAGAGCTTTGTAGGATACTCATAAATCTGAGTCATATAGTCATTCTTCATCTGGTCGATCTTGGCGCTAAGCAAGTTCCAACGCTCCAGCTCGTACTTACGAACACCCTCACCAGCGAACTCCAGAGCGTTCTCGTCAACGATGGCGTTGAAAAAAGCGTCCTTGTCTGAAGAGATACCATCGATATAAGCCTTTGCCTCAGCCTTGTCAGCGTCAGCATAGGCACGCTCGTGAACGAGAGCAAGAGCCTGACGGGCAGTCAGACCGCAACCGCCGGTAGCGACATCAGGATTACCGTTGAGTTCGTTCATCACCTCAGCATACCAAAGAAGGACCTGAGAGTAACGAAGCTTCACATAGTTGATACCAGTACCGAACTTGGCATTCTTGATCTTTGCGATAGCAGACCAGTCGTCGCTGAACTTGCGAACGTCCCACTTTCCGCAATAGATGTTGAATGGTTTGTTGCCGAGCATAGTCTCTGTGGTAACGCCATTGTCAACCTTGATTTCGAAGTTGGCACATGTAACGTCGCGACGAGTATCCTTGCCGCTGTGGTCGTACTTCCAGAAGAGAGTAGAAGGCAACTGAACGTTAGCTGAAGAGTTTCCCTTCAGAGCATAAGCACAATTGTCAGCAAAACGCACACCGATACCATAGCCCAACTCGCTGGAGTTGCCCAATCCCATAGGAACCTCGAAAAGGTTCTCCTGATACTGGGTGTCGAGAGTCTGCTTGTTGATGAGTGTCCACTCATCCTCGAAGCTTGGGTTCAGCTGGTGCTTGCCAGAACTGATGACAGCATTGAGATGTGTCAGCGCAAGGTTGTAATACTTCACGCGGTCTTCATCGCTGCAACGCTGTGTAGGATATGTAGGATCACTATTCTCTGTAGCTGTTACATATCCCTCCTTTGCAGCCTCACGAATAGCCCAACCAGAACGCTGAAGTGCGATCTGAGCGAGAAGAGCGTGAGCATAACCCTTTGTGGCATGCTCTGTGGTATAGCTGCTCTGACCAGCCCAAGGCAGATAGTTGATTGCCTCTTCAAGGTCATTGATTAGATAGTCCATGATCACATCACGGTCTGTCTTGCCGGTATTTATGTTAGAGAGGTCGTTCTTTGTAGGCTCTGTCTTGAATGGAACATCACCCCAGTTACGTATCAACTCATGATAAAGCATAGCTCTGAGAGTGAGCGCCTCGCCCTTATACTGAAGGAGCTGCTTTTCTGACTTGTCAGTTGTCTCTGGAGAAATTCCCTTGAGACCCTCAATGATGTTGTTGCAATACTCGATACTCTCATAGAGGTGATCCCATGCATCACGAGACTTTGCGAAAGAAGCGTCGTTGTCGGCATAATAGTTGTTCAGATCACGGCCCTTACCCTCAGCCTTGGCATTCGACTCGCCATAGGCATTAGCAAACTCAACGTCGGAGTTAGCCATAAAGGTATAGCAAAGCACCTGAGAATATGTGTAGTCCTCACAGAGAAGGCCATATGCCTTGTTGAGCACATTCTTGGTATAATATGTTGACTGCCAAACGTTGCTTGCGTCGGTGTCTGACGGTGATTTCTGGTCAAGGAAGTCGCTGCACGAAGAGAACGTAGCCAGGGCGACACCTCCCAACAATATCGTCTTTAATATATTTTTCATTTTGTTTTACTCCTTATTATATATTAGAATGATACGTTAACTCCGAATACATACAGACGGCTCTTTGGATAAGAAGCATAGTCTACACCCGGAGACATTCGAGACTTCTTGCTACTTGAGTCAACCTCTGGGTCGTTGCCTGAGTAACCTGTGATAGTAAGAAGGTTGTAGCCTGTGAAATAGAAACGCACGTTATTGAGGAACAAGTTCTTAAGCAATGACTTAGGAAGCGTGTAACCGATTGTGAGATTCTGAAGACGCAGGAAAGAAGCGCTCTCCACGAAGTAGTCGAGGAGATACATCTTGCTTACAGATACAGGGTTGTAGATGCTTGCGTTAGCGTTGATCTCGTTCAAGCGAGCGATAACGTTAGCCTCGTCACCACCATAATACTGTGCTACGTTTGTCGGATTAGCCAATGACAGACCGTTTGCAGGGTCGATGTTTGTATATCTGTTCAGGAAATCACGGTTGAGGTTGTATCCCTTGCGTGTATCGTGGAAGAATGAAGAACCGAGCTTTGTTCCGTTCACGATCTTGTTGCCGAACTGATAGTTGAAGAATACAGAAGCGTCGAAGCCGTAGAATGTAGCGTTGAAACCGAAACCACCAGCCCATGGAGCGATGGTGTTGCCGAGCTTCTCCTTAACCACATTGCCTTCCTCGTCAACCTTCAGCTTTGGAGAACCAGGCTGCAGAGTACCGATTACTGTAGAGCTCTTGTCGAGCAGACCCTCACGGAGCTGCCATTTCTTGCCATCCCATGTGAGTTCACCGTTAGGATTCTTCTCTGCATCGTATGCTGTATAGTAGCCACGGAGTCTGTAGCCCCATACTTCACCAAGGGAACCTCCCTCAACGACACGGAAGTTCTGACCTGTGTTCACGTCAGGAATAGTATAGTTTGTATCCCACTCAGAACCAGTGTTCAACTCGTCGATCTTGTTCTTGTTGTAAGAGATGTTTGCAGTCATGCTGAGAGTGAAGTTCTTCTTCTCGATGATTGAAGCATTCACAGCGAACTCAACACCCTTGTTAGATGTCTGACCGAAGTTCTTGTACATGAAGTTATAACCTGAGCTTGAAGAAATCTTGCTCAGCATCAGAAGGTCTTTGGTAGTGTTCCAATATAAATCCAAGTTACCGTTGATACGGCTGTTGAAGAATCCGAAGTCGAAACCGAGGTTACGTGTGATAGTAGTCTCCCACTTCAGGTCATTGTTTGACTTTGAGTTTCCGAGTTCCATCACAGTTCCAATCTCGCCACCGAAATATGGCTCTTTCAGTTTGCTGTAGTCGTTAGGGAAAGAGAATGGCTGATAGATGCTGCCAGAAGGGATACGGTTGTTACCGGCCTCACCATAGCTCAGACGGAGCTTCAAGTTAGAAAGCCAGTCAACAGACTTCATGAAGTTCTCCTCGCTGATACGCCATCCGAGGGCTACAGCAGGGAAGAAGCCCCAACGGTTGCCAGAAGCGAACTTGCTTGAACCGTCGGCACGGAATGTAGCTGTCAAAAGATATTTGTCAGCATAGGTATAGTTCACACGTCCGAAGAAAGACGCCATGTTGTCCTTGGCACCGATTCTGTTGGCGTTAGTCTGATCCTTGCTAGCACCCTGATGGGCGAGTACCTCACCGATAGAGAAATCTGTTGGGAAATTGATTGTATAAGAATAATAATCCTTCTGCAATGAGCTTGACCACTCCTGACCAACCAACACATTCAAACGGTCGCCCTTTGCGAAGGCATCCTTAGTATCGTATGTCAGGGTGTTGGCGTTACGCCAGTTGCGCACGTCTGTGCGGGAGAACTTAGACTTTGGAGCACCGGCACCTGTATTGTCGTTACGTGTAGCGAGCTTGTCCCAAGCCTGGTCAGTATTTTCAAATCTCCATGTGAAACCTAATTCAGAGCGGAAAGTGAAATGCTTGAACGGCTTCCAGTTCAAACCTGCATTGTAGTCCTGACGGAAACGACGCTGCTGCTTGTAAGTACCGTTCATACGGTCGTATGGATTGATATCGGTATTTGACGACTCGTCAGCATCGTCATCACTTGATGCGTTAAGTGGTTCAACAGGACGATATGTGATTGCCTTGTTGATGATTGAGTTTGAGGCGCTTGCGTCGTTGGTATCGCCACCTGAGTTAAGACCGTCGACTACAGAATATGCCAAACGGGCATTGAAGTCGAGTGTCAACCATTTGTTCAACTCGCTGTTCAACTTAGCATTAACGTTGTTCTTGCTGAAGTTTGAACCCATCATGATGCTCTTGTCGTCGGTACGAGAATAGCTGACATTGAACTTTGTCTCCTTGGAGCCACCGCTTACAGATATGTTGTAAATCTGCTGCAGACCGGTTCTGCCGAAGAGCTCATCCTGCCAGTTGCGACCGGTAACAGACTTCCAGATATCCATATCTCTCCAGTCACCATACTCCTGCTCCTTGCCATACTGAGTCTCATACTGATACTTGGCATAGTCGTATGGAGAGAGGACGTCGAGTTCCTTCATCACCTTGCGCACACCGAGAGAAGCGCTGAAGTTCACCTGTACTTTGCCTTCCTTACCGCTCTTGGTTGTAACGATTACAACACCGTTGGCACCACGCGCACCATAAATAGCCGTTGATGAAGCATCCTTCAACACGTCGATGCTCTCGATATCGTTAGGCGCAATGTCGCTGATTGAGCTGACAGGGAATCCGTCAAAGATGTAGAGAGGAGAGTTGTCCTGAGAAAGAGAACCACCACCACGCACACGAATCTTCACATCGGCATCTGGTGAACCTTCTGTTGTAGTAACAGTCACACCAGCCATCTTACCCTGGATAGCCTCAGAGGCTGTAGATACAGGGATGTTTGCCAAATCCTTGGCACTGACAGAAGTGACAGAACCGGTAAGATCCTTTTTCTTCACCGTACCGTAACCGATGACAACGACATCATTCAAGGTTGTCGCTTCGTCCTCCATTACGATGTTAACACTGCTCTTGCCGCTAACATTGACAGTAGCAGTCTTCATACCGATGTATGAAACTGTAATCTGTTTGCCACCGGAAAGTTTGATGGAGAAGTTACCGTCAAGATCGGTAACAGCCATGTTCTTGGCTCCTTTCTCCTGGATGGTAGCTCCGATGATCGGCTCACCAGTGCTATCCTTCACATTTCCTTTTAGCGACTGCGCTGACAGACTGCCTACGAAGAACAGCATAAGCGCAATAAGTCCTAGTCGAAAAGTTTTTAAATTACCAAACATAGTTTTTACTAATAAAAATAAAATAATTAAAAAGATATTGCAAAGTTACAATTTTTCAAAATATAAACAACATAAAGAGGTGTCAAACTGCACTTAATGCGTTAAAAACTCCACAAACCATATATATTTCAATGGCAAACAACTTGTTTTGCAATGAAAACATAAGGCAAAAGGAGCGCACACCAAAAGAAGATGCGCGCACCCTTAAATATTTATACCAATGAAAAACTTCTATAAATTACTTCACGATTTTAGTCGTTTTCATGCTGCCGTCATTCATTTCCTGAACCATGATGAGCACACCACGCTGACTGCCGTCGACACGCACACCCTGGAGGTCATAGAACATTGTAGATACAACATTCTCGCCCTCCACTTTCATGCTGTTGATGCCTGTGGTAGTTGTTGAACCTCCACCGAAGCCTCCCATTGCATTTGCGGCACGCACGAGATAATCGGCAGCTTTCTTGCCCTCGGCAACCGTCCATGATGTTGACGATGTCATGCCAACGAACTGCTCATCGCAGAACACTGCATATGCCTTAGCTCCTTCGGATGCAGCCCATGTAATGGTGTTGCCTTCGGATGCCAAGAGACCGAGTCCCACCTGTGCGCAGTCTGAATCAGGAGTCCATGTAGGGAACACTTTGTCAAGAGCATACTCAGCTGCCTGGTCAGCAGTGAGGATTGTCTCCATCTCGTTTACTTTATTATCCTTTGTGAACTTCAGCACGTTAGAAGCAGGAGAAACCACATTGCCCTGGGCATCCTTAGTGTTAAACTCTACGAACTTGTCGGCAGGAACGTTCATTCCACCAACAGTGAAACGGTCCTTGATAATCATGTCTGGCTGAAGAAGAGTTGTGTTCAAGTATGCCAGACGAGGTGTTCCTCCCCACGCACGACCATAGTTGAAGGTCTCTGCATAGTTGTCTACAACACATTCGTTCATCACGTAGCCCCATTTTGAACCGTCTGTATAAGGAGCTGCTATAGTACAACCACCCTTACCATCGGCACTACGTTTCTCAACAACGAACTTACACCTATTATAATATACATCGCCACCACCGCAGAGGAAGTCAACAGTACCATGGATTTCTGAGTCTTCCCAATAATACTTACCTCCATTGTTGTTGCTATAGTATGTATCCTGATAAGAAAGCATCTTCACATTCTTGCAGATGGTTCCGTCACCCTTGTCCTGCAGACAAACCGCACGACCGGCAGAACCAGAACTGTAGTAGTCAAGTGCGTTCTGAAGAGTCAGGTCCTGTATATATAGATTCTTTCCTGTAACATAGAGAGTCGCTGTTGTTCCGATTCCCTCGTTCTTCACATCCGGAGCATTCTTGATGATGGTCTTGTCCATGCTCTGACCGATGATAGAGATATTGTTTCCAGAAACATCGGTCAGCGCAACCTTACCGAGGTCGTATGTTCCGTTTGGCAGGAAGATACATGTGCGCTCAGTAGCGCTGCTGTTTGCATTGGCAAGATCGAGCATAGTGAGGAAGTTGCCGCCGTTGCCTGGCTGGCAGACATAATATCCGAGTTCGTTCTTCTCAGTTGAAGCGTCACCAAGGTTGGCAACAACGAGCTTGTGCATATACATGCCACCATCGGCAACGAGAGTAAGAGTTCCTGGCTCACCGGTATATTCGATGCTCTGCATCACACCGTCATTGCTCTTGTCGAGAGCGATCGAAGCGACCTCTGTTTCACCGTTCATGAGT
Organism: Bacteroidaceae bacterium; assembly: GCA_036303125.1. GTDB lineage: Bacteria > Bacteroidota > Bacteroidia > Bacteroidales > Bacteroidaceae > Minthosoma. Next base: position 9,017 of record JAXJBE010000069.1, read on the forward strand.
TTCAGGTTAGCAGCACCGCTATATTTGCAGCCTGTAACGAAGATGAGAGAGTGACGGCCAGAGAGGATATCAATCTTATCGCCGTCGCTGAACGACCAGCCATGCTGCTTGTCGTGGAAAGCTCCACCTGTAGGACAGAAGCCTTCATGGTCTTCTGCATAGAAATATGGATCTGCGAGATTATAAGTATAGCGGTTTACGTCGCTTGTCACTTCAATGTCGGTTGCCACAGCGTAAAGGCTGGTAGGACCAGTCACGATGTCAGCAGTAGTATATTTGCGTCCGCCATCGCTCTTTACGAACCATCCGCGGAACGCCTTTCCGTCGGTAACGATTACGCCGTCGCCGTTTCTCAAGGTTGCTATTGGAGAATCCTTCTCCACCTGCTGAACAGCCTCAAGCACAGTTCCGTCTGTATTATAATATGTCAAGGTATAGTCTGGCTTGAATGCCACTGTCAGTTTATATGTCACAGTCTTGTCGCCTGCAGCCACCACCACGGTAACGACAGTACTGTTGTCATCCCCCTTATTATATTCAATGCTCTTGATTTCTCCATTGTCTGGAGTTCCGAACACTACAGGGTTGGCAGTCTCGTCTACCATCTGCTCCTTCTTTGAAATCTCGACGGTAGCACACATGTCGCCGTCTGCGTTTTCCTCACAGATATCAGCAGTCTGGTAATCAACTCCGTTGATTGTCACCTTGCCCAAAGCCGGAGTCTTCGAGAGGTCAACGAGTCCGTAGATGGCAAGTTCGAGAAGATATGCATTCTGGTTTGTTGTGATATTCTCAAAACGCAGTTTACAGTTTGTCTTGTTCACGTCAACATCAACATCGCATCCCGATGCCGGGTTGGCAACAGTGCTTGACACTACCACCCAGTCTGCATCACCGTCACCTTTGGCCAGGAGTTTCCATCCGCGGTTGCCACCTGTAGCACCATGACGGAAATGAACCTTAGTGACAGATGCCAAAGCCGAAGTCTCTATATATGGAGTCTCGCTCTTGGCAGCCATCAGCATACCGCCGTTCCAATCAGGGAATTTACTGGTATTGAAGTTTGTGGCACCAATCTGGGTATTGAAAACAGAGAAGGTAAGAGTGACTTACCCTAAAAAAACTTGACACTTTTGGATGCCTAAAACAAAAGTGTATGAGA
>JAXJBE010000070.1:0-18128 GCA_036303125.1 Bacteroidaceae bacterium
CATTGACTTCGTCTTCCTCAGACGCGACTCGGCATAGCTCAAGCAAGCTTGGCTCTGCTCTCGCTGCTCCTTCGGTTCCTGGCAATTCCTGACCGCCCCTCCGGCCGCTTGCGGACAATCAGTGTCATTAGATTGTCCTCCGAGTGATGAATGCGGATTATTATATATTAGATTCGGTTGATTGCAGGTCACACGAAACAGCATGTGTGACCTGCATGTCCTTTGATACTTAAATAAATTGTATTTCTTTGAAAAACAATTCAATAACAGATAGGTACATTCGCCTTAACACCCGTTATCCTTTATCAATGTTCCTTAAAGTCACAAACCTGTTGCCATATACGCTACAGATTTTAACCTGCCTACAAGGGTAATCTTCGTAACTTTGCCACCGAATTCATGTGTCAAACCGCAAAAACGTGTCTGTTTATCCAGCACTTAATGTGGGGCGATACGCACTCTTACGTATATATACATTATTAATATAAAAGCAATTGCGAGCCTATGGATACATATACATTACCAACAATCTAAGGTGGACAACGCATGCCGTCGGAGCATGTCGTTCGAATTATCGTATATAAACAACTAATAATCATAATAATATAAACAATTTAAAAACTACAAATGTATGGGAAATAATAAACCTTTACTTTGGACGGCGATTCTTACTGCCGCTGGCACAGGAAGTGCCGTTGCACAGATAACAGGAACGCCTACAGCTGGCGACTTCTACTTTAAGAATGTCGAGTCTGGCAAATTCCTTGGAGGCGCAAATTCATGGGGTACTCAGGCGTCTCTTATTGAGCATGGCATCGTGTTCAAGGTCGCTCTTGCCAATGGCAAGTATACTTTGGACTCTAATACTTCTAATGGTGGTGATAAGCACTTCTTTACTGGAACATATGTTGATGGAGTAGCAACAGATGTGGATATTGTTGAAATGGCTGGTAAGCCAGGTAACTACGTCATGAAGGTTGGTGATGGATATGTTGTTACTAATGGTTCTATTGTTGAGAATACAGGAACAGATGCTTCTAAAGCTGCTGTTTGGCAGATTGTGCCTGTTGCTGATTTGAAGAAGGCTTTTGAAAAAGCAAGTTTCGAAAATCCAGCTGATGCTACATTCTTAATTAAGGGTGCTAATTTCTCAAGAAATCATGCGAACGGGGCATGGAAAGGAGAACCTTCTATAGGCGGTGATGCAACCAATTTTTGTGCTGAAAAATTCCCCCAAGGAGGTGCTTTTGATGTATATCAGGAGATAACAGGTGTACCTAAAGGCTTGTATAAGTTAACAGCTCAGGCTTTTTATAGGAATGGTTCTGGCTGGCATCAGGATGTCCTTCAGGCAGGGTCCGATATTGTGAAGGCATTGTTGTATGCCAATGAGAATTCAGTCAAGATACCAAATGTTTTTGATGAAGCACAAGAAAAAGAGGGCAATGGTTTTTCAACAGAGGTTGATGGGTTAGGATTCATACCAAATTCTATGAATGAGGCTTCAAAAGTATTCACAGATGGAAGGTATAAGACAGAACCTGTATACGTTTATGTAGGTGATGAGGGAAAGCTTCGTCTGGGTGTAAAGAAAGAGGCTGTTTCAACATTCGACTGGACAATCTTTGACAACTTCGAACTTTCTTTCATCGGCAATATCAACGTTGATGCGACCCGTGAAGAGTTAACCAACAAACTTGCTATCCAGATTAACAAGGCTGGTAAGTACACTGACGATGAGGCACTGCAGAATCTTGCTGTTAAGGCTGCTGAACTTCAGACAACTATCAACACACTTGTCCCAAGCAACCCTAAGGCTTACGAGATTGTTGCAAACTACCAGAGCGGTGTTAAGGGCAATATAGGAGAGCAGATAGAGGAACTTGGTGCTGACATCACTAAGGCTACTAAGAACTACGAGGCTTATGCTGCTGCACAGAAGGATTATAAGGAAACACTTACTCCTAAGTTGGCTAATCTGGAAACAGAGTGCAAGAAGGTTCTTGACGACAAGGATACTCCTCAGGATGTGAAGGACAATGTTAAGTCTATATATGATGGCATTGCTGCCAGTGTGGAGAAGTTCATGACTGACGCTGATGCCGCATATAAGGCTGGCACTGCCGGCGACTCTTTCTCTGACGCTAATAGAAAGAATAGAGTTGACGATCTCTTGAAGGCTATCGAGGACGGCATAGGCGATGGCAGTGCTAACGCCCTGAGTTATATCGCTGTTAACAATGCAGTAGTAGCAGCAAACGCTGAATACTCATTGAAGGCTTCTGAACTCTATTCTTTGCTCGCTGGTGCTAAGGATGGCGCTACATACGAGGATACATATCAGGACGCTCTGAAGGATCTTAGCGCAGTGAAGCGTGCTATCAATAAGATAGCTGAAGAGAACAAGGCTAATTACGATGCTCAGAAAGCTACTGAGGAGACGAGAGATAAGGCTCTCGCTGATTTGAACGTTCAGAAGACAGAAATGTCTAAGATATATAGCAAGTATCTTGAGAAGGTAGGTAGTGCTACAGAGGAACCTGCTAAGGGTACTCTGCGTGCTAACTACATCGCTGCTAATGCTGACGTTAAGGGTATCTCTGATGACTTGAAGACTAAGGTTGAAGACAAGTTCACTAAGCGCGATGAGGTAAAGAAGTTCTATGATGCTCAGGTTACTGAAATCAAGAACGACATCAAAGCTCTGCAGGCTAATGTAGATGCTGCCAACGCTGCTCATACCATCAAGGGTGTGGCTCCATTCTGCGATAAGTACAATGAGGACAAGGATGCTATCAGCAAAAAGATTGCTGACCTGCAGACTAAGGTCGACAAGTCTGCTTCTGAGTTCGACGCAAATGCTAACTCGCTTGCTGCTATCAAGACAGTGGAGACTAAGTACAACGAGACTAAGGGCGGAAAGAAGGATGTGTTTGTTGGTGTTGACAACCAGAAGCAGGATGACTACACTACTAAGGGTCGCTTCGCTGCATCAGAAAAGGCTATCACTGATGCTGTTGCAGCCCTGAAAGCTGCTGCTGCTAATGCTTATAAGGTAGACGGCACTGGCACTGCTGCTGACTTCTTCAGCAAGATTGCTGGTGACCAGCAGATTAAGGAGGGAGACAAGGAGATAACTCTGCTTGGCACAACCTCTATCGATGGCAAGATTGATGCTTACAAGAAGAATGCTGTAGATGCATTCGACGCATACAAGAAAGTTGCTGCTGCTCTGGCTAAATATGACCTCGCTCTGAATGGCAAGCCTGCTAAGGGTGAAGAGGGCAAGGATGGTTATGAGCCTGCTGAACCAGGCCTGAAAGGCACTGCTACAAATACTGAGGTTACTGTAGACGGTACTTATGAAGGACAGACTTACGCTGCTGCTATTGCTGAGATAGAGAAGCGTATCAAGGTCGTTTCTGATACTCTTGCTAATGCAAATAAGGAGCAGGATGTTAAGCATACTCAAGGCATCGTAGGCATTAAGCTCGACAATACTCTCGTTGATGACATCAATACTCTTACTAACAACTATAAGGCTAACGAGGAAGCATGGAACAAGGCTCAGGTAGCTGCTGCTAAGGATCGTCTCGTTGAAGAGGCTAACCGCTACGTGACAACTATCAATAGTTCTTTGCCACAGGAAGCATATAAGGCTGCTGAATATGGTAAGGCTGCTGACATGCTCAACAATGGCAATGGCAAGGAAGGCGATGAAGAGCTGAAGGGCTACAACAAACTGAAGGAAGAGGCCAATGCTATACAGGCGAAGATCGACCAAGCTGTAGGCAAGGGCGACGCTGAGGCTATTGCTGTCCTCTCAGAAGTCGTTAAGGACGCTAAGAAGGTTAATGATTCTGTCACTAAGCTTGTGGCTACAGCTGCTGATGCCAAGAAGGAGTTCGAGGCTGACCAGAAGGCTCTCGCTACCCTTAACGGAACGGTGTCTGAAGTTAGAGCTATGCTCAATGGTGGCGAATACAATAAAGTTAAGTATGATGGCGTTAAGAAAGCCGCTGGAGATAAGGACTATTTCACAGAGGAAATCTATAATGTCAACACACTAATCAATGCTGCTTCGACTGAAATAACTACTTCTGGCACTAACGAGACAGTTCGTGTAGATCAGGAAGACAAGAAAGAAGGCGATAAGGTGACAAAGAAGGGTTATACTACCCGTCTTGCTGAAATCAAGACTCAGATTAACAATCTGCTTTCTCTTGCTGCCAATGAGAAGGCTAATGATGCCGCTTTTGCCGCCTTTAATAAGGCTCTCACTGACGCCAAGGTCTCTGATGCTATCACAGCTGCTGAGACAGCACTGGCAGATGATAAGGTATGCACAGGTGATGGTCGTGCTTTCTTCCAAGGAGAACTGAAGAAGTATAAGGCTGAGTACACTAAGGTTAGTGAAACAGACAGGGATGCTGCTTACGGTGCTAAGGTTGAGTCTACTCTCGCTGGTGCTCTTGAGAAGAACAAGAAGTATACCGACACTGCTAAGAACATGGTCGCTAACCAAAAGTCTCTGACAGACCGCCTCAACACAGTTAAGGCTAATATAACAGGTCTGAAGGCTCTTGCTGAGGCTAACGAAAAGGCTCATAACGACCAGGTTGTTGCTCTTGATGGTAACGAGACTGTTAAGGGAGCAAGAAGTCAGTGGCAGGAGGTATTCGATGAGGTCGCTAATTCTGAGCAGTCCTCAGCCCACGAGGCAGCTATCAAGGAACTTACAGAGATAAAGAAGAAACTTGATGCTTACGAGACAGCTATTGCTGATAATTTTGCTAAGGGAACAAGCGATACGAAGAAGGCTGACCTCCAGGCGCAGATTGATGAGTGCACAAGGGCTATAAAGGAACTGTCCGACGGATGGGAGGATAAGTACAATGCCGCTATTGCAGCAGACAATACTGTCCGCAAGACTGCGTTTGATGCTGCTTACGCTTCGCTTATCAAGACTTACCAGGACAAGACTGCTCTCGTTAACGATTTGAGCAAACTCTCTTATGCTTCTGATGCTTCAGACATCTTGGGCAACATTACGGGTCCTGATGGTATCTATTCATATATTGATAAGATACGAAAGCTCAAGACTGAGGCTGATAAGTCAGCACAGGAGACAGCGAAAGGTCAGCTCTGGGATGGTGACGAGAATTATAAGAAGGAGGCTAATGATCTTTCAAATAAGATAAGTGAACTTGCTGCTAAATATTCAAGTGAGGTTAACCGCGTAGCTGAGGTTACTTACAATGAGAAGTACACTGACGCTACTAAGAAGCTCAATGACGCTAAGACAGAGATGGCTAATACTCTTCATATTGCTATCGATGGCGAGAACTTGAAGGAAGGTGTTAAGGATGTTCAGAAAATCATCACTGACGCAGAGAAGAAGGCTGCAAAGAAGGATGGCGTATTCGTGAACGAAAACTTCGCTATCCTCCTTGAGGACATTCTTGCTAACTTCGCTAAGATTGACAACATGCTTGTTGCTGATAAGGAGAACACAGCTGTCGCTGTTTGGAATAAGGCTATTTCTGGTTCTAACACATTGGCAGAAAAGGAACTCGAGGCTATCAAGGGATTCGGAGTAGATAAACTCATCGAAAAGGATGAAGACAAGTATTCTACTAAGTATTCTAAGAATGAAATAGCTAATATCAACAAGGCCGCTGAGGAATGGGCTAAGATAGAGGATGGCAAGAAGTATGCTAACTACGCTACTGCTTGGACTGAACTTAACAAGTTTGTCTCTACTGTAGAAGAAAGACAGGTGGGCGAAGATAAGGACAAGAATCCTATCATGGAATCTCATACAGTTACTTACTGGAATGTTAAGGCTTCAGAGGACGAGCGTGTTGCTAACGATACATACTATCAGGGCGTGCTGAAGGATATCGAAGGTTTGCAGGCAAAGCATGATGTCGCTGAGGCTTACGTATACTCTCTGATGATTCAGCATGACGCATCATTGAATGAAACGTTGAATGGTGAAAGCTGGACTTCTATACAACGCAGAATTGACGATTTAAATTGGTTCGCTGAATATTACAAGGGCGCTTTCGGTAATTGGCACAAGGACTATATCCAAACGCAAGTTGGTTTAGTTTCCTCGATTGCTGATAATGTATATCCTGATGCGATAAAGGCAGAATATGCCGCCTTAAAGAATACAATCGGTGTTCTTTACAAGGAGTTAGATCTTGCTATTGCAGAAGATATCACAAATACTGAACTTGACAAGTATAAGACTGTCATCGACGGGTATTATGCAGAGAATGATAAAATCCATAGCGAACGCTTTACTGGTATCGTAATAGGACACGATGAGAAGACTGACACTGACATCTATCAGCTCGATAAGGATGGCAACAGAGTGTTTATCAGCGATGCTGATGCGCAGGCACGTTACATCGCTCTTGAGAAGAAGATTGGTGTTACTAACTCTGAACTTGTAGCTGTTTACGACAAAGCTGGTGCTGAAAACGCTCTTGCTGCTGTTAACGCAGAGATTGCTAAGCTTGATCAGGCAATTGTTGATATGGCTGCTCAGATGGCTGATAGCCATGCACCTGTTCAAGATAAGTATCAGGCTGACGCTGATGCTCTCGCTGCTAATGTCGAAGCACTCAAGGCTATTGTTGCTAATGAGGTGGAGGACAACACCGTCCTTCTCTATCAGGACAACAATATCAAGTCTGCTAAGGCTGTAGCTGATATGTATAAGACTCTTTCTGAGGAAATGGCTATCATGGAGGCGCCTTATGATGTCAACGATGCAGCATTGACAAGACTCTCAGGAGAACTCGATGCTCTGCAGAACAGACTCAATGCGGTTGTCGAAACTGCTAAGGGATATGAGTATGCAGAAACTAATGGACGGCCTTGGACTCCAGATCCTGAAAACGAGGAGTTTAAGTTTACTCCTGAATATCAGATTGTATCTGTCGAGATAAGCAGCCTGATTCAGGCTAAACGTAAGGATCTTGCTGAACAGCATGATAAGTTTGAACAGGATGCTGATAATAATAAGTTGTATCAGTTGACTGAAGATACTCAGCTTGACTCTTATATCAAGGATGAAATTGATAACAGTGAGAAGGATATGGCTTTTGATAATCAATACAGGACATGGCTTTCAGTAAATAGTGTGCGGAATGCGGCAATAACAAATGCTGACAAGATTATGAATCATAAGAGCCCATTTGAAGAAAGATTCTATCCAGACTATGCTACTTATCAGAGCCTGAAGGATACTAACGATGAATTGCGGGGTAAACTTGTTTCTGCAGCGACTTTTGCTTCGAATGTGCACCAATACGGTAAGTCAGACATTGATATCGAAGGCAACAGATTTGTAGATCCTGAAGACGAGACAGTAAGCATTATGAAGGAATTCGACTACATGACTGAATATCCTGCTATCATGGCTAAGTTCGCTGAGCTGAAGGGGCTTGTTGAAGCATTTGATAAGGATGTGCTTGACAAGAGCTGCCGTCTTGGTGACCTTGATAACTCTAACGAGATCAATGTTAATGACTACAACACTGTACGTAACATTATCATTGGCGCCATCAGCAAGGATGATTTGACTCCTGCTCAGAAGCTCTCTGCTGACGTAAATGGTGATGGTCTCATCAACATCGCTGACGTTATCCAGATTGCTAACTACATCATGACAGAGAAGTTCGATCCTGAAGAGGAAGAGGACAAGACAGAGGCAGCTAAGTCTCGTATCGCAGCCCGTATGGCTAAGAAGTCAGAAGGAAATGCACTTTCTATCTCAGCTGAAGGAACTGGCATGAAGCAGACTATAACTGTTGCAATTGCAAAGACTCAGAACTTCGTAGGTGCAGAGCTCGACATCGAACTGCCTGCTGGCGTGAACATCGTTGGAGAAGGTAGCGTAGATGGTCACGACTACATCGCTGGTGAGGTTGACGGTGTACGTCGTATAGTACTCAGCAGCCTCGAGAATGAAGAGTTCTCTGACAATAACCTCGTAACTATCGAAGTAGAGGTCACTTCTGAATACAAGGGTGATGCCGTGAAGGTGTCTCGCGCTATCTTCGCTGATGCAAGAGGCTCTATCTACTCTCTCGATGGCACTGCTTCTGACGGCGCTACAGGAATCACTGAGCTTACATTCGGTGAGAAGGTGATGAGCAAGATGTACTCTGTGGGAGGACAGCTCATGAATGGTCTGAAGAAGGGAATTGGCGTTATCGTTAATCCTGACGGAACTGCAAAGAAGGTTTTCAACAAGTAAAACGTTTCTCATAAGCTTATTTCCATTTTTAACGGCATGGCAGCTTCAGTGCTCAGTGCATCTGAGGCTGCCATGTTACAAAAAAGCATTTATTCATTATAATAACAATAGACTATGAAACATCGTACTAATTTGATGATGAAGGTCTGGAGTGTGCTGCTTGCGGTATTCGCTTTTTCTGCTTATGCCAATGCAGACAACAAGCTCTCTATTGAAGACTTTACCATCGTTCCAGGTGAGGAGAAAACAATCAGTGTTGCACTTGATAATAGTGACCCTATATCCAGCCTTCAGCTTGATGTGAAGCTGCCAGAAGGACTGGCTTATGTGAATAAGAGCGTGAAGATGAACGCTGACCGCTTGAAGATTCATGCTATTGCTGCAGGACAGAAGGATGGTGCTACTCGTTTCCTTATCCTGCATGAGGCTGAGGATATCTCTGAATCTGCTTTCGAAGGCAACTCTGGCGAAATCTTCACTTTCAAGGTTAAGGCTGCTTCTACCTTTAAGGGTGGAAAGATTTCTGTAAGCGGCATCTCAGGAAGTGACGGCACTGTTGCTATACCTATAGAGAAGAAGATGGCTGATTTTGACGTGATTGTAAATGCTTATGCTGGCACTTACAGCGTGTCTGCTGAAAGCTTCAACCTCACTATGACTGAGAACACTGCTAAACTGGACATCGCTATTTCTAACACTATTCCTGTTGCAGGATTGCAACTCTCTATCGACCTGCCGAAGAACCTGGTTGTGGAGAGCTTTGAGACTGGCGACCGCGTGCCTCAGAACTATAAGCCAAAACCAAACAAGTTGGATGAGTCTGGCACTGTGATGCTTTCTTCTCTTATGGTTGAGGAGTTTGAAGGCACGGAAGGTGTGGTGCTCACTCTAAACCTTAAGGCTAACGGACCTGTTATGGGAGATCTCGTTATAAAGGATTTTTACACAACGGACAAGACTGGTGCGGCTTCTTTCCCATTCGAGGGCGAGAAGGTTGTGAATGTTGAGCTTCAACCAGACTTGAAGGAACTTGCTGATGGTGACTATCTCATCAAGAATGTGGCAACAGGCAAGTATCTTGGCGGTGCTAACGCATGGGGAACAAGAGCTTCTCTCGTTGATAATGCTCGCATCTTCACTCTCGCTAAGCAGGAGTCTGGCAAGTATACTTTTGACTCTCACGCTTATAATGATGCCGACAAGCATTTCCTCAACGGCGACTGGACAGACGGTGCAGCCAACGAGATAGCTATCTACGAGATAGAGGCTGGCGTGGCTTTCGGCTCTTCTATGAATGCATGCTATGCTGCTCCTGCTGAGGGCACAGAGGTTTCTTCTGCTTTTGTCGATGACGCGAACGCTCTCTGGGAGTTCATCCCAGTGGCTGACGCCGTTGCCGCTCTTGAGGCTGGCGAGGCTACTGACGCTACATTCCTCCTCAAGGACGCTTCTATCTCTCGCAATCTCTACAATTCAACCTTCGAACCAGTATGGGAAGGTGACGCATTCTCTAAGGGCGGACCTAACGAGAATCAGTGCGCTGAGAAGTGGGGCGGCAACTCTGAGATTTTCGATGTCCACCAGACAATCAACGTGCCTAACGGCATTTACAAGGTGGCTGTTCAGGGTTTCTATCGTTACAACAACACTACTGATAATACTAATGACATAGCTATCGCTGCTCATGCTGACGGTACTGAGGTGATCTACTCATTCCTCTATGCTAATGCGAAGGAAGTGGCTCTCGCTTCTATCGCTGACGACGAGGCTGCGGCAACTCTCGCTGCTCTCCCATTCAGCATGAATGATGCATCAGCTGCATTCGCCCAGGGTCTCTACAACAACTCTGTTGAGGTGGAGGTGACTGACGGTACTCTCACAATCGGCGTGAAGAAGACTGAGCATATCGGTTGCGACTGGACGCTTTGGGATAACTTCACTATCACCCGCACAGGTAATATCCTTGCTACTGTCGACAACATGAATCTCGCTGTTGAGAATGGTGCCGTTATCGATGAAGAAGACGGTACGTTCCCTGTAGTATTCAACTACGCAGCTACTGTGGATGAATCAATTTCTGCTATGGCGTCTGGTGCAGTCGAATACACTGTTACATCTGAAGGTGCTGAGCCAGCTACGTTTACTTCTGACTTTGATGTGGATAAGGATGCTCGCATCCTCTACATACCAGGCCTTGAAAAGAATGGTACATATACAGTGGCTGTTAACTCAGTTTCTGTCTCTTACTTCGATGCTGAGACACTTGAGCCAGCTCAAGCATTCAACAAGATATTCGAAGCTGGTGAACTTGAAATTACATTTACTTGCGAAGAAGACAAGCCAGAGCCAATCGAACCAGATGAATGGTTTGCTACGGATAAGTTCAAGGTTAACGAATACATCGATGGCAACAGAGTTGATGTTGCTGACGCACGTTTCGTGACAGATCCAACAAATGCGGAGAATGGATGCATCGAGGTTTGCACTAACGCTAACGCAACTCAGACATGGGAAGCTCAGTTATTTATCGTGAGCGATGTTGTGTTTGAGGCAGGAGATGTCGTAACTCTCGAGATGAAGGTTCGTGCAGACAGGGAGCAGACTTCTGGCACTCAGTTGCACAAGGCACCAGGCGAATACGCTCATTGGCAGGCAGTGGGAGATGTCAAGTTCACAACAGAATGGACTGACTTCTCAGGCTCTGTCACAATCGACGCTGCTTGGCCAGCGAACATGCAGACAATCGCCTTCAACCTTTCTGAAGTAGCCGGCGAGGCTAACAACATCTACTTTGATGATGTGGTTCTCACAGTGACAAAGAGCGGAACAGGTGTTGACGGTGTCAATGCTGCTGGCAAGGTGAACCGTAAGGTTCTCAACAAGGGTCAGATTATCATCATCAAGAATGGTGAGCAGAACTCTGTATCAGGCGTTCGCCTCTACTAATCCTCATGTCAATGTATTTAGAATATATAAAGCATGAATTTTGTTGATATAGCTCAACAAACGAAGCGATATTTATTTTGAAGTGCTTTCTCATAATAAGCAATCTTCATCATAGGTATTTAATAGTTAATTATAATTGTTATTTCCCCTTGGGCTGTGAAGCTCGAGGGGATTTTTTGTCTGTGTTTGCGATGGTACATGTTGAGTTTTCAGTAAGCATTCATGTAAGGTGAGTATTCATTAAAATACACGTCGTAGCAGTTGCTCGAATGCTTACTTTCTTTTTCAAATTATAAAATAATATTTCATGAAGATTTCTGGTTATTACTGGCAATTCCTGACTACAAGACAAAGACTCGCGGTGCGAGTATGGGGGCAACATGAATAGACGTTAAGAAACAGGTATTGCCATGGGTATTCATGGGTCCGCAAGCGGACTGTTTCTGCAGTCAGGAATTGCCAGGAATGTTCAGGAATTTGCCAGGAATGTTCAGGAATTTGCCAGGAATGTTTCTTTCTGAATTTATAAAAAATATTTCATGAAGATTTCTGGTTATTACTGGCAATTCCTGACTACAAGACAAAGACTTGCTGTGCGAGTATGGGGCCAACGTGAATTGCCGTGAATGAGCCAGGATTGCCCACGAAAACAGTCTATAATATCAATGTGATATAAGTTTGAATACTATCTTTTTGAAATATTGGATTATTTCTTTTGTCGTTTCATTCTTTTATTTTACCTTTGTACTTGAATCAAACGATACTCTGTCATGATAAACATGAAAGTTGAGTTATAGAATACCTCGGTCAGAGTGTAGAAGAATATAAGGTTGCAGCCTTCCTGCATCTCATAATCGCCCAGACAAAGGGGGATCTCGTCAGACAAGGTGGAATGCCCAGCAATGGAGTAATTGATGAACTTAAACTAATAAAAGTACTAACGAATAAGTTATAACATGAAAAACAACATTAGATTTATCGCCCTTGCGGCAGTTCTTGCATCTTGTGAGACAGAAGTGCTTACAACATCTGAAGACGATAGTGCGGCAGCTGATTCGTGCGCAATCAATACGGAAGTCAGCACTGACAACATTTGGAAGGCTCTAAACCCGTACGGAGATTCAATATACCCCCCCCGTACCCGTAAAACACGTGCAGATGAAGTGTTGGCTGGAGCCGTGTATGTCTTTAATAGTGACGATGCACTATGTGGCGCCAAACTCATCAAGGGATACCCTGTTGATAATTTTAATGTCAGCATAACGCATATTGAAGGGAGTTATACTCAATACTATATATGCGGTATGCCTGAATCGGCAGTGGTGGTGAATGCATCAGTGACATCCACAACGGCTATTCCATTTCCTGAAGAGGTGTATAATATGTATATAGGCAGTGCTACATTCGACATCACACAATCTCAGCGTGCTTATGACACATCTATTACGATTAAACACTTGATATCACAACTTGGACTGACAATCACAGGTGTGCCGGAAACAGTTGAGTCCATAGAGTGTGAATTGCCCAATCAAGCAACTCACTATTCACCAACTGGTGTTTTGACGGGTGATACCAAAAGTGTCACCATACCACTTGCTAAAGCGGGAAGTGGAAAATGGAGCGTGACTTCAACTAATGTATATCCTTGTGCTGACGCAGCGACAAAGATGACTATTAAAGTAAAGGTGAAGTACAGCAACCAGGAGGCTCCTGTCACCTACACTACAACAACTTCTGATATCTGCAAGAGAAACCAACAAATTGTACTTTCCACATCGTTGGCGGCAATATCCAACACCAATGTTATAGTGGATGACGGATGGGAACAAACGGTAGAAGGTAGGATAGACCTTGGTGAAGGAACAACAGAATAAAAAGAAGGATGCGCCCCACGTTATGATGGAGCGTTAATGAATGGGACTTTGTAAGAGAGTCGTTATGCCTTGCATGATGCTGGTACAGTGGCACTCTTATAAAGTCCCCTTTTTAGAGCAGGACAATCTCAGTCCATGTGGAACATCTCGGGCATGGGTATTGATATAGGACTGTTGTCTGGATTGGTCTCCATGATGTCAGCCATATAAGCCCACCACTTCTTGCAGATTTCTGTTTCGCCGAGATCCTGGCTGCCGCCTTCACCTTCGAGCTCCTGGTAGGCATAGAGGGTGTTGGTGTCTTCATCGAGGTAGATGCTATAGTTGCGCACACCGCTTGCTGTGAGCAAAGCTTTGAGTTCCGGGAAGAGATTGGCATGGCGGCGTTTGTACTCTTCTTTGTATCCCGGTTTGAGGTACATCTTGAAGGCTTCTCGTTTCATTGTTGTATTATTTTTCATTAGTGAATGATTACCATTGTGGCTCCGAATCCGTATTGTTGGAATGAGGCATCTTGCCACTCGCATGTCTTGTAGGCATATTTGAGTTCATCGATGATAGCTTTGCGCAACACTCCATTGCCTTTGCCGTGGATGAAGACTATCTTCTGCCCTTTGTCTGCATGATGTTTATCCATGGTGCGGCGGAAGATGTCGAGCTGATAGTCCTTGATGTTGCCAGCTGACATTCCTGCTGTCGTCTCAAGCACCTCGTGGGCATGTAGGTCTATCTCTACAATATCGTCTTTCCCTCTTTTACGTGCCTGTCTGGCTTCCACTTTTTCTTTTTCTTTGGCGGCTTTGGAATCTTCTAATCTTGCGAGACGCATTTCGAGTTTCCGCACAGCCATTTCTAACCGGACAATTCTTGCTTCAAGATTCTCATCAGTCTCTTCGCCATCATCACTGTTCCTGCTGTCTTTTGACTTGAGGTAGGTTTTGCCTGACATGGTTGCCTCGCTATTTTTTTCACCCTGGAGCTGGGATGCTGGTGATAGGCCATACTCAACCTTTGGCGTGGGTTTCTGCTTGATGTTAAGGGCGTTTGTCTCAATGACTACTATCTCGTTGGCAGGCATGGGCACATCGAATCCGTCTTCGTCTTCTACAATGACAATACCTCCGGGTTTGAAAGCTGTTATTTTACCTCCTCCTACATCGTTGAGGAATCTTACTTTGTCTCCTATGTTCATTTCTCTTAATAATACGATAAGTGTGTCTTGAATGTTTGACTTTGGAGTGAAACTGCCGTATAGTTCACTTTGGTGTGCAAATTTAGGCAATATATTTAATATGGCAAGCATGAATAACCGTTTTTTAGGTTGTGGAATTCTTTTTTTCGCAGTGTGCAGAAGGCGAGGCGTACTGTCGTTGTTTATGAAATGGGGGATTTTGTGGTATCTGTATGGTTTTGTATATTCTGATTGGCTAAAAAGAGAATCCGTGTGCACGAAACTGAGTACATGGGCTAATTTTTTCAAAAAAAAGTTGCTAAAGTTTTGTGGTTTAATAAATTTGCACTAATTTTGCCGCCCGTTAGGGTTTCTGACCCTGTTTTGTGTCGGGGTTCAATTGCTGTGGCGAAGACGTTGCTGCCGGCATTGGACATTACACATATATATATTATAATAAAAAATATTTATCCACATCATCAAAAAATCAAATCACAATGATTATCGTACCTGTAAAAGAAGGTGAGAACATTGAGAGAGCTCTCAAGAAGTTCAAGAGAAAAGCCGAGAAGACTGGCATCATTAAGGAGGTTCGTAACCGCAAGCAGTTTGACAAGCCATCTGTCGTGAAGCGTATCAAGATGCAGCATGCTGTTTACGTGAATCAGCTCCGTCAGAACGAAGAGTAATTCCGTGGTAGCATATTTAGCTACTCTGAATGCTTTTTGACTCTCCCTAAAGGGGAAAATCACGAGAGAAAGCAAAAAATCAGTCGAAATATTTTGCTGATTCAGAAAAACACTCTAATTTAGTCGCACAAAACGACAAACATGGAATCGTGGACTGATTTGTTTCTGGAATACATGATATCTGAGCGTAATGATTCGCCAAGTACTGTGGAGAGTTACGGTCATGACATCAGAGAGTTTCAGGCATTCCTTGAAAGTCTTTACTCCAATGTTGATTGGGCAAAGGTAAGGACGGAAGATGTCCGCGAGTGGATTATCTACCTGCTCGACAAGCGTAAGATACAACCATCGTCTGTCAATGTCAAGCTCAGTGCTCTGCGCTCCTTCTACCGCTATTTGCGTTTGACCAAATTGGTTGCCATCAACCCGATGGAGAAGATTGAGTCGCTTAAGACCCAGCGTCCTCTGCCGTGTTTCGTGAGAGAATCGGAGATGGACAGGCTGTTGGACATGACCCTTGAAGATCGCTCATTTAATGGTATCAGAGACAGATTGGTCATCATGATGTTTTACGAGACGGGGGTTAGACGGTCGGAGCTGCTCGGCATGAAGGACGAGGATGTTGATACCGCAGCCATGCAGGTCAAGGTGACGGGAAAACGTAACAAACAGCGCATTATCCCATTTGGCAACGAACTCAAGGATGAGATAGAAGCCTATCTGCAATCCCGGGAGTCGGAGATAGGGCAGAGGGAAGCACCCGCCTTCTTTATGACGGACAAGGGTACACCTCTTACTAATTCGCAGCTTGGAATGATAGTCAAGGAAAACCTGTCGAAGGTGACCACTATCAAGAAGAGAAGTCCACATGTGCTCCGCCATTCATTTGCCACCGCCATGCTCAATAACAAGGCCGACTTGACTTCTATACAGAAACTCTTGGGGCATGAGAGCGTAGCCACGACGGAGATATACACGCACGTGTCGTTTGAAGAACTGAAGAATGAATACAAGAATGCGCACCCGCGCAAGTAATAAATAATTTATTCATCATAAAAAACACGCGACTATGGATGTAAACATTAAAGCAATCAAATTCGACCCAACAGACAAACTGCAGGAGTTCATACAGAAGAAGGTAGGCAAACTGGATAAACTCTGCAGCGATATAAGAAAGGTAGAGGTGTCACTAAAGGTCGTGAAGCCTGAGACAGCCATGAACAAGCAAGCGAGCCTCACAATATCGCTTCCTGGACAGGAATTGTTCGCTGAGAAGATTTGCGACACGTTTGAAGAAGCAGTAATGGAAACACTGGCTGCAATAGAAAAACAGCTGGGCAAATACAAAGAAAAACAGGCTAATTGAAAAAAAAGTCTGTGAAAAATTTTGCATTTGAAAAATAATGCCTAAATTTGCACCCGTTTCGCACGGATTACTCTGTGCGAACGGTTCTTTAAGCCTCTTTAGCTCAGTTGGCCAGAGCACGTGATTTGTAATCTCGGGGTCGTTGGTTCGAATCCGACAAGAGGCTCAATGAGACTGTGTGTCAATCTGAATGACGAATATTGTACTGCCAAAGGGATGGCGGTGCATAACTATTCGCTTGTGGGGTGATGATTCCTGCAGTGATGCATAGTGGACAGTATACATATCTATCATATAGAAGGAGAAACACTCAAGAAACGGTGATAATGCTGTTATAGCTCAGTGGTAGAGCACTTCCTTGGTAAGGAAGAGGTCACGAGTTCAATCCTCGTTAACAGCTCTCTTCTAATATTGGATAAAAGATAAAAACATTAATAACTCTAAAGAATATTTTTTAGCTATGGCAAAAGAAACTTTCGTGCGTACCAAACCACACGTAAACATCGGTACAATCGGTCACGTTGACCACGGTAAGACTACTCTTACCGCTGCTATCACTACAGTGCTCGCAAAGAAGGGTCTTTCTGAGCTTAAGTCTTTCGACCAGATTGACAACGCTCCAGAGGAGAAAGAGCGCGGTATCACTATCAACACTTCACACGTTGAGTATGAGACAGAACACCGTCACTATGCACACGTTGACTGCCCAGGACACGCAGACTACGTAAAGAACATGGTAACAGGTGCTGCTCAGATGGACGGTGCCATCATCGTAGTTGCTGCTACGGATGGTCCTATGCCTCAGACTCGTGAGCACATCCTTCTCGCCCGTCAGGTGAACGTGCCACGTCTCGTAGTGTTCCTCAACAAGTGCGATATGGTCGACGATGAGGAAATGCTTGAGCTCGTTGAGATGGACATGCAGGATCTTCTCGCTCAGTATGACTTCGAAGCAGAGACTCCAATCATCCGCGGTTCCGCTCTTGGTGCCCTCAATGGTGTTCCAGAATGGGAAGACAAGGTGATGGAACTCATGAACGCTTGTGACACATGGATTCAGGAGCCAGTTCGCGACATCGATAAGCCATTCCTTATGCCAGTCGAGGACGTGTTCTCTATCACAGGTCGTGGTACTGTAGCAACAGGTCGTATCGAGACAGGTGTCGTTAAGGTAGGTGATGAAGTTCAGCTCCTCGGCCTCGGCGAAGACAAGAAGTCTGTCGTTACAGGTGTCGAGATGTTCCGCAAGATTCTCGAGACTGGTGAGGCTGGTGACAATGTAGGTCTTCTCCTCCGTGGTATCGACAAGAAGGAAGTTAAGCGTGGTATGGTTATTACACACCCAGGTGTTATCACTCCACACAAGTCATTCAAGGCTTCTATCTATGTCCTCAAGAAGGAAGAAGGTGGTCGTCACACTCCATTTAAGAACCACTACCGTCCACAGTTCTATCTCCGCACTATGGACTGCACAGGTGAGATTTCTCTCCCAGCAGGTGTTGAGATGGTTATGCCTGGTGACAACGTTGAGATTCAGGTTGAACTCATCTACCCTGTTGCTATCAACGTAGGTCTCCGCTTCGCTATCCGCGAGGGTGGCCGCACAGTCGGTTCTGGTCAGATTACTGAAATCCTCGACTAATAGTGGGCTTACTATTTCGACTGAAGAAATAAAGTACTCATATATGAAGTGTCAAGCGGCTGAATGGTCGCCTGACACTTTCCTACGGGAATAGCTCAGTTGGCAGAGCACTGGTCTCCAAAACCAGGTGTCGGGAGTTCGAGCCTCTCTTCCCGTGCTAAA
>JAXJBE010000071.1:0-6451 GCA_036303125.1 Bacteroidaceae bacterium
CGATGTGGCCTATGCGGAGTTTCTCGAAGAAAGGCTCCTGATTGATGTTCCAGCGTAAAGACACGCCAGGGAATGTGCCCCACTTGCGTCCTGCTCCGAATTTAGTTGATCCGTCGCGTCTCACAGTGGCATCGAAAGAATAACGTCCGTCGAAGAAGGCGAGGTGCATGCTGCCGAGCATGGCCGCTCTGCGCCATTCGCTGGTGCCTGAGGTGGATGATGTCCTGTATGCGTTGGCCACAGAAGAGTCAATGCCAGTTGGCAAACCGTTCTGCGCGAGGTATTGGCTTGTGCCATTACCCGTTGTAAATTCAAACTGGAGGAGAGTGGTGAGAGCCACCCAGTCAACATTAAACTTTGGGATGAAGATGAGTTTCTCGCGGTTGGTGAAGGCGAGAGACTTGTACTCGCTGTTGGTTGTGGCATTGACGCCATTCATCCAGGAGTCTGTGGTCAGCGTGCTTGGGAAGTAGGTGTTGACCGACTCATTATATATATCCATATACACCTCGGCATTGAGGTTGAGCTGATGGGCTTCCTCGTCCTTGGAGAGGAGCTTGTAGCGCAGGTTGAACTGTGGTGTGATACGGTAAGTCGACTGATTGTTGAAGGCCTGATTGGCTATGGCCACAGGGTTGCCAACTCCCTTCATGTCTGAGAGGTAGTTTGAAGAATAGTAGTTGTTGCCACCTCCGCCATTGGTCGGATTGGTCGGCAGCATCTTGTAGTAGTCGCCTGTGAGGTTGCCATTCTGGTCATACTCATATACCGACATGTTGGGCATGGCATTGTAAGCCTTGCCGAGGATGGAAGTTGTGGAGCCGCCGTCCCAGTTGCGATGGTTGTCGGTGTATGTCAGACCAAAGTTGGTGGAGAAGCGGATGCGGTCAGACACATCATAGTCGAGCACGAGACGTGTGGAGAATCGGTCGAGAGTCTGCTTGATGATAGTTCCCGTCTCGTGGTCGTAACCTCCTGAAATGCGGAACGCTGCTTTCTCGCCACCTCCAGAGAGCGTCACATAATAGTTGTGCGTCTGGCCAAACTGATTGACTTTGTCCACCCAGTCGGTGTTCTTGTTGAAGTTATAATACTGCACAGGGTATGACTGGTCGTAGTTAAGCTCGACCATGTTGGAAGAGGCCGTGTTCTGCTTTGGATTGAAGTACGCCTCCTTGAGCATCATAGTGTAGCCGTCACCGTCGAGCATGTTGAGTCCGCTTGGTGACCACTTGCCAGTGAAACGGTAGCTGAAATTGATTTTTGTCTTGCCTCGCACACCGCGGCGTGTGGTAATCTCAAGCACACCGTTGGCACCCTTTGAGCCCCAGATGGCAGTGGCCGCAGCGTCTTTCAGCACCTTGATTTCCTTGATGTCCTCAGGGTTGACAGAAAGGAGAGTGGCAAACTGCTCCTCGTTGTCGAGGTCGTTGAAATCCACCTGTGACACATCGTCCGGCGTGTCGAAGATGTTGCCATCGACAACAATGAGCGGTTCGGCCGAGCCGTTGATGGTGCTGACACCGCGCATACGCATGGATGTGCCCGAACCGAGGTTGCCTGAGTTAGAGATGATGTCGAGACCGGCAATCTTTCCCTGGAGAGCTTCATCGGCAGAGGCGAAGGAGAGTCCCTCCACGTCGTCCATGTTCATGGTCTGGGTTGCGACGGATATTTCCTTGAGAGGAATGGTCATGCCGTTGCTCTGCACAACCTTCTTCGCCTTGATGACGACTTCCTTGAGCTGTGTGTTCTCCTGGAGTCTGACATTAAACTTTGTTGTTGTGCCGATAACCTGGCTCCATGTCTGATAACTGATGACGAGCTTGTTCTTAGGATTCTTGATGACCATGGAGAAGTTTCCGTTGATGTCTGTCACGCAGGCTTCAACGATACGATTTTCTTTATCTCGTTCTACGACGTTTGCCATCATGATGCCGCCCATGTCATCGTAGACATAACCGGTGATGCGTCGAGACTGTGCCATTGCTGCACTTACACAGAAGAACAGCACGAGTGTCGTGAGGACTAATCTAATCTTATTCATAAATGTATGTTCCATGTAAGTTACTGTTATTTGACGAGTCTGTATGTCTTGAGATATTTCTTGACTGCTGATGGATTGGCCCAGTCGCTGTCGTAGCGTCCGCCTACGAGTGGCTTGTAGTTGAGAACACCGTCGATGCCGTGGATGACGGCAGATGAACTGGCCTTGATCTTGTTCTGGATGGCATTGCTCTTGCCGTCAGTTATATAGTCGCGGATGATTATATTCTTGTCAGCAGTGAGGTGGCGTGTATTACCCGCGCCGTCTGTTATGGAGAGGTTGCCTCCTCCTTCGCTGGCCACACGCAGCTTGCAGTACACGCCTGTCTCCGCGTTGATGGTAGCCGTCTCGTATGCGCTGCTCTGACGTGGAGAGACATCAGCATAGACGGAGTTGTCCTGGAAGTGATTCTTCACGAAGTTGACGATGGATGTGGCCATGACAGTCACCACGCTGTCGCGTTTCTCTTCCTGCTCAGGTGTGAGTTCTGTCTTTTGGTCATCATCAAGGTCAAGTTCGAGGATGTCTCTCAAGTCTTGCCATGTTGGCAGACCTGCGGCATAAGCCTCGCGCATAGCCTCATTGGTCGGCACATAGATGGTGTAGCGGTAGTTGTTGAAGAAACGCACGTTGGTAGCCGTGTTGACAAGGCGGTTGGTTGCACGGTCATAACACGGCAGACCCTTGTTGTCAACAAAAATCTGATATTTGTTCTGGTCTACTTTTGAGGAAATCTTTATCTCGTTGAGCACTTCTATATCTGTCTGGCAAAGTTCGAAGAACTCAGAGAAGTTAGGATTATTATACATGGCTGAGTAAGCAGACTCAATGGTTGGAGTCACAGGCTGGTCTATCATGTAGGCGAATCCGTTGCCGTAGCCGTTGGTCTGAGCAGACTTGTCGTCAAAGCCAATGACGGTGCGTGAGGTGCCGTCGGATAGTTCCCAACCTCCCTTGACGGTCATGCCGCCAGTGCGCTTCTCCGCGTCCTGAGTGTAGATGACAGCACCGTTCTTTGTGATGAAGTAGTGTTGAGCGCACTCCACACCTGTCTGCGTCTCATCCATGCCGCCGAGCTCGGTATTGTCCTCATGAATGATGGTATGTGTCTCAAGCATGTCCTTGAGCCTGTTGCCGAAGCATGCCTCATCGACAGTCTCCGTTGAGACGAGCTCACCGATGGTGCCAGTCTGGGTGCTAAAGTCATAGAGGTATTTGTATGATGAAACCTTGGGCTTGTTGTTCTTTTCGTCCCACGTGTAGTTATAAATGCGTGCCACTATATTGTTGCCTTCAGTCTCTGTTATATTATAGAATGACAGAGGGTCAACATACCAGAAGTTGTTGTCGCTCGGCACGAAGAAGGAGAAGCGCGAGCTCATCGCCAGAAGGTAGGCATAATAGTTGGATGGCACACCGCCAAGGGTGGCCGCCTGAATGGCCCAGTTGAAAATTCGCTTGTCTGTCTCGACGTATGCCGGAGCCGACACGGCCGCATATTCGGCTGGTGTGGTCACCTCGTCCATGAGGTAGATGGCACCGTTGTTTGCGAGGAGCACGTCAAGGACTTTCTCTCTGTGGTAATCGTATTCTTCGTCAAACATAGCGTCCTGCGCTGAGTTCTTGATGGACTCAAACTTGCTCGGCACAGAACTCGTGAAGGATTCCTTCATCAAGTTGTTGAGCAAAGCGCGGATAGTAGTTCTTGGAATCTGGTCAATTGCCTGATAGATGAGTTCAAGGTCTTCTGTAGTTGGCGTTATCTGGCCAAGGAGTTCTGGAGCATAAGCCTTCACGAGGAAACGTCCACCACCCTCTTCACCGAAGAAATACTCCTTGAGTTTCTCATCTGTAGGACAGAAGATGGCAGCCATATCTTTCTGCACGTCAGTCTTGTCAGGGAAGTAAGTGTTCCATCCCGGGTCAAAAGGAAGTGGCTTGTTGGAGTTGGCATCGAAAACATTGTTACCGGAAGGATTGCCGAGCGGATCAGTGCCAGCATCTGAATAAAGTTGAGTTCCTCCCTGGCTTCTGTCTGAGAAGTATCTCTTCTGGAAGACAGAGTCTACATCGTTGCCATAGATGAGGCGGTAACGCTCGGTGAGGGTCTGGTTGTAGAACGGTGCGGAGAAGCGGTCGAGCATGTGGCTAAATATCTGGGTGTTTTTATTGGTGCGCAACACCTCAGCCATGTTTTGAGGGAAGAGCAACACCCGGTCGAGCTGGTTGACGTAACCGTTCTTGCAAGTGATGTCCTGCTTGACTATCTTGCTGTCATAGATAAAAGCATCGTTCTTGTCGCGCGTGCGCCCAGCAAGGATGGCGAAATCTTCGTCAGTAATCTTTGCTGCAGCCATCTGTGTGGCAAGAAAATGGGTCATCATTGGAGTTGTGGCGTCTGACGCCAGATATATGCCCTTCTCGTCATTGCGGAAACGCGCCCAGTAGTCAGCATCGTCTGCATTGTAACTGTGGGGGATGTCCTTGGAGAAAAGATGCGAGATTGAATCAGTAACGTCTGACGCTGTCTCGCGCCTGAGGGCTTCACCCCTCTTCGGAATGTCATTGTCGCCAGAACCTGCAGGTGTGCTTGACATCATCTCAAGCAGGTAAGCGTTGTTGATCATGGACGAATTCATCAGAAGTTTCTTCTGCGACTTAGTCAGCTCGTTGTAGCCGTGCACGCCCCAAGGATTGTCCTTGAAAAATTCGGTGAAGGCATCGTCGTTCGCCACAAAGAGCGTCTTGGAGCCTGTACGTGCTAACACTTCTCTGTACTCAAGGTCATCTATGAGCTTGACAAAGTTAGTGTAGTGGCCGTCAGAGTTCAGATACTCATAGATGCTTGACCCTACGGGGTCATTGTCATCAAGGGTGTAGTCATCCTTGCATGAGTGGAACGAACTGCCGAGTGCCATCAGGAAAATTGCTTGCGCCGCATATTCCCAAGTTTACAATAGCGTTTGTTCATAAAGTTAAGTAAAGTATTTAAGTTGATATTTCATGTTCTCTTGTGGCAAAGCATTATTTGAGCGTGTTCGCACCGCCCCGCGGCTACAGGGAGACTTACATTGAGCCTGCGACCTTCTTTGATGCTTAATCCTGCGCGCAAATCTCACTTTGCGCTGTTTTTACGGGCAATATGTTCAAGTGTTCTTTCCAGATCTTCGGGTTAGTTAAGATTTAGTCAATCGAAACATTGTTTCACATGTCGGTAAAAGTATGCAAATATAGTTACTTTTTATATTATATCAACGAATACGGCCTTTTTAAGCCCAATTTTAACTCGTTTTAACTATTTTAAAACCTCTTTTGCCTCCGACCCACGCATACTTAAATATTGCAATCCAGCAGACATGTTTAGCCTCACGCTCTGGAATGGCTTTGCACCAGGCCTCCAGCACTCCCCACAGAGTTCACACTCCGTACAGCCAAACATGATTGTCAGAATCGGTTGTCATGAAAAATCACAACATGAAGTCAGCAGGTTGCATAAAGGGTGTTATATAAATTAGTGTTTTTGTTTTTATTAGGATGCATCTTTCCGCTTGGTCGATTTTGTCCTCAAGCTAATTGATAGAGCACCCCATAACAAATGGTTCAAGCAACTACGTGACAGCCGCCTGATACAGTTTTAGCCAAATTGTTAAAAACGAGCAACCATCTCCAAAATTAGGAGCACGTATTGTCCTCTCGCCGGGGATATATATATAAAATATATCCCCGGCGAGTGGGCACTCCTAAAATTGTTAAAAACGTCCCCATGGAGATAACACCCGCCAGCCCTTCTATCCTCTCAAAACACAGTCACTACAAAATGAGCAAACCCACAACTCCAAACGAGCAAGCTCAACACTCTAAACGAGCAAGCTCAACACCCCAAATGAGCCTGCTCACAACCCCTCGGGAGCCTGCTCCCAAAGGGTTGTGAGCTTGGGGGAAAAAATAACATTACCAGCTCATTGTTCTCTCTCTAAAGCGCTCGTTGGCATAGAAGCAATATTTTTCGTGTTCTCGCGCGCGCGTATCATTTCCAAAACCGATACAAAATTACATCTAATAATATGTATATCATGAGGATAGACTGTATCAAAAGCGATACAGCACACATAGCGAAATGGGGTGCAGTATCGGTCGTGATACAGTATAACATATTGAAATATAACATAATACACACAACCCTGTATCGGTTTTGCAGATACAGATGTGTTAGTGTATCGATTTTAAAACCGATACAAAATGGCATTCAACATCTTGTATATCATTAGGATAAGCTGTATCAGAACCGATACAGAAAGCCTGTTTGGGACGAATCTGCTGTATCGGCCGTGATACAGTCTAACATATTGGTATATAACAAAATAAATATGATTTTGTATCGATTTTTTGGGACTCGCGCGCGCG
>JAXJBE010000072.1:0-9885 GCA_036303125.1 Bacteroidaceae bacterium
GTACCACGCTCATGACGAGAATAACGAGGCTCACATCGGTGACACCGTCCTCATTATGGAAACTCGCCCATTGAGCAAAACGAAGAGATGGAGATTAGTACAAATCGTTGAAAGAGCTAAATAAAATATGATACAGGTAGAATCAAGATTACAGGTCGCTGACAACAGCGGTGCACGCGAAGTGCTCTGTATCCGCGTTTTGGGCGGTACAAGACGTCGCTATGCTACTGTAGGAGACGTTATCGTCGTAGCAGTCAAGAGTGCTATTCCTACGAGTGAAGTGAAGAAGGGTTCTGTATCAAAGGCGCTGATCGTCCGCACAAAGAAGGAAGTTCGCCGCGCTGACGGTTCATACATCCGTTTCGATGATAACGCATGCGTTCTCCTGAACAATGCTGGCGAAATGAGAGGTAGCCGTATCTTTGGCCCTGTAGCCCGTGAACTTCGTGCTGCGAACATGAAGGTGGTCTCTTTGGCTACTGAAGTACTTTAATCATTTAATGTAACACAGTAATGAGTAAATTACATATTAAGAAAGGCGACATGGTTTACGTGAATGCTGGAGACGAGAAGGGAAAGACTGGTAAGGTCACTAAGGTTCTCGTTGAAAAGAAGCGTGCCATCGTCGAGGGTGTTAACATGGTCAAGAAGAGCACTAAGCCAAGTGCTGCGCACCCACAGGGAGGCATCATTGAGACAGAGGCTCCAATCCACATCTCAAACCTCAATGTCATTGACCCAAAGACTGGAAAGCCAACACGCATCGGCAGAAGGTTGGGAGAGAATGGAAAGTTAGTTCGTTACGCTAAAAAGTCAGGGGAGGAAATCTAATGAGCAATACAGCACAACTTAAGAACGTTTACGCAGAGCAGATTGCGCCAGCACTCATGAAGCAGTTCAATTACTCTTCTCCTATGCAGATTCCTGTACTGAAGAAGATTGTCGTAAATCAAGGTCTTGGTATGGCTACTGCAGACAAGAAGGTCATTGAGGTGGCAATGAACGAACTCGCTCAGATCACTGGTCAGAAGCCAGTGGCAACTAAGTCAAAGAAGGACATTTCTAACTTCCGTCTTCGCAAGAACATGCCAATCGGTGTTATGGTAACTCTTCGCCGTGACCGCATGTATGAGTTCCTGGAGAGGCTCATCCGTGTTTCTCTCCCACGTATCCGTGACTTCAAGGGCATCGACTCTAAGTTCGACGGTCGTGGCAACTACACGCTCGGCATCACAGAGCAGATTATCTTCCCTGAAATCAACATCGATCAGGTCGATAAGATCACAGGAATGAACATCACATTCGTGACATCTGCTAAAACTGATGAAGAGGGATACGCACTCCTCAAGGCTTTCGGACTCCCATTTAAAGACGCTAAAAAGTAATATAGACTATGGCAAAGGAATCAATGAAGGCACGCGAGGTAAAGCGTGCTAAGCTCGTGGCAAAGTACGCCGCAAAGCGTGCTGCACTGAAGAAGGTTATCGCTACAAGCGAGGATGCAATGGAAGCATACGAGGCAGCTCGCGCTTTGCAGGCAATCCCAGCTAACGCTAACCCTATCCGTCTTCACAATCGCTGCAAGATTACAGGACGACCAAGAGGCTACATGCGTCAGTTTGGTCTCTCTCGTATTCAGTTCCGCGAGATGGCTTCTGCTGGACTTATCCCAGGAGTGAAGAAGGCAAGCTGGTAAATTGCGGCTACCGGTAAACCTTATAAAATATTAGCGAACAAAAATCTGACGGTTACCAGTTCGGGGGTAACCTGAAGATACTTTGTTTCTAATGAAACGGTGGAGGGAAACAGCGTTTTACGGCTAAGCTCCTCTGCTGGTCAAAGCTAAATAAAGAAAGTTTTAATTCATTTTTAAATATTGTCGGGATTCCCCAAACTATTCCCGATTAATTTAATTTTATTATGACAGATCCAATAGCTGATTTTCTCACGAGACTGAGAAATGCAATCATGGCAAAGCACAAGGTTGTTGAAGTACCAGCCTCAAACCTCAAGAAGGAGATTACAAAGATTCTCTTCGACAAAGGTTACATCTTGAACTACAAGTTCATCGAGGATGGTCCTCAGGGCACAATCAAGATAGCTCTGAAGTACGACCCTCAAACAAAAGTAAGTGCTATTCAGTGCTTGAAGCGCGTGTCACGTCCAGGTCTCCGTCGTTACACTGGATACAAGGACATGCCACGTGTTATTAACGGATTAGGTATCGCAGTGGTATCTACTTCCAAAGGAGTTATGACAGACAAGGAAGCTTCTGACCTCAAGGTAGGAGGAGAAGTTCTTTGCTATGTTTATTAATTAAGGAGGATATATAATGTCTAGAATTGGTAAATTACCTATTAATATTCCTGCAGGAGTAACTGTTACTCATAAGGATGACATTGTAACTGTAAAAGGTCCTAAAGGCGAACTCAGCCAGTATGTTAATCCTGCAATCAAGGTGACAATAGAGGACGGTGTAGTGACAATGGAAGAGAACGAAGAACAGATGCAGGATAACACAAAGCAGCGTCACGCATTCCACGGATTGTACCGCGCTCTTGTAAGTAACATGGTCACTGGCGTATCAGAAGGATACAAGAAGACGCTTCAGATTGTCGGTGTCGGCTATCGTGTTTCCAACCAGGGCAATCTGCTCGAGTTCGCTCTCGGATACTCTCATGCCATCTTGTTTGAACTTCCAAAGGAGATCAAGGTGGAGACAAAGTCTGAGAGAAACCAGGATCCTCTCATCATGCTCGAGTCTGCAGACAAGCAGCTACTCGGTCAAGTATGTGCCAAGATTCGTTCATTCCGCAAGCCTGAGCCTTATAAGGGCAAGGGTATACGCTTCCAGGGCGAAGTTGTGAGAAGAAAGTCTGGTAAGTCTGCAAATGCTAAATAATTAAATTGACAAGAGTATGATTACAAAGATTGAAAGACGTATCAAGATTAAATATAGAGTACGCAACAAGATTTCTGGTACAGCTGAACGTCCACGCATGAGCGTGTTCAGAAGCAACAAGCAGATATATGTACAGGTAATCGATGATGACGCTCAGAAGACCATCGTGTCTGCATCATCTCTCGGTTTCGAGAAAATGAACAAGAGCGAGCAAGCTGCCAAGGTTGGCGAACTCATCGCAAAGAAGGCTATTGAGGCTGGTGTCTCTGCTGTAGTGTTCGACCGTAACGGTTACTTGTATCACGGAAGAGTTAAGGCGGTGGCTGATGCTGCCCGTAATGCTGGACTTAAATTTTAAAATGCGATTATGGTAAATAGAGTTAAAGTACAAAACGATGCCGAGCTTAAAGACCGCTTGGTTGCTATTAATCGTGTTACTAAGGTTACTAAGGGTGGTCGTACGTTTACATTCGCAGCCATCGTTGTTGTAGGTGATGGTAACGGTGTTATTGGCTATGGTCTTGGTAAGGCTGGTGAAGTTACAGCTGCTATCGCTAAGGGCGTAGAGGCAGCCAAGAAGAATTTAGTCAAGATTCCAGTGCTCAATGGTACAGTTCCTCACGAGGCATACGCTAAGTTCGGCGGTGCTCGCGTGCTCATCATGCCAGCTTCTGAAGGTACAGGAGTGGTTGCAGGTGGTGCGATGCGCGCAGTCCTCGAGAGTGTCGGCATCACTGACGTGCTCGCTAAGTCTAAGGGTTCATCAAACCCTCACAACCTCGTCAAGGCTACAATAGAGGCTCTCGCTAATATGCGCGATGCTAAGACTATTGCTCAGAACCGTGGTGTAAGTCTTACAAAAGTATTCAAAGGATAAGGAGAACATAAATCATGGCAACAATCAAGATTAAGCAAGTTAAAGGACAGGCAGGTCGACCAATTGACCAGAAGAGTACTCTTGAGTCTCTCGGCCTCGGAAAGATTAACAAGGTGGTTGAGCGTGAGGATTCTCCTTCCCTTCGCGGCATGATTCGCAAGGTGGCTCACCTCGTTGAGGTTATTGACTAACGTATCAAACATTTAAATCAGATTAAACAATGGAATTACATAATTTGAAGCCAGCTGCAGGTGCTACACACAACAGCAAGCGTGTCGGACGTGGTTATGGTTCTGGTAAGGGTCGTACCTCAACACGCGGTCACAAAGGTGCTAAGGCTCGTTCTGGCTATAAGAAGAAGATTGGTTTTGAGGGTGGTCAGATGCCACTTCAGCGCCGCGTTCCTAAGTTCGGTTTCAAGAACATCAACCGCGTTGAATACAAGGCTGTCAATCTCGACTTCATCCAGAAGTTGGCAGAAGAAAAGAACCTCACTAAGATTGGCATTGAAGAGCTCATTGCAGCGGGTTGGGTAAACAAGAACCAGCTTGTCAAGATTCTCGGCAATGGTGAACTCACTGTTAAGGTTGATGTAGAGGCACACGCATTCTCTGCTACTGCAGAAGCCGCAATCACAGAAAAAGGTGGAAACGCTGTAAAACTCTAAAATAATGGGCAAAGCAATCGAATCACTAAAAGATATCAAGATTGTTAAGACATTAAATAACATCTGGCGTATTGAGGATTTGCGTACACGAATCCTCATCACGCTGATGTTTGTCGCAATCTACCGTTTCGGATCCTACATCGTGCTGCCTGGTGTTGATACCGATGCACTGCAAGGACTCCGCAACCAGACAGAGGGCGGCCTGATGTCTCTGCTTGATATGTTTTCAGGCGGTGCTTTCTCTCAAGCGTCAATCTTTGCGCTTGGAATCATGCCATACATCTCTGCTTCCATCGTGATGCAGCTGCTTGGCTTAGCGGTTCCATACTTCCAAAAGATGCAGCGCGAAGGCGAAAGCGGACGTCGAAAGATGAATCAGTACACTCGTTACCTGACAGTGGCTATTCTTCTTTTCCAAGGACCAATGTACCTTATTAACCTTCGTTCTCAGACAGGTGGTACAGCCCTGTACTCATCACTCGACTGGAATCTGTTCATCCTCACCTCTACTATCATCCTTGCCGCAGGTAGCATGTTCGTGCTATGGCTCGGAGAGCGCATCACAGACAGAGGAATAGGCAACGGTGTCTCCATCATAATCATGATAGGAATCATCGCGCGTTTCCCAACGGCAGTGATACAGGAGTTCAGTTCAAGACTCACATCTGGACAAGGTGGACTTGTGATGTTCCTGCTCGAGATTGTACTTTTTGTTGCTGTCATAGCAGCCGCAATACTTCTTGTTCAGGGAGTGCGCCAAGTGCCAGTCAATTATGCCAAGAAGATTGCTGGTGCGCGTCAGCTGGGCGGTGCACGTCAGTACATTCCTCTTAAGCCTTATGCGGCAAATGTTATGCCAATCATTTTTGCTCAGGCAATCATGTTCATTCCTATAACATTGGCTCAGTTCTCAGGCGGCAAGCTCAATCCTGTTGTCAACCAGCTCGTCGACAACAATAGTTTCCTCTACAACTTCATCTTCGCTCTGTTGATTGTGATATTCACATACCTGTATACAGCAATCACAATTAACCCGGTTCAGATGGCAGAGGATATGAAGCGCAACAACGGATTCATACCAGGAGTCAAGCCAGGCAAGGACACAGCTGATTATATCGACAAGATAATGTCGCTTATCACTTTCCCGGGCTCTCTCTTCCTTGCACTCATCGCCATCCTGCCTGCTTTTGCAAGCCTCTTTGGCGTACAGAGAGAATTCGCCGCTTTCTTCGGAGGCACTTCACTCTTGATTCTTGTAGGTGTCGTTCTTGATACCCTCATGCAAATCGAGTCACATCTTATGATGCGTCATTATGATGGATTGCTCGACAAGGGACGCGTTCGAGGAGAACATTAAGCACTGTTCAGGCAAATATGGTTTATCTAAAGACTGATGACGAGGTCGAGCTCTTGAGGAAAGCGAACTTGCTTGTATGCGACACCCTCGCAGAACTGGCGAAGATAATCGAACCGGGAGTCACGACAAAACAACTTGACACACTTGCCGAGACGTTCATACGTGATAACGGGGCTATTCCGACTTTTCTCGGTTTCCCTAATCCCTACGGAGAACCCTTCCCTGCCAGTATATGCACTTCTGTCAACCACCAAGTGGTGCATGGCATACCCAATGATACGCCATTAGAGAATGGCGATATCGTCTCGATTGACTGCGGAACAAAACTCGATGGTTACTGTGGGGATTCCTGCTACACCTTCGTGGTCGGGGAAACAACTCCTGAAATCCAGCGGCTGCTCGACACAACCAAGGAAGCCCTCTATAAGGGCATCGAGCAAGCAGTTGTCGGACATAGGCTCGGAGACATATCCAATGCAGTCCAGACACACTGCGAATCGAGAGGATATGGAGTTGTGAGGGAATTCGTCGGGCACGGCATTGGCCGTGAAATGCATGAAGAACCTCAAGTGCCCAACTACGGCAGGAGAGGCAATGGCATGCTTCTGAAAAACGGACTCTGCATAGCAATAGAACCCATGATAACAATGGGAACTCATGATATATATATGCAGCAGGACAAATGGGGAATTGTCACCAGAGACAAGCAGCCAGCCGCGCATTATGAACATTCTATATGCGTGCGCAAGGGCAAAGCCGATGTCCTTTCATCATTTGATAAAATAGAAAGAGTATTAAGAGATAAATTCAAATAAGTATGGCTAAACAGTCTGCTATAGAACAAGATGGAACTATTGTCGAGGCATTGTCAAACGCAATGTTCAGAGTCGAGTTGGAAAATGGTCATGAGATAGTAGCCCACATCTCAGGAAAGATGAGAATGCACTACATCAAGATTCTCCCAGGAGACAAGATCAGAGTTGAAATGTCTCCATACGACCTCTCCAAAGGCCGAATAGTATTCAGATATAAATAAAACTACAATATGAAAACAAGAGCATCACTGAAGAAACGTACACCTGATTGCGTAATCGTAAGACGTAAAGGTCGTCTATTTGTAATTAACAAGAAGAATCCTAAGTACAAGATGCGTCAGGGATAATTCTATGTAAAGAATTTGAAATAAAAGTAAGATATGGCAATAAGAATTGTAGGTGTAGACCTCCCACAAAACAAGAGAGGTGAAATAGCGCTCACATACATCTTTGGTATTGGACGCAGCAGCGCAGCTAAAATCCTTGAGAAGGCTGGCGTAGACAAAGACATCAAGGTAAAGGACTGGAATGACGAACAGGCAGGAAAGATTCGTTCTGTCATTGCAGCAGAATACAAGGTAGAGGGTGACCTCCGTTCAGAGATTCAGCTTAACATCAAGCGTCTCATGGACATCGGCTGCTACCGTGGTATTCGTCACCGTCTTGGCCTCCCAGTACGCGGACAGAGCACAAAGAACAATGCACGCACTCGCAAGGGTAAGAAGAAAACAGTTGCAAACAAGAAAAAGGCTACTAAATAATAAATAATATGGCAAAGAAAACAGCATCTGCTAAGAAGAGAAACGTAAAGGTTACCGCTGAAGGTCAGCTTCATGTACACTCTTCTTTCAATAACATCATTGTTACTATCGCAAACAGTGAAGGTAATGTTATCTCTTGGTCAGCAGCCGGCAAGATGGGCTTCCGCGGCTCAAAGAAGAACACTCCATACGCAGCGCAGATGGCTGCTCAGGATTGTGCAAAGGTTGCTTTTGACCTCGGTCTCCGCAAGGTTAAGGCTTATATCAAGGGTCCAGGCAATGGACGCGAGGCCGCTGTTCGCGGTTGCCATGCAGTAGGAATTGAAGTGACAGAGATTATCGATGTCACTCCGCTCCCACACAATGGATGCCGTCCTCCAAAGAGAAGAAGAGTTTAATCATTACACATAATGACATGCCAATGAGCTCGTTTTGCCGCATCTTTCCTTTCTGCGGCTGCTGCTGAGAGCTGTATGGCATAAAAAGATAAAAACAGAATAATCTATGGCTAGATATATTGGACCAAAATCAAGAATTTCTCGTCGTTTCGGCGAGGCTATCTTTGGACCAGACAAGGTTTTGTCTAAGAAGAATTATGCTCCTGGTCAGCATGGCAACAACCGTCGCAAGAAGTCTTCTGAGTACGGTCTCATGCTCGCAGAGAAGCAGAAGGCAAAGTATACTTACGGTGTTCTCGAACGCCAGTTCCGCAATCTCTTTGCGAAAGCTGAGCGCAAGTCAGGTGTCACAGGTGAGATACTCCTTCAGCTCCTTGAGTGCCGTCTCGACAATGTTGTATACCGTCTCGGTATAGCTCCAACTCGTGCTGCTGCACGTCAGCTTGTAAGCCACAAGCATATCACCGTTGATGGCAAGGTTGTCAACATCCCATCATTCTCTGTACAGCCAGGTATGGTAGTGGCAGTGCGCGAGAAGTCAAAGAGTCTCGAGGCAATCGATGCAGCTCTTGCAGGCTTCAACCACAGCAAGTACCCATGGATAGAGTGGGACGAGAACGTAAAGGGTGGTAAATTCCTCCACGTTCCTGAGCGTGCTGACATTCCTGAGAATATCAAGGAGCAGATGATTGTCGAGTTGTACTCTAAATAATAAATAATCAAATGGCGATATTAGCATTTCAAAAACCAGAGAAAGTAGTAATGTTGGAGGCCGACGACAAGTACGGAAAGTTTGAGTTCCGTCCTTTGGAGCCTGGTTACGGTATCACTATCGGAAACCCATTGCGCCGCATTCTTCTTTCATCACTTGAGGGCTATGCGATTAACACAGTTCGCATAGCGGGTGTTGACCACGAGTTCTCTACCATCCCAGGTGTCAAGGAAGATGTAACCAACATTATCTTGAATCTGAAGCAAGTTCGATTCAAGCAAGTAGCAGATGGTACAGAGTCTGAAAAGGTCTCAATTTCCATTGAAAATTCAACCGAGTTCAAGGCTGGAGATATCAACAAGTACCTTAGTGGATTTGGAGTGTTAAATCCAGATTTGGTAATTTGTCATTTGGATCCTCAAGCAACATTGGATATAGAGCTAAACATCAATAAGGGCCGCGGATATGTTCCGGCAGACGAGAACCGTGAGTTCTGTCAGGAAATCAACGACATCGCTATTGACTCCATCTATACTCCGATCCGCAACGTCAAGTTCGCAGTAGAGAACTATCGTGTGGCACAGAAGACTGACTATGAAAAGCTCATTCTTGAGATTACCACAGATGGTTCCATCCATCCTAAGGACGCGCTCCGCGAGGCCTCAAAGATTCTCATCTATCATCTCATGCTGTTCTCTGATGAGAAGATTACCCTTGAGAACACTGATTTCGATGGCAATGAGGAGTTCGACGAGGAGGTATTGCGTATGCGTCAGTTGCTTAAGACCAAGCTTGTTGACATGAATCTTTCTGTCCGCGCCCTCAACTGCTTGAAGGCTGCAGACGTTGAGACTCTCGGCGACCTCGTACAATTTAACAAAACAGACTTGCTTAAGTTCCGCAACTTTGGTAAGAAGTCACTCACAGAGCTTGACGACTTGCTTGAGAGCTTGAACCTTTCGTTCGGAACAGATATTTCCAAGTATAAATTAGACAAAGACTAATCAAAAATGAGACACAATAAGAAATTCAATCACCTTGGCCGTACACATTCTCACCGTGCAGCAATGCTTGCCAACATGGCAATCTCCCTTATCATGCACAAGAGAATCACTACAACCCTGCCAAAGGCAAAGGCTCTCCGTGTATATGTAGAGCCTCTGATTACAAAGTCAAAGGAAGACACTACAGCTTCTCGCCGCGTAGTATTCAGCTACCTCCAGAACAAGTATGCCATCACTGAGCTCTTCGGCGACATCGCTAAGGCTGTCGCTGAGCGTCCAGGCGGTTATACACGCATCATCAAACTTGGCCGCCGTGCATCTGACGATGCAGAAATGGCATTCATCGAACTCGTAGACTTCGATGAGAACATGGCTAAGACAGAGGTTAAGAA
>JAXJBE010000073.1:0-12933 GCA_036303125.1 Bacteroidaceae bacterium
CTATGGAAGTGGCTCCACGGAAGCTGGAACCAGCCAAGCCATATAATGAGCTTATCACCTCGAAGGTCTATTTCTCCAATGAGAAGTTCAAGGAGTGTCTGGACAGTCACGGTATCGTGATTGATCCAGAAAAGAAGACTCTCACCATCCAATCCTCTGCCACCAAGCAGGATTTCGTCTATGACCTGACTGAGGAAGAAGTCAAGAAGCTGACAAACAACTCCATCAAGGAAGTGCCTGTTCAGCAGCGTCTCGACATACTCAACAATGTCATCAAGGGCGACTTCAGCGAGAAGATTACGATGGATATGCTCAATTCCAAGGAGCAGATTGGTATTAAGCTGAAGCCAGAGGTCGAAGCAGAACTGAATGACCGTCAGACACTGATTCTGGAACAGGCGAATATTCCCCTGACTATGGACGGAAGACAGGTTCAGTTAGAACCAGAAGACCGCTCCGTTGCTCATGTTGACGGTAATGCCCTCTATGAACTCAATGAGGGCAAGGCATGGTATCGTGAGGGAAAACATGGTCGTGAAGTCAATGTCGATGACATCAAGGTCGAGCCAGTCAGGAATGAGCAGGGCGAAATCGAGAAGGATGCCAAGGGCGAAGCCAAGTACCGCATGACAGCGGTCATCAACGGTGAGAGCATCAGCCATGAGATTACTCAGAAGCAGTATGATAAGTTCATGGCCATCGATGACTACCATCGCATGAAGCTCTTCTCCCACATCTTCAGTGAGGTGGATATGAAAAACATTCCTGGTATGAATACCAGCTTGGGCGCAAAGATCGGTGGAGCCTTGCTTGCCGGACTTGCCATCACACATGAGCTGACCCATGACTTCCACCATCACAGTGGGCCTTCCATTTTCATGGAGCATCATGGGCCAGACAGACCTCATGTGTATTTTAAGCCTGGTGTTGACTCACCGCAGGAGTTGGCATCGAGGGCTTTTGATGCAGGACTGAATGCTGGAGAACACGGCGTAGGATTAGGACACACAAGGTAAAAGGATTTTTTCAGGATAACAAAATGGCAGAACTCACCTACGACGATTTCAAAAACAAGCTCAGTATTCAGGATGTGCTGATAGACGCTGGCTACACGTTGAACAGACGTGACGGCTTGCGCTATCCGTCGTATGTAAGGCTGGACAGCGAGGGCAGACGTATTCGTGGTGACAAGTTCATTGTCACTGCCAATGGCCTTTGCTGTTTCCAGCCGCCTACGCGGAAGAATTACAACGTCATCAGCTTCATCAAGGAGCATCCAGAAATGTTCTCTGACTACACGGCTGGCATGGATAAGGACAGACTCGTCAACCTTGTCTGCAACAGACTTTTGAATAATCCTATCGAGGAAAGGGAAAAGAAGATTATCAATCCACAGCGTGACCTTCCACCTTTCAAGATAGACGATTACAAACTGCATCGTTTTGATGGCAATGACAGGGAAACGCAAAAGCCATTCTATCCATATTTCCAGCCAAGAGGTATCAACCTCAGTACGCAGTATGCTTTCCATCATCATTTTGTCCTTGCAGAACGCACTGTAGGCGACCAGACTTACAAAAACCTCTCCTTCCCCATGACCATTCCTGGATCTTCAGACGGAAAGATTGTCGGATTGGAAGAAAGGGGAAGAAGAAAGCAGGACGGCACATCTTACAAAGGCATGGCCAGAGGCTCCAATGCCAGTGAAGGTCTTTGGATTGCCAGTCCGATGGGCACCAAGCTACAGGATGCCAAGCGAGTCTTCATCTTTGAGAGTGCATACGATGCAATGGCTTTCTATCAGATGCTGGCTGGCAAAGATAGTAACCTTACCACACAGGAAAAGAAGGAGCTTGTTGGTGGTGTCTATGCTTCTACGGGCGGTAATCCATCCGCAAAACAGTTTGAAGGATTATTGAGAACTGCCAAGGATGCCACTTTTCACATGGGCTTTGACATGGATGATGCCGGAATGAAGTTCGCAGACATGTTCAGGGATTTGGCAGAGAAAGCCAACGTCCCAAGTAACCGTGTCGTCCGTGAGGAAACAAATGACGGCTATAAGGACTTCAATGAGGAGCTACTTGCCATGATCGAGCGTAAGAACCATCCGCTGGCAAAGGGCAATGTCCCTGAAGAATACAAGGCTTACGTGGATTCCTTCAGAAAAGGCACAGATGACATACCATCTACGAAAGATGTGCTTCATCCGAATAGTGAGCAGATTGACCTTCTTCCGAAATCTGTTCAGAAGCTCTACGCCAGATATGAAGCCCTGTATGAAGATGCCTACGAAATGCGTTCTTCCAGACTTGTAGCACCATGCGACAAAGAGGAAGCTATCAACCAGGCATCGGAGGCATGGAAGACTTTCAAGGAGAGTCTTTGCAAGGCTCTTGACATCAAGGAAGACACGGCGGCACTTGACGTGGAATCCGAGGATGTTGGCAATGACAAGAAGATACAGCATGACGTGGACTATACCACCAGTGTTGACGAGCAAGGTAACGTTGCAATGGAGGTAGAGACATCAGACCAGGAAGAGCGAAGACATTATCATCGATAACTATGGGACAGGTAATCAGACGCTTCAACATCATCACGCTTCGCCCACATTGGGCGCAGTATATCATCAGTCAGGGATTGATGTTCCTTGTCAGTATGGTACTATTCCTTGTTGCCGGACATGAAGCCATCACCTTCAAGGCTCCATTCCTGATACTTGGTACCATCACAACACTTATGATGCTTTATGGCTGTCTGTATCTGTGCAAGCTCAGGTTCATTGTTTCCTCTGAGCAGCTTATCATCCAGCATGGCATCTTCCATAGGACAAGCGACTACATTGAGCTTTACCGCATCGTGGACTTCAGCGAGAGCAGGGATATACTGGAACAGTTGTTCGGGCTAAAGACCGTTAGCATCTACAGCGGCGACAGGACAAATCCCAAGCTCGACATCTACGGAGTGAAAGAAAAGCTCGATGTGGTGGCTATCATCAGAGAAAGAGTAGAATACAATAAACGCAGAAAAGGCATTTATGAAATCACCAATCGGTAACATCAATCCTACCAACAAAGACCGATGGCACTTTGACCAACGGTGGTGGACAGTCGCATTTATGGCGTTTGTCCTTTTGTGGTTGAGTTTCGGAAAAGCCCATGCCCAGATAACTTCAAGCAATCCTTTGGAATATGTGGCACTGGCAGAAGGCAATGAACTTATCAATGGTCAGATTAAGACCCAGATTGATGACCAGCAGAAGACCGCACTGCTTCAGAACGGCATTGCAGCCGAGTTTACGATGATTCACAAGTGGGAAAAGAAGTACAACTCCTATCTGAAGACGGTGGACGGCTATGCCAGTACATTGAAAGCCTGTACCACACTATATGATGACGGTGTACGCATCTTCATCAATCTCTGCAACCTGAGAAAAGCGATGGCCGACAATCCGCAAGGTATCGTTGCCACCATGTCGATGAACAACCTCTACATAGAGACGGCCACGGAACTTGTGACCATCTACACAACATTGAGGGATGCCATTGCCAAGGGAGGTACAGAGAATATGCTTACTGGAGCCGAGAGAAGTAAAACCCTTTGGGCACTCAATGACAGGCTCGATGCTTTCAATAAGAAACTCACCAAGCTCTATCTATCCATCCGCTACTACACCATGACTGATGTATGGAACAGTGTAACCGCCGGAATGCTTGACCGTACCAATGGGGAAATAGCACTACAGGCCCACAGACGATGGATAAGATGTGCCAGAGCTGCATACTAAAACGGAATGAATCATGTTGAATAAATCTTTCTTTGTCATAATCATGCTGACTCTCGCCCTCCCCTTCGGGGGAGTTGGTGGGAGTATGCTCCATGCTCAGGGCAATGACCCTGTGCTGGCAGGAATGATTGCGCTCTATACGGACAAAGCCAAGAAAGAGCTGAAGCAACAGGAAAAGATGATGCTGCTGGAGGCAACAGGCCATATCTGGATTACCGAGGAGGTCAATGCTACCACAGACCTTCAGAAGGAGTTCAACAAATACCTTGATGACTTTCACAGCATCATAGCCTATGCAGCACAGATATACGGCTTCTACCATGAGATTGACAGGATGGTTGACAACCTTGGAAGTTTCAGCCATCAGTTAAGTGCTCATCCCACTAATGCCCTTGCAGTGGCACTTTCCGCTAATCGTAACAAAATATATCGGGAGATTATCATGGGAAGCGTGGATATTGTCAATGACATCCGTCAGGTCTGTCTCGCCAATACCAAGATGACTGAGAAGGAACGTCTGGAGATCATATTTGGCATCCGTCCCAAGCTCAAACTCATGAACAAGAAACTCCAGCGTCTTATCAAGGCGGTGAAATATACATCCCTTGCTGACGTGTGGGCAGAGATTGATTACAGTGCCAGGAGTGAAGCGGACAAAGCCAGTATCACAAGGCAATGTATGGAACGCTGGAGGCGAAATGGGAGAAGATAATTGATTGTTGAACTTAAAGAGCATAGAATATGAGTTGGAGTTCATTACTCAAAGCAACATTTAAGTACGGTGGCCGTGCAGCCAAGGCAACGGCTTCATCCGTTGGCAGTGCTGTCATCCATCCTCAGAGAACCATCAAGGGACTCGGCACAGCCACCAAGACCGCTGCTGTCGGCGGTGCTGCCGCATACGTCGGCTGGGAAAAGCTGACTACAGACAAGAGTGTCGCCCGTATTGTTGGCGATGCTGTCGTTGGCTCAGATACCATTGATACGGTCAGTGACAAGGTTGATGGCGTAGCCAATACCGTAACCGAACTGAAAGATTCCGTAGGCGGTGCTGTCGATACCATGAACAATGCCATGACCAGTGTGGATAGCAAGTGGAGCGGCATGTCAAACTTCCTTCGTGGTGTGTTCTCTGGCAACGGAGGCGATATGTTCAGTAACTTCTTCAGCAACCTTGGCAAAGGCAATGTGTCAGGTCTCAGCCTTGCAGGACTCGTACTTTCAGCCCTGCTTGTCTTCGGACGTTTCGGATGGCTCGGAAAGATAGCCGGTGCAGTCCTTGGCATGATGATGATTGGCAACAATGCCAATATGAGTCAGGTGCTGGGAGGTGGACAGCAGAAGCCTTTGGCGCAGGACACGCCACAGAGGGAGCTGCCGAAGCCACAGGCACAGGTCGTTCAGGTGGAAGAAACGCAAAGGGAACAGATTCACAGGGGCAGATAATCAATGACTAATTTTCAAGGATAACAATATGCAGTTTACACATGAAATGATACTCCAGTCAGACAGCGGCTACTGTATGCCGTTTGAGGAGAAGAACAAAGATGTAGAGATGTCGCTCGGCTACGGCAAGCAGAAGCACCCCAAGACAGGAGAGAAATTCTTCCATCACGGGATTGACTTCGATGTCAAGCATTACCTGCTTTCTGCCGTTGCCACAGGTAAGGTGTCGGGATTGGGGAATGATGCCATTCATGGTATCTATCAGGTCATCCGCTACGGCAACTATGAAGTGACCTATTCCCATTTGAGCAATGTCTTTGCCAACTACGGACAGGTGGTGAAGGCTGGTCAGGTGGTTGCTGTGAGTGCCGACATGCTCCACATGGAAGTCAAGTACAATGGCGAGGAAATGAACCCGTTGGAATTTCTCACCATGATTTACGGCAACCTCAAAACAATGGAACAGCAAGGTCAGGTAGGTGCCGTGCCTCAGTTCGTCACCATCGACATGGACGTGCATACCATGTACGACAAAGACCAGAAGGAGATTGAAGAGCTGATGATGCGCTTCTTCCCGGACTACATGAGTGACATGAGCAATGGCCTGTACTCCATTCCTGAGCATACAGAGCTTGCGCTTCGCAACATCTTCACGATGTCAGCGATGAAGAACTACTTCTATGAGACCCTGCCCAGCATGGCAAATCCTTTGGGAATGGGTGCCAGGAGCATACCATTGGCTGAGAAAGTGCAGAACCTGCTGATAGCCGATTTCCTCAACTATCTGGCATTGAGGCATCATGTATTCCTCAGTACGATGTCCGCACTCGAAAAAAAAAAGCTGAAGACAGAGCCGTAGCCAGTAGCGGACTCATCGATCCGCTGGCAGAGCTGGAGATTGACGTGCAGAGCTTCGATATACCAAGACTTGTGAGTGTCTATCCAGACAAAAGCGGAATCCGATGGTGGACAAAGGCATGGTTCAACAACAGCGAGGCAGGTGAAGCTGCCATAGAGATTGACCGTATGCTGGCAATCAAGTTCATCAATGACAATGTGGATAAGGACGAATGGTTAGAGGAATACTTTCCAAAACAGATGGAAGTCTATCATCACGCCATCGAACAGACAAAAGAACAGATATTAAACCAATTGAACTTATGATAACAAAAAGATTGTTTTCCATAATTTTCGCTATGCCAATGGCAGTGTCCTCATTCGCAGACAGTGGCTTGTCTGGTTTGAGCGATGCTGCTGACGGCGTAGGTTCTTACCTTCCTTATGTTCAGGGAGAGTGTTATGTGATAGCTGCCGTGATAGCCGTTGCAGGTGCCATGAGCATCTATCTGAGTATGCAGACCAATCCTAACCAAATCAGGAAGAGGATGATGATGACTGTAGGCAGCTGTATGTGCTTCGTATTGATGGCTACCGCCTTACCTCAGTTCTTCGGAGTTGATGGCAGTGGTTCTTCCACAGGAGGAAGCAGCAGTTCATCTACAGGTAGCGGAAATTCAGACGGGTTCCTTGCCTCTGACCAGGGAGGAATCTCACAGACTGGCATCAACACGGAAATACCATCCTTCCATGACAAAACTGGAAACTGGATTACATTCCCTCCAGAAACGAATATGACAGTCGCCAATCACTTGATGGACATCTATGATCATTTCGGGTCAGGACGAGAAGGTTCTTATGGACGTACTCTTGCCTACATTCACAATGCCTATCGTCAAGGTCAAATCGACCATGACATGTTTGAGCAGCTGATGAGAATATCAGGTAATCTACCTCATAATTAACCTGTAACATCACTTTAAGTAATGGCAGAAACAAACAACGATAAGTTATTCAGAACTAAGGTCTTGCCAATAATGAACAAAGTAATGCGAGACCTTCGGTTAAAGCAGTCTGAAGAGATGGCCATTCATACCAGCAGCTTGCCGTATATCATGGCTGGAGCAGCTGGGCCTGACGGTGGAATGTCAGCACAAGCAGCCAGTCTTGCCTCTCTCAGATACACGGGGAAATGGAACTCCAAGCATACTGAAGACTACGTTCAGATGGTGAAGGATGAGCTGAAAAAGCAGCACATCGCCGTCACTCCAGAGATAGAGAAGATGATGATTGAAAAGATGATCAAGGATGAGATTCCGAAGTCATCCATTGACTATATCATGCGCAAGGCAGCAACCAACACCATCTTCTATCTTCCCCAGGCACTTAACAAATCGCCACTGGAGAACCATATCACGGCACAGGCTGAGAAGAGGTATAATCCATCCACTTTGGAAAAAGGAACGGGTTATGTCTTAGGAGCAGCCGCAGACTATATGACGATGGGCGGTATCGGTGGCAGTTGGTCTGGAGCAGCCAAGTTCGTTGGTGTTGACCTTGCCTTGAATGCCGCCATTGATAAGGTGGGGGCAAAAGAAACCGATGATGTTCCCTTGATTATTGCGCCCGAACACAGAGCCGAATACAAGGCTACTCAGGCAAAAAGGAATCAGGAACAACCCAAGCCAAAACCAAAAGAAAATACCCCAACAGTGGAACGGACAACGGAAACACAGGTGCAGCCTGTAAAAGAGCAAAAAGAAGTCGCCCAGACACAACCTGAAGCACAGCAGGAGCAACCACAGCAGACCAATCAGAATGGCTGGAGCGGATTGCTCAGCTCTGTTGGTCTGAACGGCATTTCCGACATAGGTCACAATCTCGGCTATGTACTGGCCATGCTTCCAGACATGCTTGTAGGCATTTTCACAGGTAAGACCAAATCACTTGGTCTGAAGGATAACATGCTGCCTTTAGCCAGTATCGTGGCAGGTATGTTTGTCAGAAATCCCATTCTGAAGATGGTTCTCATCGGTATGGGAGGACTCAACCTTTTGAACAAGGCTGGTCACGAAGCCTTGGATAATCACAAAGGAGTCAGTTACGGACAAGGTGGAAACGCCAATGTCCGGGGTAACTACAAGGTCTATGAGGATGAAGCCCTCAATGCCCGAATCTCGCAACCGCAGATTAAGGGCAACTGT
This sequence comes from Bacteroidaceae bacterium, assembly GCA_036303125.1. Taxonomy (GTDB): domain Bacteria; phylum Bacteroidota; class Bacteroidia; order Bacteroidales; family Bacteroidaceae; genus Minthosoma. The sequence goes on from JAXJBE010000073.1 coordinate 8,278, forward strand.
CTGATTGCAACCATCGACAAGGTTCCATGCACCATCGCATTGCCGGACAGAGTTGTGGATGCATACAATCAGGGCGCACTGCCTCTTAACACACTTGCCAATGCCGTACTTGCCAAGAACGACCAGATGCGACAGATAGCAGCTGAGAACTATGCAGCCAGTGAACAACAGGCTCAGACCAGGCCACTTGCACAACGATAATAAACCCATTAAAACAATAGAGATATGCAGGAAAAGAACCCACAGGAGAAAGCAGCAGCCGAAAAACAGGCTGAACTTCTCATCAATGCAATGGAAAGAGCCAAGGAGAATGGCGGTGTATGGTTGAACCCATCAGAGAAGACGGCACCACGTTTCTATCCACGAGGTGTCAATGTCTCAGCCTTCAATGCCATGACAATGGCACTTCACAGTGACCAGAACAACTACAAGACCAACGAGTACACGCTTTTCAGCGAAGCCAAGAAACGCGGCGAGTCAGTACAGTCCAAGGAAAAGGGTGTTCCCTTCAACTGGTACAACTGGAAGGAATATGTCAACAGGCATAATCCTGAAGATGTCATCAGCCGTGAAGACTACAAGGCTTTGGACGAAAAGCAACAAGCAGAATACAAGGGAGTCAGAACCCGTGAAGTCCGTGCTCTGTTCAATATTGACCAGACAACCCTTCCTTTCGTTGACAAGGAACGCTATGAGCAGGAAGTCAAGACACATGGAACCTTTGAGGATCGTGAGCACTCCAAATCTGAGAGTGACCACCTCCGTATTTCAGTCAATGACTTCATCCTGAAGACACGCGACAACCTTGTTCCAATCCGTCTCGACGGCAGCGGTGTTGCCCACTACGATGCCAAGAAAGACACGGTGTATATGCCAAGTGAGAAGGATTTTGAGTCTTACAAGGACTTCACCAATGAACTCATGCGTCAGGTGGTAAGTGCCACAGGCAATGCACAGCGTCTGGGACGTAACGGCATGAACAACGGAAACACCTCTCCTGAAGATGCTGCAAAGCAGGAACGCCTTATTGTCGAGTTGGCAGCTGGCAGTAAGATGCTTGAATTGGGACTTCCTGCCAAACTCTCTGCCGAAAGCATGAAGATGGTCGATTTCTGGCAGCGTGAACTCAAAGAGAATCCCTGTCTCATTGATGTCGTGGAGATGGATGTCAACAATGCTCTGGATATGCTTCACAAGGCAGAGCGTGGTGAGAAGGTTGAACTGTCATCCCCACAGCAGAATGTGGAAACACAGGCAGAACAGCCCAAGCACTACTATGTAGCTGATGAGCTGAAGAACCTGCCCAACAAGGACACCAAGGTATTTGTCGTAGTCCGTGACTCTGAGGCAAAGAAAGCAGATGTTGTACTCCCTGCAGGTGCATCCTTGGAAGTGGACAATGAGATACCAGGCATGAACAAAGGACGTATCGAGAAAGCCTTGCGTAAAGAAGGCTTTGAGACCATTTCCTTCTTTAACATGGATGGCTCGCTGGGCTATCGTCCTGATGACAGTTTCTTCGCTGGCAAGGAAGTTTCCGTTTCCAAGCTCAACAACTGGGAACTGAGAGACCTTGCCAAGCTCGATGTTGCAGAGGCAGTAAGCCGTTCCAACTCTGTTGCTTTTGACAAAGTGCTTATGTTGAGGGATGACGCTGGCAAGTGGGCGATGTTCCTGAAGCCAGAGAACGAGCCATCCTTTGCCGTGTATGCTGACAAGGCAGATGTCAACCGCTTCTTCGTGACCATGAAGCAAGGCAATGAAGAAGCCAGTGACCACATGCGTCTGGAGATGGCTTCCAGATACTATGCTATGGCGATGGAGAAACCTGAACTGAAGACTGACCTCTTCAAGAGTCAGGCTACTGCCGAAGAGTTGGCACGTATCGAGCGTGTGAACATCTTCAAGACCAAAGCTACTGACAACAAGCCGAGTGTCATTCTGTGCGTACCTACTATCGACGGCAACAGGCTTCAAGCCCGTGAGGTCAATCAACAGCAGTGGCAACGAATGTGGCTGGCAGATGACAAACAGGACTATAAGACCCACCTTGCAGCATCCCTTTTTGCCGATGTGCTCCGTAAGGAACGTACCGATGCCGTAGCTGTGGGTACAGACAAGACTGAGCAGGAAGCACAGGCTGAGACCAAGGAGCAGACCAAGAATGTCGAAGTCCATGAAGAGGAAGACAAGAAGGAGGAGCAGAAGGAAGAGCAGACGCAATCTGAGAAGAAGCAAGAGGAAGAGAAGCGTCGTAACTCTCCTGAACAAAAGGAGAAAGAGCGTAGGGAGGAAAAAGCCAAGGAAGAAGCCACCAAAGCAGAGACCAAGGCTGTAGCTGCCGTCGTTCTCTCTCCGATTATGAAGCAGTTCTTGGACTTGAAAAGCAAGCATCCAGACGCTCTTCTTCTGTTCCGCACAGGAGATTTCTATGAGACTTATCAGCAGGACGCTGAGAAAGCCTCTAAGATACTCGGCATCACTCTCACTAAGAGCACCAAGCAGAAAGGGCCTGATGGCAATGCTGTAAAGATGGCAGGATTCCCATACCATGCCCTTGACACTTATCTGCCAAAACTCATCCGTGCCGGAGAGCGTGTAGCCATCTGTGACCAGTTGGAAGCTCCAAAGCAGACGGCAAAGCGCGGTATCTCAGAATTGGTGTCACCTGGTGTTGCCTCAGAAAAGGAAGCTAAGGCTGAACCAGAGAAGCATCAAGCCTTTCATCGATAACCTAAAAGAGTAAAAACGTGACAGCATCAAGACAAAAATATATTGAGGAACATGCAGCGGAAGCTATGGAGCAGATGCGCAGATATGGCATCCCTGCATCCATCACTCTTGCCCAAGGCATCATTGAGTCAGCAGAAGGAAAGAGTATGCTTTCCAGAACTGCCAATAACCATTTCGGTGTAAAGGGTGAGTTCAACGGCCAGTTTGTCCGTGCCGACGATGACAAGCCTAATGAGAAGTTCAAGAAGTATGATAACGTTGGGCAGAGTTATGAAGACCACAGTAAAGTCCTCATGGCAGACCGCTATCAGAAATACACCAGGAACCTCTCTGCCGATGACTACAAAGGATGGGCTGCTGGCATCAAGGCTGGTGGTTATGCTACCGCCAAGAACTATGTCAGCACCATCGTTGGAGTCATTGAAGGGGCAAACCTGCAGAAATATGACCAGATGGTGATTGAACAGGCAAAGAGAGAGGGAAAGAAGATTGGCACCTCAGACTACCGCAAAGGGGATGTGTCAGCCACTCCAGCCAACAGCGTCACTGCAAAGCCCACTCCCAACGGTCTTTATTCCCTTCCTTTGAAACGAGAGGAGTTCATGCTTGTGACTTCACCTTTCGGCAACCGTCGTGACCCAATGGATCACAGCAAGACGCAGTTCCATAAAGGAATTGACGTAAGCTGCAAAAACGAAGCACTACTTGCCACAGAGAACAACGGCAAGGTGGTTGGTGTGAACCACAATGCCAACACTGGAGGCGGCAAGTCGGTTACGATTGAGTATAACCGTGAAGATGGCAGCAAGTATCAGACGACCTACATGCACATGTCGAGCATCGACGTGAAGGTTGGTGATACGGTCAATGCCGGTCAGAAGATTGGCGTATCAGGAAATACAGGAACCAGGACAACAGGGCCACATTTGCATTTTGAGGTCAAGACCATTGCCAGTGACGGCACGAAACGCAATATTGACCCAGCTGCATATATCGCAGAGATAAGCCAGAAAGGTGGACTGTCTCAACAGTTGCTTCATAACGGAAAGGACTTGTTGGCCAGCTATAAAGCTGCAAATCCTGTAGCTCAGGAAACGGTCACAGCCCAGCAGCAGATTGACACGAATATGTCACCTGACGAATGGATGAAGAAAATCTTGTCTTCAGAGGACAGCGGTATGAGCATGAACCCGAATGGTGACCCAGTGATAGAGATGGCCATGACTCTTTTCACCTCACTGATGGCATTGGCAATCAAGATTGACAACAAGAGCGAGGAGGAAAAGATGCAAGCTGTCACTGATGCAGCAGCCAACAGACAGATAGACCTGACTTCTCTCCTCCCCCACATGAAAGTGTGCAATCTTATCATTTCCGATAACAGGCCACTTCTTCAGGTGGATAACGGAACGGTGAACTTCACCCATGAAATCACCAATGCTGAAATGATAAGACTCCAGCAAGCCTTGGGAAACAGCAACCTCTCAGAGGATGACAAACGTCGTGCAGTAGCCAGTGTGGTGAACGGCATTGTTGTTTCACAGCAGATGTCCCAAAACTATCAGCAAGGCGTGGATGCACAGCAGAACCAGGAACAATCCATTCAAAGAAAGTAACATGAATGAAAGAATTTTCAATAAGGTTTTCACCTTGCTGATAGCCGGAACTATCATCGGCAGCATTATCTATGGACTGTATTGCCTGTTAGGTCTGATCGGATGTATTATCTATTGTTCTGTCATGGTAGCCTTACTGTGCTGGATAGCGGAAGACATCAGACATGCAACGACAGAAGACCAGCAACTATAACTTTTCTCGGCGCATGTGAAAACTTCCGTGGCAAAAAGACGGCAGCCTAACCAAAGAGATGGTGCATACATGATACAGAAAGAATAATTATTTGTACCTTTGCACCCATGGAAC
>JAXJBE010000074.1:0-35130 GCA_036303125.1 Bacteroidaceae bacterium
GTTGTAAAATGGGTGGTGGCTCATGGTCTTTTTGTCGCCGAAGATGATGAGCTTCATGCGTGCTCGGGTCATGGCCACATTCATGCGCCTGATGTCGGAGAGGAAGCCAATCTCTCCCTGCTCGTTGGAGCGGACGAGGCTGATGAGGATGATGTCGCGCTCTTGGCCTTGGAATCCGTCGACGGTGTTGACGGTGATGAAGTCGCGTAGCTGGCGGAAATAGTCCATCTTGCGGATGAGCTGGCGGAGGTAGCGTGTCTGCACCTTGTAGGGTGAGATGATGCCTATGTCGAGTCGCTCGTCGAGGAAGCGGGCGAGGCCTATCTTGTTGATGTAGTCTTGAAGTGTGGTGAGGACGAGGGCTGCTTCTGCTTTGTTGATGCGGCCGTGGTTCTCGCCCACGTATTGCTCGCTGTAGTCGGGCAGGTCGGAGACTGTGATGGCGGTGGATGGCAGTTCTGCTGTCGTGGCCTCAGCTGCTGGCGGGTGGCTGATGCTGGAGGTGCCCCGTGAGTTGAGTTCGTTGCCGTCAATCCATTGTATGGGTGTGTCGAGGTCGAGGATGGAGCGGTGGCGCACGCTGGGGTCTGACTGTACTTGTCCGTGGTAGAACCATTGTGAGGAGAAGTACATGATGGTGTCGTTCATGCGGTATTGGACGCGGAGGAGGGTGACGGCGGATGGCTGGTTGCTGGCGATGCGCTCCATGAGTGTGCGTCCGAGTCCTTGGCGCATGGCTTCGAGGCTCTTTATGGTGGGCGGAAGTTGCTGGTGGTCGCCGGCGAGGATGACTCGTGAGGCGCGGCGTATGGCTATCCAGCATGCTGGTTCGAGGGCTTGGGCTGCCTCGTCGATGAAGACGGTGGTGTAGCGCTGGCGGTAGAGTATCTTGTTGGCGGTGCCCACGAGGGTGGAGGCTATGACTCGCGCCTGGCCAAAGAGGTTGGCATTGATGTTCATCTCTATCTCGCTGGCTCTGTCTCGCAGGCGTGATATTTTCTGGTGGGTGTCATCGCCTCGCTTGCGGTTTTTCTGGAGCTGGCGTATGGTTCTGCGCAGGTTCCACAGCTCTGGGTATGAGGGGTGTGACTCGAACTTGCGTTCGTATGTGAATGAGAGCATCTTGTCGTTGACTCTGGATGGATTGCCGATGCGGAGGACGGGTATGCCTCGGTCGACGAGTTTTTCGCTGATCCAGTCGACGGCCATGTTGCTTTGCGCGCACACGAGGACTTGCGTCTCTCGGTGGAGGGTCTCGTAGATGGCTTCGACGAGGGTGGTGGTCTTGCCTGTGCCTGGAGGGCCGTGGACTACTTCTACATCTTTGGCCCACAGGACGTTGTTGACAGCTTCCTCCTGTGTGGGGTTGAGCCAGGGGAAGCGCATGGGCATGGAGGTGCGCCGCTGAGGTGTGAGCTGTGCGGCGAAGAGGTCGCGCAGGTAGGCGAGGCGGTTGCCCTTGGCGTTGGCCACATCGTTGAGGGCTGCGAACATGGTCCTGTAGCTGGTCTCGTCGAAGTAGAGCTGTATGCCGAGAACGGTGTGGCTCTGAAGTTCGAGTAGGGCATGGCTGTCGGGAAGGGTGACGACCATGCGGCCGCCGTCTACGAAGGATACGCTGGAGGGGAAGCTGGAGTGGTAGGCGTTGTCGGTTTCGCTGTCGCGGAGCTCTGGATGGACGTGTGTGAAGGTGGATGTGGCTGGCTGGGTGAAGAACTGGACGGGGCGGCCATACTCGAAGAGTGGCTCGATGTCTTCATCTTCCGGGCTGGAGGGACGGCGGATAATCTCTACGACGAGTTGGTTGAGGGAATTGTAGTAGGAGCGTCCGAGGGCGATGGGGTGCCAGCAGAGGCCACGGTTGATTTTGCGTTGGAGTCCCATCTTTTCTGTCTGCAGGCGGTATTCTTCTTTCTCGTGGTCGTGTTCGAGCTGCAGGAGGTGCTGCAGGCGCTGGATGTATAATATGCTGTTTTCCATAGTGCGTTAGGCTTCCATGCCGAGGCTTTGGATGAACAGGTTGAGTCGCTCTTCGGCTTCTGGAGAGACTTTGCCGCGTGTCATGAGGTGGCGGAGGATGGCATGCTTGACATTGTCGGCCCTTTTGTCATCTTCTGGTCCGAAGGCTTGGTGGGCAAGCCTGAGGTTGCCTGTGAGGTAGTGGTAGGTGGCGGTGAGCTGGCGGATGTCTGGATTTGACTGGAGTTCGGGGGCGAGAATGTCGACGAGATGTTTAGCTGACGTGAAGTCGGCAAAGTATATGTCGCATTTGAGCTCTATGATGAGTGAGTCGGTGGTGGGGTCGAGGTAGTTGACTTTGCTGATGATTTTTGCGGCTTGCTCGTATTTTCCGTTGTCGGTGAGCATGCGGGCGCAGTTGGTCATGTGGGTGGTGTTGTCTGGTTCCATTTCCATGAGTTGCAGAATGGCTTCGATGGGCTGGTCTAAGGATGGTGTTTTCTTTCCTGTGGATATGATGCGCCTGAGTGTCCATTTTGAGTTTGGCTTGAGCTTGTTGGCTTGGATGTAGGCTTTGAGGGCTGCCTCGTGGTTGCCGCATTTCTCATGGCAGTAGCCTATCTTTTGCTGGAGGGATGCTGACCCTTCGAGCTCGTATTTCTCCATGATGGTCTTGTAGATGTTGATGGCGCTGTCGTAGTGGCGGTTGCGCATGAGGAAGTCTGCATGAGCCTCTCTCTGCTCATTGGTGATGTATGCTTCATTGAGGAGGCCGTGGAATGACATGAGGTAGCCGCTGAGCAGAGTCTCTTTGGTGAATGGGTTGTCGAACTCATTGCGGCAGGGGCTGAGGGTGAAGAAGCGGAAGAGGTCTGCTATGTAGTTTCTGTATGTGGCGAGGGGGGTGCTGTCGTTGCCTGCCTGCTGCATGGCTGTGTTGAGCATCTCTTCGTCGATGTTTTGAACTGTCTTCAGGAGGTTGAGTGTCTGCTCGTGGATGCTGCTTAAAAGGTAGCAGAAGGAGTATTTGTCGCTGTCGGAGTAGGAGGAGGAAGAGAGGAAAAACTTGTATAGAGTTTGTTCGGTGGTGATGTGTATGCCTTGCTCTACGGAATTGAATATGTCGGATGAGAAGGGGTAGAACCAGCGGTGGGGCTGCATGAAGAAGTGATTGTTCTTGAATGTCTTGAAGGTGTTGTAGTTGAGGTCGGCTCCATCTTTCTGGAGTTCGCTGAACTGCTGCAGCTTCTTGTTCATCTTTTCTTCGTCGATCCATTCGGGGTTGGCTCCTTCTTCGATGAAGCGTGTGATGTCGTGTTGGATTGTCTCGTTGGGTTTGGGGCTGCCTAAGATGAGGGGAATGATTTCTCCTTCGATTTTTGCCCCTATCTCTTTGGTGTGCAGTGCCATGGTGAGGCACATGGCGCAGGTGTATATGTCATTGATGTAGGCGGGGTCGTCTTGCTGCAGCTCTGTGATTTCTTGGGTGGAGAGGGTTCCTGTCAAGTCGGCTTTCATGACCAAGTATGTCAGGATGAAGCCAGTGAGGGCTTTGGGTGACACGATGGGGTCATTGATGAGGTATGCGTCGAAGAGGAAGGAGTGCTTGTCGCGGTTGCGGAATGTGAGCGTTGAGAGCGTTGCGGCGCTGACGAAGACGCTCTTGTCTTCTGCTGGGATGGTGTCGGAGAGGATGAGTCGGTTGGCTTGGTCTCGTTCTTCGCGGCTCCAGTTGGATGTGGTCCATGTGAGGTCGAAGATGGCTGCCGTGGTGGCGTCGCGTGAGGTGAGGAGCGGCGTGAGTCGCTTGCTCTTTTCTTCTGGGGAGAGAATGGTGTTGGCGCGTATGTCGATGATGTCGGCTGAGAGGGTCTCAAGTCTGTCTATGAGGGCGGAGAGGGGTGGTGACTGGCGTGCGCGCTGGTATGCGGCAGAGAGTTGCTCGTGCTTGTGGTCGAGGGTGTAGCGCTTGAGATCAGCTTGGGACATGAGGAGGTTGAACTGCTCGATGAGGTCACTGTGCATTGAGGGCAGGCTCGGGTCGGCATAACCGTCGAGCATGTAGTTGACCATATTGTTGTATGTGGTGAGGAGGGTGTGGTAGCGCTCTGTGAGGTTGTAGTCGCTGAGTTTGTCGATTTGGGCTTTCAACTCTTTCAGTTTGGAGGCCAAAGAGTTTGTTTCGACTGTGATGTATGGGGTGGGGGTGAACATGGGAGTGATGTGGAGGAATGAGTGGGTTAATGATGGTGATGTCTGGGGTGGGGATGGTCTCTAAAGGTTGGCTGGCAAATGTGCTCGTTTGGTGGCGCACAAGCCTGCATATTATTTTGTGTTGATGAGCTTGCGGTCGCGCAGCCAGTTGTTGATGAGTTGGAGGGTAGAGTCGGATGGGGTGGTGTGTTGGGTGAAAGGAGTGTGGGTATAGAGGGTGTCGGGCAGGTAGAGTCGGTGTGCTTCGGGTATGTAGTGGAGTGGACTGGACATGCTGTCGGCGTTGAGCTGTCCTACAGCTTGGTCGTAGGCCTGAAGCAGGAGGTCGAACTGGGTGGTGAGTCTGCGGTAGGTGCTGTCGGGGGTGTAGAGGCAGAGGAGTCCGTGGAGTTGGTGGTCATCGCTGCTATCAAGGCGGCGGGCTCCGCGTGCTACGGCTTCAGAGGCGAAGGGTTCGGGGAGGATGGCTCCATCGTATTGGTTTTGGTCGACCATGATGGTGCGGAGTCGTATAGAATTGATTTGTGGTCGGTTGAGATCAATGGGTTGGAGTTGCGCTCTAAGGAGTGTCTGGTCGGCAAAGAAGTCGAGGGCAGAGTTGCGTGTGATGCCAATAATCTTGTCCTTGAGGCTTTGTGGCCGCAGGATGCGTGAGTTGTGGCTGGTGGTGAGCCATAGGTGGAGGTCGGCTGTCAGGACTATATGTATGCTGTCGCCGTTGGCCTGGTGTGTGGTGGCTTTGACGAGGTCGCTGAGGATGGCGTCGATTGAGCCGCCAGCCATGGCTGTGTCTGCGTCCATGGCTGCATCGAAGGTGATGAGTTTGATGTCGAGTCCGAGGGAATCGAAGATGCCAGTGGAGTCGGCATAGTAAAACGGCACGCTCTCCACGGTGGGCAGCACTCCGAGTCGGATGGTGCTGTCGGTTTCCTGTTCGGCGCGTGTGGGCTTGCTGCAGGATGTAGTGAGGGAAAGTGTGAGGAGTGTGAGTAGGTGGAGGATGTGCTTCATCGGGGGGGAGGTGTGGAGTTAAGAAAGGGGGCAACTTGCATTGTTGTGTGCAAATTGCCCCACTGTTATTGTTCAGGGGTGTCTGTCAGGATATTATTCGCCTTTGACTGCTGCGATGCCTGGAAGCACCTTGCCTTCGATAGCCTCGAGGAGTGCACCACCGCCTGTAGAGATGTATGATACCTTGTCGGCGAGGCCGAACTTGTTGACGCATGCCACTGAATCGCCGCCGCCGATGAGTGAGAAGGCTCCTTCTGCTGTTGCTTTGGCTACTGCTTCGCCTACTGCACGTGAGCCTGCTGTGAAGTCTTCGCACTCGAAGCAGCCTGCTGGGCCGTTCCAAAGGATTGTCTTTGCGCCTTCGATGGCCGCAGCGAACTTGGCGCGGCTCTCTGGTCCTGCGTCGAGTCCGTCCCAGCCAGCTTCAATGGCGTTTGAAGGGAACACCTTGATTTGTGCGCCTTCCTTTACGGAGAATGTCTTGAAGTCGTAGCCTGTGCAGCATACAGAGTCTGTGCCGAGCACGAGTTCAACGCCGTTTTCCTTGGCCATCTTCTCCACGTTGAGAGCTACATCGAGCTTGTCGAGCTCTACGATGGAGTCGCCAATCTCGCCACCGTGTGCCTTGGAGAAAGTGTATGTCATGCCGCCGCAGAGGATGAGCTTGTCTACCTTGCCGAGGAGATTTTCGATGATGCCAATCTTAGATGACACCTTTGATCCGCCCATGATGGCTACGAATGGGCGCTTGATGTTGGAGAGCACGTTGTCTACTGCCTGCACTTCCTTCTCCATGAGGAGACCCAGCATGACATCGTCCTTGCTGAAGTAGTCAGCGATGACGGCTGTAGAGGCATGCTTGCGGTGTGCTGTGCCGAATGCATCCATCACCCAGCAGTCTGCGTATGAAGCGAGTTTCTTGGCGAACTCTTTCTGGCTTGCCTTCATGGCCTTCTTCGCCTCGTCATATTCTGGTGTGCCTTTCTCTACGCCTACTGGCTTGCCTTCCTCTTCTGGATAGTAGCGGAGGTTTTCGAGGAGGAGTACTTCGCCTGCTTTGAGTGCTGCTGCCTGCTCGTCTGCCTTCTGGCAGTCGTCAGCGAACTGTACTGGCACTCCAAGTGCTTCGCTCACAGCTGGTACAATCTGCTTGAGTGAAAGTTCAGGCTTTACCTTTCCTTTGGGCTTGCCCATGTGTGACATTATGATGAGGGCTCCACCCTTTTCGAGGATGAGCTTGAGTGTGGGGAGTGCACCGCGGATGCGTGTGTCGTCTGTTATCTTACCATCTTGGAGTGGTACGTTGAAGTCTACACGTACGATTGCCTTTTTGCCGGCGAAATTGTACTCGTTGATTGTCATAGTTGAATGTTTTTATTAGTATGTTAAACAAATAGTTTATTGGTGTGTCGTGGTTGGCAGCGGTGTGTGCGCCTGCTGTGTTTGCCAGTGTTGATCAGATTGCGAAGTGGAAGATAGACGATTGCTTAGTATTGCTCGCTCTCGTTGGGGAAGGTACGCTGCTTGACATCTTCCACATAGTGGCCGATGGCGTCTGTCATGATGGTGTTGAGGTCGGCGTAGCGCCGGAGGAACTTGGGAGAGAAGCCGCGTGTCATGCCGAGCATGTCTGAGATGACGAGCACCTGTCCGTCACATCCGCTGCCTGCTCCGATGCCGATGATGGGTATGGTGAGCTCGCTGGCTACGCGTGTGGCGAGTGCGGCTGGTATTTTCTCAAGGACAATGGCGAAGCATCCTGCTGCTTCGAGAGCATGGGCGTCGCTGATGAGTTTCTGGGCTTCGGCTTCTTCGCGTGCTCTGACGGTGTAGGTGCCGAACTTGTTGATGGCTTGTGGGGTGAGGCCGAGGTGGCCGCAGATTGGAATGCCGGCGTCGAGTATCTTTTTGACGGCTGGTATGATTTCTATTCCGCCTTCGAGCTTGAGAGCGTCGCAATGTGTCTCTTTCATGATGCGGATGGCATTGCTGACAGCTTCTGTCTCATTGACTTGGTATGTGCCGAAGGGCATGTCGCAGATGACGAGGGCTCGTTTGACACCGCGCACGACGCTTTTGGCGTGGTATATCATCTGGTCGAGGGTGATGGGCAGTGTTGTCCAGTTGCCTGCCATGACGTTGCTGGCTGAGTCACCGACGAGGATGACATCGATGCCAGCTCCATCGGTTATTGTTGCAGTTGTGTAGTCGTATGATGTGAGCATGGCTATCTTCTTGCCTTCCGCTTTCATCTGGATGAGTCTGTGGGTGGTGACCTTGCGTTGGTCTTCTACCAAATATCCTGCCATTGTGTATGTTTGTTCTGTTTTGTTAGACTATGTTGTGTCCGTTATGCCGCTGGACTTTTGTGCAAATGTACGTATTATTCTCAGAACTCGAACAACAATCGGGCATTAAATTGTCTTCCTGTCAGATAATTTGGCACTGCATATTGGTGATTTGTAATGTCTGTGACCCAATAGTAGCTGTTGACGTTGGATATGTCGAGGATGTTGAATGCGTCGATGCCGAGCCAGATGTTGCGGAAGATGCGTCCTGCCCCTGTGTGCACGTGGCGGTCGTCGTTGTTCAGCAGGCGGTAGCTTATGCCAAGGTCTACGCGTCGGTAGCTGGGCATGCGGAAGACTTGTTGCTCGCGGCCTGTATGGGGAGGACCAAAGGGCAGTCCACCTGCATAATGGCCTTGGACGGTGACTTTCCACTTGTCGGTGTTGGGGAAATAGTCGCTGAAGAAGAGTGAGCAGTTGAGCCGCTGGTCGGTGGGACGTGGCACGCTCTTGCCTCCGGCTATCTTTTCTGAGGTTTTCATGATGCCGAGGCTGAACCATGATGAGGTGCCTGGGACGAACTCTCCGTAGATTTTCATGTCGAGGCCTGCGGCGTAACCTTTGGAGATGTTGCCTCCGTAGTAGATGACGCGGACGTTGTCGATGTTGTATGGGATGAGATTGTCAAGGGCTTTGTAGTATGCTTCTGCGGTGAATTTGAAGAGGCGGGCATTGACGTTGAACTTATATTCCATGCCAAGGACGAAGTGTATGCTTCGTTGTGACTTGATGTCAGGGTTGAGGAAGGCTGTGGTGTTGCCGTTGACGGTGACGGTGTCGCGCATTTCTTTGTAGAAAGGTGTCTGGTAGTAGAGTCCTGTGGAGAATCGGTAGAGGAGGTTTGGATTGTTGGACGGTGTGAAGGCAATGGTGGCGCGAGGCGAGAAGAGTGTCTCTTTGTTCCAGTCCCAGTGGGTGAGACGTGCTCCGTAGTTGAGGATGATTTCTCCTTCTTGGTATTCCTTGCGGTAGGTGTCCTGGAGGTATACCTCGTAGTGGCGCGATTTCTCGCTGTTGTAGGATGAGATGTTGTAGATGAGCTGGAGACGGTCGGGGTAGTGTGGAAGTGAGTGTCCGGCTGAGTCGCGCATCTCCCATTCGCGCATGTTCTCGTCTACCTTCTCTATCTTGGTGAGCAGGCCGTAGCGGATGTCGTGGCGGGCGAGGCGGCTGCGTCCGGCTATGCCTATGTTGACCACGGAGGCATTGAGGCGGTTGCGTGCGTGCTCATGGTATGTGCCTATGCCGAGGCTCTCGTCTTCTCCGTCGTTGTTGAGCCAGTACTCTCCGTTGATGTCATAGCTCTCTCGTTCACGTGTCTTGAAGGCTGAGAGGTTGAGAGTGAGTGTGTGGAGTGTGGAGATGTGGCGAGTGAGGGAGAGGGAGCCGAAGTAGGTGTGGAACTTGTCTTTCTCGCTGCCGTCGAAGTATACTTTGAACTCTTTAGTGTCTTCTGATGTTCCAAATCGTGTGGTGCGGTCGCTTGGGGTGAAGTCGTAGTCGTTGGTGGAGATGACGCCTATGGCATCGAGAGTCCATCTGCTGTTGGGGCTCCAGCTGAGGAATGTCTGGTAGTCAAAGTCGCGCGGGTCATATTCTCCTTTGGTGTCGAGGGTGCCAAGGAGGTTGCGCATGGTCTTGTAGCGGATGGCATGTGTCATGGAGAACTTTTCGCTGCCTGTGCCGACATAGGCGCTGGCTCCGAGCAGGCTGGCGCTGAAGCTGCCTTCGAAGGCTTTGACTTTCTTGTATGTTATGTCGAGCACGCTGGACATTTTCTCTCCATAGCGCGCTTCGAATCCGCCGGCGGAGAAGCCGATGGAGTGCACCATGTCGGGGTTGATGATGCTGAGGCCTTCCTGCTGTCCGCTGCGTATGAGTAGGGGACGGTATACTTCGATGCCGTTGATATAGACGGAGTTCTCGTCGAAGGAGCCGCCGCGGACGTTGTATTGAGAGGATAGCTCATTGTGGGTGGACACGCCTGCCTGGCTTGTGATGAGTCGCTCCACTCCACCTCCGCTGGCATTTCCCATGTGGCGGAGATCGCTCATGTTGACATCTGTCATGGTGCTGGTTTGACGGCGTATTTCGCTGACGGTGACATCGCCGAGCATGTAGCCCAATGGGGGCAGCATGACGTTGAGGGTAACGGAGTCTGTGGGATTGTCGAGCACTCGTTTGCGGGTTTCGTAGCCAAGCATGGAGAAGACTACTACCATGGAGTCTGTGCTCTCGCAGCTGAAGCGGTATTCGCCACTGAGGTTGCAGACAGCTCCAGCGGCTGTGCCTTCAACGCGCACTTGGGCAAGTTCGATGGGAGCTTTCTTGTCGTCAATGACTTTGCCTTTGATGATGACGGTCTGAGCCGTTGCTGTGAGACTGCAGAGAAGGCTAATGAGTGTTATTATCTGGTGTTTGTATGTTTTCATATCAATAATAACGTAGAAGGCTGCGGATTATTGTGTTGGGACTGGGAGAATGGAAAAGTAAGGGGAGGACGGGAGAAAGGAATACAGAAAAAGGTAGGGCTGTGGAGTCCTACCTTTATTCTTGGAATAACAGGAATGCATGTGTGGCAATCCTGCTTCGGAAGGGCATATTGCCTGAGTGTTTGTAGTTCTTTTATTTGTTTTCGAGGAGTCCGCGTCCTTTGAGGAAGGCTGTGTTGTCGGGTTTGCGTCCGGCGAAGTTTTCGAAGAGTGTCATGGGTTCTTCTGAACCGCCCTTCTCAAGCATGGTCTTGCGGAATCGTGTGGCGAGGTCTTTGTTCCATACGTCTCCGCTCTGCTCGAAGACGGAGAATGCGTCCTTGTCGAGGACTTCTGCCCAGAGGTAGCCGTAGTAGCCTGCGCTGTAGCCGCCTGAGAAGATGTGGCTGAAATATGTGGAGCGGTAGCGTGGACCTATTTCAGGGATGAGTCCCATGGCCTGGCATACTTGTTTTTCGAAGCTGTCGATGTCAATGCCGTCTGCTGATTCGAGCTCATGCCATTTCATGTCGAGGATGGAGGCGGCGCATAGCTCGGTGGTCATGAAGCCTTGGTTGAACTGTTGTGTATTGTTGATTTTTTCCACCAGTTCGGCTGGGATGACCTCTCCTTTGTCATTGATGGCATACTGGGCGAGGAGGTCAGGCTGGAGAGCCCAGTTTTCGTTAATCTGTGAGAAGACTTCCACGAAGTCGCGTGTGACGCTGGTTCCGCTGACTGATGGGTAGGTGCACTGCGTGAGCATGCCGTGGAGGGCGTGGCCGAACTCATGGAAGACTGTCTGGACTTCGTCTATGGTGAGGTATTCCCCGATGTTGCCTACGTTGACCACGATGGGTCTTACCATGTTGCCTTCTGCATCGACGTATTGGTCGCGCACGTTGCTCATCCAGGCTCCGCCTCGCTTGCTGCTGCGTGGGCGATAGTCGGTGGAGAAGATGGCGAGGAGGCTGCCGTCAGCGTCTGTGACCTTGTATGTCTTGACTTCTTGTGGGTTGTAGCTTGGCATGTCGGTGAGTTCCTCAAGGTTGATGCCGTATAGTTTGTTGGCGGCGAGAAAGACTCCCTTGACGACGTTGTCGAGCTTGAAGTAAGGTTTGGTGAGGTTCTCGTCGAGGTCGTATTTGTCTTTGCGCACTTTTTCTGAGTAGTACCACCAGTCCCATGGCTCTATGCGGCTGCCTGCGGGGAGCTTGCCAGCTGCTATGTCTTTGTCCATGATGGCTTGCATGTCATTAAGTTCGACTTTAGCTTTGGCTATGGCTGGTCGGATGATGCTGGTGAGGAAGGTGTCTACGGCCTCGGAGGTGTGAGCCATTTGGGGTTCGAGGATATATTCGGCAGGGGTGCGGAAGCCCATGATTTGCGCTTTCTCTATGCGCAAGCGCATGAGGTCAAGTATGAGCTGGGTGTTGTCGTTGCTGTTGCCGTTGTGTCCGCGGAGCGTGTACATCTCGTGCATGGCGCGGCGGAGTTCTCTGTCCTCGGTGGTGGTCATGGCCACGGGGTATTCGGAGACGCTGATGCCGAACTTGTCTTTGAAGGCATTGTTTTCAGCAAGAATATTGTTTCCTACTTTCTGTTGCTTCGTGGCGAGGAGAGTGTTGATTTCGCGGAGCCTGCTCTGTTTGTCTTCTGGGAGGGCTATGCCGTTGCGCTGGTATCTTTCATAGTATTTCTTGAGCACCATCTGCTGTTCGCGTGTAAGGTTGGACTGGTCGCCGTTGTAGATGGCCTCGATGCGTTTGAATATCTGCTTGTTGAAGGCAATGTCGTCATCGTGCTTGGTGAGCATTGAAACGGCTATCTCCACGACGGAGTCGAGTGCTTCTGTGCGGTCGGTCTCGTTGACGTTGAAGAGCACTCCGCTGACTTTGTCAAGGAGAGGACTGGAGAGTTCCAGGCGGGCGATGGTGTTGTCGAAGGTCGGAGACTCAGTGCTGTTGGCGATGTCGTCAACCTCTTTGAGTTGCTGCTCTATGCCAATCTCGATGGCGGGGATGTAGTCGTCAACAGCTATCTCAGAGAATGGAGGTATGCCGTAGGGGGTGTTCCACTCGGTGAGGAATGGATTTTCACGTGTGGAGCATGAGAGTAATGTCATGGCAGTTGCTAATGTTAGGATGGTCTTTTTCATATTTGTTATGGTTTTAGGGGTATTATATAAATGTATCATAAGTCATAGAAGGAGCCGTCATAAGCCATGGAAGGAGCCGTAATATATCTATGGCTGGATGATGCTCGGTGTCAGACGCGATGAGCGAATGTCAGGACAGCCCAGTCGTTTTGGATATTGGTAGACTGTAGTGAAAGAGAGCGCAGAGTGGCTGCTGCTGTCATGTCGGGGATGTCGGAGGCGAAGAATCCAGAGAGGTAGAGTGTGCCCGTTGGGGAGAGGTGGCTCGCGTAAGTGGAAAGGTCGCGGATGAGTATGTTTTTGTGGATGTTGGCTACGATGGTGTCAAATGTGCCGGTGATGGCTGTGGCGTCGCCGAGGAGTATGGTAGCTGTGTTGATGCCGTTGAGGGCGAAGTTCTCTTTGGCGTTGGCCACGCTGTGTGGGTCTATGTCGATGGCTACAACTTCGCTGGCTCCGCGCAATGCCATGGCTATGCCGAGCACCCCAGTGCCTGTGCCCATGTCGAGGACTCGCTGGCGGGTGAAGTTTTTATTGAACAGGAGAGATGTTATCTGATGGGTTGTGTCGTGAGAGCCCGAGCCAAAAGCCATGCGTGGGTTGAGTTTGATTCCATATTCGCGTTCGAGTATGGGGTCGAAACTCTCGCGTTCCCATGTCTCGTTCCAGTTTTTGTCTTCGAGGTGGTGGATGGTGTGGGAGATGGTGGCGGGCAGCGAAATGGTATTGAGGGTTGATGTGAGTGTGTCAGCGTCGAAGAGGTCGGCTGGGATATATGCTTTTATGAGGTTGTTGCTGCAGTCGAAAGAGTCGTAGCCGATGGCGGACAGCATGGCTGTGACTATGTCGCATGCTGTGTCTGAGTATGGTGAGAGAGTTATCTCTGTATATATGTATTGCATGGTGGCGGCGTATGTTTTTTATAGAGAACAATGTTTATTCTTTATACTTGATGGTCATGTTGACGAGGTCTTGATAGTCGCCGTTGAATATGTTGATGTCGACATATCCTTTGATGCCATCTACTTTGCCTGCGTCGGTATGTTGCCAGAAGACCCATGGGCCTTTGTACTGGAGGGAGTCGACGTAGTAGTGTGCTATCCAGTAAGGATAGCGTTCGAAGTCCGGAGTGTTGAGGTAGGAGGTGCGGAACTTGTATCCTGTGTAGAGTATTGGTGTCATGCCATAGTGTTTCTCCACGATGTCCATCCATGTCTTTACTTCTCGTCGGAGTTGAGTTGCGGTGTATGAGCCAATCTCCTCGACATCAAGCACTGGTGGCAGGTCTTTCTCGTCGAGTTGTACCATTTTGCAGTAGAATGATGCTTGCTTCTTGGCTGGAGTCTTGGTGCTGAAATAGTGGTAGGCTCCTCTTATGATGTCGTTCTTGCGAGCATAGTGGAAGTTCTGGTTGAAGTTTTCGTCCAAGAGGTCCGTGCCTTCTGTGGCTTTTATGAAGACGAATGAGACTGGTGCGCCTTGTATCTGAGCGTTGCGCAGCCTGTCCCAGTCGATATTGCCTTGGTAGTGCGATATGTCTATGCCCCTGATGAGTCCTTGCGGGTATTTGGTGTCTCCGTAGAGTGCTTTCCATCGGAAGGAGTATGGGCCGACGAATGTCTTGTAGAAGAATATGATGTAGATGACAGCGAGCAGTCCGATGGAACTCCATAATATGAATGATGGCATGTGGCGGAGAGGATTGCGTGAGCGTTGCTTCTTTTTGCCGCGCGCCTTCGGACGAGGTGTTTTTTGTTTCTTTGTTGCTGTGTTCATCATTTATGTGGTATAAAAATAGGTAAAGTGAAAAACCTATGCGGAGCAAACGGATATCCACTCTTGACAGGTTTTTCACTTTGGAGTTATTCAGCCTTAGGCAATTACTTTGCCTGCTCAAGCTGGAGAGTCTTTGTAGGCTGGTCGCATACCTCTGTTGGTCCCCAGTATTGGATTGGACCTGGATATACGTATGCAGTCTCCTTTGCCCACTCTGCGCGGTGAGCTGCGAAGAACTTGAATGGAGCGCCGTCGAGTTCGACGAGAGCCTTGCGGATTACAGGCTTGTTCTTGCCGTTGCGACGCTCAATGTTCATCATCATAGTGATGGGCACACCGCCAGCCACCCATTCTGATGCAGGAGCTGTGGTGTTCTTGATGATAGACATGTAGCCTGTCTTGCCGTTAGCGATGAGGCGTGATGCGTTGTAGCCGAGAGAGTAGCAGTAATCAGCATCATAGTTAGATGGAGCTGCGCAGCGTCCCTCATAGCCGAAGAAGTGGTGCTGTGTGCCAAACTTGCCTACATACTTGCCTTCCTTCTTCCAGGCTTCGAGCTTAGTAGCCACCATGCGTGAGAGGAGCTTCTCAGTTTCAATGAGAGACACCTGCACGTTGCCGTGTGGGTCGCGGTCGAGGCAGAGCTGGCGTGCTACGTCCTCAGGGAGTGACTCGAGCACAGCGAGGTTGTCGGCTGCTATAGCGTTCTTGACAAATGCAATCTGCTCTTCTGCGTTGGCAAATTCACGTGGTTCGCCTGTAGCAGGGTCTGTGAGCACCTCGTTAAGCTCTGCGATGAGCTTCTTGATGGCAGGGATGAACTCGATGATGCCTTCTGGTATGAGGACTGTGCCGAAGTTGTTGCCCTCTGCTGCGCGTGCTGCTACAGCCTCAGCGATGTATGTCACCACGTCGTCGAGCGACATCTCCTTAGCTTCTACTTCCTCAGACACGAGGCAGATGTTTGGCTGGCACTGGAGAGCGCACTCAAGAGCGATGTGAGAAGCAGAGCGTCCCATGAGCTTGATGAAGTGCCAGTACTTGCGTGCAGAGTTGCAGTCGCGCTGGATGTTGCCGATGAGCTCTGAATATGTCTTGCAGGCTGTGTCGAAACCGAATGAAGTCTCAATCTGCTCGTTCTTGAGGTCGCCATCGATAGTCTTAGGACAGCCGATGACCTGCACTCCGTATTTCTTGGCTGCGTAGTACTCAGCGAGCACGCATGCGTTGGTGTTGGAGTCGTCTCCGCCAATGATGACGAGAGCCTTGATGCCGAGCTGGCGCAGGATTTCTATGCCCTTCTCAAACTGCTCTTCCTTTTCAAGCTTAGTGCGTCCAGAACCGATGATGTCGAAACCTCCGGTGTTGCGGTACTGATCCATGAGCTCAGGAGTAATCTCCATGTAGTTATGGTCAACGAGACCGCCTGGGCCGAGGATGAAGCCATAGAGCTTGTTGGCAGGGTTGAGCGATTTCACACCGTCGAAGAGACCAGAGATGACGTTGTGTCCACCTGGAGCCTGGCCTCCTGAAAGGATGATGCCTACGTTGAATGCAGGGAGTTCAACAGGCTCGCCTGCTTCGAATGTGATGACAGGCATGCCGTAAGTATTTGGGAAGAGAGCCTTGATTTCTTCCTGGTTGCCCACAGACTGTGTGGCTGCGCCTTCAACAGCCTTTACTGGACCCTGAAGTGCCTTTGGCAGTTTTGGCTGATAAGCCGCGCGTGCTGCCTGAAGATTTGATATTGCCATTGGTTTATATATTTTTATTAGATGAATAATACATTATAATATAATATATTATCGTATGAATTTATGCTTGTCACAAGGATTCATGCTTGTCACATGATTCATAGAGCCTACTTGGCAGCTCTCGCTGCTTTGACGTATGCGAGTGCTTCTTTGCACTTGTCTGTGACATACTGCCAGTCTTCTGCCTTGACCTTGTCAGAAGGGAAGAGCTTGGAGCCCATGCCCACGCAGTATACGCCTGCCTTGAACCACGCTGTGAGGTTCTCTTCTGTTGGCGCCACACCGCCTGTGACCATAATCTTAGACCATGGCATTGGTGCTTTGAGGTTCTTGACCATAGCTGGTCCATATACGTCGCCAGGGAAGAGCTTCGTGAGGTCGCATCCGAGTTCTTGCGCTGCGCCTACCTCGCTGACCGAACCGCATCCAGGGCAGTAGGGTATGAGTCGGCGGTTGCACACGGGGGCTATCTCGGGGTTGAAGAGAGGACCGACGATGAAGCATGCGCCGAGCTGTATGTAGAGAGCTGCTGTGGGTGCGTCAACTACAGAGCCTACTCCGAGTGCGAGCTCGGGACATTCGGTAGCTGCATACTTGACACATTCTGCAAACACCTCATGCGCGAAGTCGCCGCGGTTGGTGAACTCGAAGGCTCTCACTCCGCCGTCATAGCATGCTTTGATGACTTTTTTAGCTACTTCCGCATCCTTGTGGTAGAAGACGGGCACCATGCCTGTCTCGCCAATCTTTGCCATTACGGCAAGTTTGTCAAATTTTGCCATTGTGTTATTTCCGTTGTCTATGTGCTGAAGTTCTTGTTATCGCTGCACTCGTCCGTTTGCGCTGCCGCCAGCGAGAGCTTCCACTTCTGCTATTGATACATGGTTGAAGTCGCCAGGGATAGTATGCTTGAGGGCTGATGCTGCGACTGCAAACTCAAGAGCCTCTCCCTGCGTAGGCTTGGTGAGGAGTCCGTGGATTAGTCCTCCAGAGAAGGAGTCTCCCCCTCCCACTCGGTCTATGATAGGATTGATGTCATAGCGCTTGCTTTGGTAAAACTCCTTGCCGTCATAGATGAGAGCCTTCCATCCATTGTGAGTGGCTGAGAAGCTCTCGCGAAGGGTGGAGACGACATATTTGAATCCGAACTCTTTGGCCATCGCCTTGAAGATGCCTTCGTAGCCAGCAGCGTCAGTCACACCTGCTTCAACGTCGGCGTCGGGCTTGAATCCGAGGCAGAGCTCTGCGTCCTCTTCGTTGCCGATGCACACATCGACATATTGCATGAGTGGTCGCATGATGGAGATAGCCTTCTCGCTTGTCCACAGCTTCTTGCGGAAGTTGAGGTCGCACGAAATAGTCACGCCATGTTTCTTGGCGCAGATGCACGCCTGCTTCAGACACTCTGCTGATGCGTCGCTGATGGCAGGTGTGATGCCTGACCAGTGAAACCAGTCTGCTCCTTCAAAGATTTTGTCGAAGTCGAAGTCTTCAGCCTTGGCCTCGGCTATGGCTGAGTTGGCGCGGTCGTAGATGACCTTAGATGGCCTCATGCTTGCTCCTGTCTCAGCGTAGTAGAGCCCGATGCGCTCTCCCCCTCTTGCTATGAAGTCTGTGTTGACTCCATAGCGGCGGAGTGCGTTGACGGCTATCTGACCTATCTCGTGCTTAGGCAGTTTGCTCACGAAGACGCTCTCGTGACCAAAGTTGGCAAGGCTGATGCCCACGTTTGCTTCACCTCCGCCAGGGATGATGTTGAACTTTTCTGCTTGTACGAAACGATAGTTTCCTTCTGGGGAGAGGCGAAGCATGATTTCGCCCATGGTAACAATTTTTGCCATAAATAGAGTCTTATGATTATAATTTAGTGAAGATGCCTATGTCTGTTGAGAATCGGCGAACCATGCGGCTCTGCGATGATTCTCTCAAAATCATGTGCAAATTTAGTTATTATTTTTGGATTTATTCGTTATTGAAGGGTAAAAAAACTCCTAACCGTGTTTTTTTTCGTGCCATCAAGTCTGATATGTAGAGAAAAACCGTTACCTTTGTGCCGTTTTTTAAATTCATCATGTATAATGTGGAATATTCAGTGTAGTTGAAAAGTACAATGGAAATCAAGACGAAGATTAGGATTAAAGACATAGCAGAGCGAGCGGGAGTCTCTGTCGGGACTGTCGACCGCGTGTTGCACGGCAGGAGCAGCGTGTCACGCATCAGTATGGAAAGGGTGCAGAAAGTGTTGGAAGAGTATAATTATACACCCAATCATTATGCTTCCGCATTGGCGTCAAACACCGTGCACCATTTTGCCGTCATATTGCCGATGCATGAAGTGGACAGCTATTGGGCTCGCGTGGAGAGCGGACTGTCTGACGGTGTGCGCAGATTCAATGACTTCAAGCTCTCGTTTAAGATATTCAGATATGATCCGTTCAATACTGAGTCATTCAAGTATGAGTGTGAGAATCTTCTCAACTCCAATCCCGACATAGTAATCATCGGCCCCATTTTCAACAACAGCATCATGGCCAACTTCACAGCCGAGCTTGATGAAAGAGAAGTGCCGTATGCGTTGCTCGACTCCAATTGGCCAGAATTTAACCATTGTATATTCTATGGCCAAGACTCACTGCGCAGCGGAGCCTTTTCAGGCCGCATCATGTCGCTGGCCGCCAAACCTGACACAAAGAAGATTGCTCTGTTCAAAATCATTGGCGAGGGCAGGGTGGCGAGCCGCCAGCAGATGAATCGCGAGGCTGGCTTCCGCGAGTTCATGGCGGAGCATTGTCCGGATATAGAGATAGTGGATGTCAACCTGTATGTGTATGACAAGCAAGGCATGAAGGAGATTCTGAGGGATTTCTTCACGTCCAATCCTGACATCCTGCACGGTCTCTCCTTCAACTCTTCCATCCATATCATAGCCAATTTCTTGCGCAACGAGATGCCAGAACATCCCCATGTCTGTCTCCTTGGCTACGATGCCATAGACGCCAATGTGGAGTGCATCAAGAACGGTTCGGCTGATTTCCTTGTGGCTCAGCACCCTCAGACGCAAGGACTTAACTGCTTCAGGTCGATGTTCAACACATGTGTGCTCAAGATGAAGCTGCCACGCGACCACTACATGTCTGTCGAGCTGCTGACGAAAGAGAATATTGATTTCTATCGAGATTAGTCAGGCTGCCAGCCTCGAAAAGGCAATCCATCGATTGACATATTCTCTCTTTGCTGTGAATCATTGTCACAGCAAGCCATACATATACACCACTTATCACCCATCAAATGTATGAACAATCTATCTAACCAATCAATCATTAAGCCCCTGGTGACATTCGTCATCGGGGCTTATATGTCTTCTGCCAGTCAAGTCACAGCCCAGGAAATACCATTAGTCTATTCGACGGAACATGATGACGCCTTTCAGAGCATAGTCCAGTCCGCGGGCAATCACCCGATGGAGGAGGAACGCACTCTCCGTGACCCTCTTCTCTTTGCCGACGGAAAGCACAGAGTCAAGAAGTTCAAGCAGTGGAGCCGCAGAAGAGCGGAGATAGCCGGGAGCATCCAGCGTCACGAGATAGGGCAGAAGCCTGCGGTGGGGATGGATGACATAGATGCTCGTATGAGCGGTGACACGCTTATCGTTGATGTTCATGTCGGCGAGCAGACACTCACGCTCTCATCCGTCATCTTCTATCCTTCGGGAGGCGAGGCACCTTATCCGCTTATGATAGGTGCAAGTAACAACTCCATCCCTCCACAGCTCTTCAAGAGTCGCAATGTGGCCATGATGGTGTATCATGAGCGTCAGGTCAATGGATATTCCCAGTTTGGCAAACCGGCAGGCAGGGGACACTATCCGTTTGACCGTCTCTATCCAGACCTTGCGGACAACGGCGCCTATAGCGAGTGGGCATGGGGTTTCAGCCGCCTGATTGACGGATTGCAGAAGTTGGGACAAGAGGTTACCAAGATAGACATGAGCAGGATAGGAGTGACAGGATGCTCGTATGCAGGCAAGATGGCGCTCTTCTGCGGTGCTCTTGACGAGAGGGTTGCGCTCACCATAGCGCAAGAACCTGGCGGCGGAGGTGCTGCCTCATGGCGCGTGTCAAGCACTCTTGGCAATGTGGAGACGCTTGAGAGGACTGACTACAACTGGTTTATGAACAGCATGAAAGAGAATTTCTCGGGCGAAAAACTCTACCTCTTGCCCCACGACCATCATGAACTCATCTCCCTTTGCTGTCCGCGAGCCGTTCTCCTTTTGGGAAATCCCGACTATGAGTGGCTGGCAGATCCCTCCATGTATGTCTCTTCCCATGCGGCCATGAAAGTGTGGGAACATTTTGGCATTGAGGACCGCATCGGGTATTCAATCGTCCCAGGGCATGGCCATTGCCAGTTGCCTGAGTGTCAGTATGAAGAGGTGGAAGCTTTTCTCGACAAGTTTCTGCTTGGCAAGAGGGAGGTCGACACGAAGGTGAGAATAGCTCCGGAGGATTATCCGGCGAAGCACAGTCCGAGCGAATGGATAAAATGGTGATAATCGAGTGTCAGAATAGCCAAGCAAGAGCATGCGCATGATGGAGCAAGAAAACTATATATAGTATATTCTTGCAAAGAGTGCAGGGGCAATCAGCAGACTTATCCTCCTGCTGATTGCCCCTGTCTTGTATGTTTCTTGTTCGGATGGAGGCATCATTCCTCGTCATCCACATCCTCTATGTCTTCGAGATTATCAATGTCCTCAATCTCGATGTTATCCTCATCGATGATGTCCTCATCGATGTCATCCTCGTAGTCGTTGCCATCGAGCTTCTTGAGTTCTTCCTCGTCCATGTCTTCGTCCTCTTCCTCTTCTTCGGGTATGTCGTCATACTCATCGAAGTCACCGTCTTCATCATTTGTCCTGTGATGCTTCTTTTTGCTGTCCTCTTCCTCGTCCATGGCATAGTCGATGTGCATTTTCTCCATCTTAGGCTTCGGCTTCATGAAGACACCCTCTATCCATGTGCCTCTGACAATCTCCAGCACTTCGTAGCCGTCTTCCTTGCGGCGGTCAACGATGCCGCCAGCCTTGTGCATAGTCTTTTCCGGCATGACGGTGCAGTCGACGAAGAATGCTTGCTCGATGATGTCCTGTATGGCGAGCGGTAGCCCTTTCCATCCTGTGCCCATGTTGTTCTTTATGAGTTCGAGCACTTCCCACGCTTCAAGGTGCTGTATGTTCTCAAGGGTGAGGTCTGTGATTTTCTTGATGGGGTGCTTGCGTATGGCAATGGCATTGTTGCCGTTTTCGTCTGGAGTGGAGAACACGCTAAATCCCAGGCTCTCGAACTTATTGACTGAGTTAGTGTCATCTCTCCTCAGATACTGTATGTCAAAGACTGGTTTGACAATGTTCTTGAAATGCTTCTCCACCTCTGCATATTCATCGCGCTTCTTCTTTGCGTCGATAATCATCTGGCTGAGCTCAGCTGGTGTGACGGTCCATACGTTGCTTTTGTTTAGGTCGCCGAGCGACATCTTTGTCTTGCGTTTCATTGTTGTGATATGGGTGTGAATGTTTGTCTGTTCAGAAATCGGGCGCAAAGTTACTAAAAATCTGTCATCCGAGAGTGGGACATTTATTTTTTTTGTGCGTGAAATGATTAAATGCTGATTTCAGAATCTGATTTGTATCTTGCGTGATGTTGCTGTGGCGGGGAGCGATGTTGAGAGCCTGGCCACAGGCTCCGCTCAGACTCCGCAAGCCCAACACCCTTCGGGAGCTTGCTCCCAAGGGGTTGTGAGCTTGCTCCCGAGGGGTTGTGGGCAAGCTCCCGAAGGGTTGTGAGCAAGCCCGATTGGGATTATGACCTTGCTGTTGAATGGTTGCGGGCAAGCTCGTTTGGGATTATGAACTTGCTGTTGAATGGTTGCGGGCAAGCTCGTTTGGGATTATGAGCTTGCTTGCCAATGGTGTTTGTTTGTCAATAAAGGTCGATGTACTCATATTCGTTGCCTACGTATTGCAGGTACCTCTCGAAGTTGTTGCGTGAGATGACAACCGTGCCGCGGCAGTCGTTGGGGTGGAATGACAAGGTGTCAGCCCCTTGCAGGTTGGAGTCGAGGAAGAGGTGCACGTGGTGTTCCCAGTCATTGATGAGGCCAAAGGGTGACACGCTGCCAGGTTCCAGCCCGAGGTATTTCATCATTCTCTCGGGCGAGGCGAATGAGAGCTTGCCGCAGGAGGGCAGACCTTGGGATGTCAGAGCCAGCTTGAGCCGTTGCTCCAGGTCGTGTATGTTCATGTCGTGATTGCAGTCAAAGCAGACGAGGTAATGCTTGTTGCCTTTGTGGTTACGGAAGAAGAGGTTTTTGCAATGCACGCTGCCGTCGTTTCTCCACCACTGTTTAGCCTCTTCTATTGTCTTGCCTTCGGGGTGGTTGTAGTTGTCAAAAGGAATATCGTGCTCCCGCAGGTAGTTCAGCACTGTCTCTTCTCTCGTCATCACGCGTCCCCCTCCTTCGGGTCAACGTTGAGCCCTGTGCTGATGGGTGCGGTCTCTATGTTCTGAGCCTTCTTGATTGTATGAGAGCCGTTGCTTGCCACTTTGAGTTCGAATGAGCATGTCATGTCTGATGTCTCGTCTGGGTCGCCAAGGGTGATGATGAAATAGAGGGCCGAGTGGTCATCAGCCTTGATGTGGTTATAGTTGACGCCCACGAGAGTGGATGACTTCAAGAAGTCTTCTGTCACATAGCTGGCGAAGTCTCTCTTGGCGAATGTCTTCGTGAAAATCTGCTCTTCACCTCTTGTGACGCTGACGCTGACGCTGCACTCCTTGTATTGCAGGCCCTGCGGGTTGATGACAATGGGCAGAGAGTCGTCGGTGCGCATGGCGCAATGGTATTTGTACATTCTGCCTTCCACTGTGGTGGAATCCTTTATGTCTATGTCGCGCAGGTGCAGAATGCTTGTCTCGGGGTCTTTCGCCTCCGTTGTGTGTTCTTCCCTCTGCGAATCTTTTTTGTCCGTGCAAGCCGCTATCATCATTGCTGACAGAGCCAGAATAGCTAATTTTGATGTTTTCATCATTGTGGTGGTTGAAAAAAGTTTTGTCGTTTGTCAGTGCAAAATTCGTAAAAGAAAGTGATTTGAACAAATGAAATGAGGAAATAATGCGTTATTGTCTACAAAATCGTTCTGTCATCAAAAAAAAGGTGGTAACTTTGTAGTCTTAATTTAATGCGCGCGTTCGAGCGGAGCGAATCAGTCAGGTATGCTGTCCGAGATGTGGTTCCGCTCGTGTGTGTGAGCGGAGCGCGAAGTGTGGCGGCATTCGGCCAGACTTTGCATGTCAATGGAAAATCGATATAAGCATTTAAATATACAACAAGCGTTCAGCGGAGAGTGTGTGTGCTGACGCATTAAAAAGTACAAAGCAATATTATGGGATTATTAAAGAAAAATCCGCGCAACTGGAGAGTGAAGAGCGGGGTGCCATTGACAGAGATGGACAAGCGCATCCTCTCATTCCAGAACAGGGGGCACCTCGTGCCAACCAGAGAACTCATCAAGACTCCCGAACAGATAGAAGGCATCCGTCTGGCCGGCAAACTCAATACGGCTGTGCTCGACCATGTGGCAGCTCACATCAAGGAGGGTATGTCCACTTTAGATATTGACAGGCTCGTCTATGACTTCACCACTCAGCATGGGGGCATACCGGCTCCTCTCAACTATGAGGGCTTCCCCAAGAGCTGCTGCACCAGCATCAATGAGGTTGTCTGCCATGGCATACCCGACGCAGAGGAGATACTTATGGAGGGCGATATAATCAACGTTGACTGCACCACCATTCTCGGCGGATACTATGCCGATGCCAGCCGCATGTTCATCATTGGAAAGACAACTCCTGAGCGTGAGAAGCTGGTGAGAGTGGCCAAGGAGTGTATGGAGATAGGAGCCGAAGCCTGCAAGCCATATACCTTTGTCGGCGATTCAGCTGCCGCCATCACCAAGCATGCCCATGCCAACGGTTTCACCGTGGTGAGAGACCTCTGCGGACACGGTGTGGGCAATGACTTTCATGAAGAGCCCGACATGGAGCATTGGGGCAGGAGGGGAACAGGCATGCTGCTCGTCCCCGGAATGGTCTTCACCGTGGAGCCGATGATTAACGCTGGCGGATATGAGGTGTTTGTCGACAGCGAAGACGACTGGACTGTGGTGACTGAAGACTACAGCGACTCCGCTCAGTGGGAACATACTTACCTGCTCACAGAGGATGGGGTTGAGACTCTCACTTACTGATAGGTTCTCTATAGTATCTCTATATTCATCATTAGTTCTTTAAAAGTGCGATTTCATAATCAATGTATATCTTAGCAATCGAAAGCTCGTGTGACGACACGAGCGCTGCTGTTCTCAGCGACGGCATACTTTTGAGCAATGTCACCGCTTCCCAGGCGGTGCATGAGGAATATGGCGGTGTGGTGCCAGAACTGGCGAGCCGCGCCCACCAGCAGAACATAGTGCCTGTTGTCGACACGGCCATCAAGCGTGCGGGCATCACCAAAGACCAGCTTGACGCCATAGCCTTCACCCGTGGCCCTGGCCTTATGGGCAGCCTTCTCGTAGGTGTCAGTTTCGCCAAGGGGCTGGCTCTCTCTCTTGGCATCCCCATGATAGATGTCAATCATCTGCACGGACACGTGCTCGCTCATTTCATCCGTGAGAGCGAGGATGATCACGACCAGCCCACCTTCCCTTATCTCTGTCTCCTTGTCAGCGGCGGCAACAGCCAGATAGTCAAGGTCAACTCATACAGGGATATGGAAATCATCGGCCAGACTATAGATGACGCAGCGGGCGAGGCCATTGACAAATGTTCCAAGGTCATGGGGCTGGGTTATCCAGGAGGCCCTATCATAGACAAGCTGGCACGGCAGGGCAATGCCGAGGCCTTCCAGTTTGCCAAGCCCGACATAGCTGGCTATGACTACAGCTTCTCGGGGCTCAAGACATCCTTCCTCTACCATCTGAGAGAATGGGTGGCAGAGGATCCCGATTTTGTGGAGAAGAACAAGGCTGACCTCGCTGCGTCGCTGGAGAAGACCATTGTCGACATACTGATGAAGAAACTGCGCAAGGCGGTCAAGGACACGGGCATCAAGCAGGTGGCGGTGGCAGGCGGAGTGAGTGCCAACAATGGGCTTCGCAACGCTTTCCGCGACCATGCCAAACGTTATGGATGGAAAATATTCATTCCTAAGTTCTCTTATACAACTGACAATGCTGCCATGATAGGCATCACGGGATATTTCAAGTATCTCGACAAGGACTTCGCCACACCTGATTTGCCTGCATACGCTCGCATGACTAATTGAGTTTTCAAGACATAACGATGAAAGAAATCAGATACTTTTATGCTCCCGACGCTTCTGCCTCTTGCGAACTTCCGGAAGAAGAGGCGCAGCATGCCACAAGAGTGCTGCGCATGCAGCCAGGCGATGAGATGGTGCTCATCGACGGCAGGGGAGCGTATCATCGGGCTGTGGTGACTGAGGCCACGAAGAAGCGGTGTCTCTACCGCATAGTGAAGTCAGAGCCTCAACCTCGTCAATGGGAGCCGCATCTGCATATAGCTATGGCTCCTACCAAGAACATGGACCGCAACGAGTGGTTTGTGGAGAAGGCTACGGAGATAGGTGTGGATGAGTTCAGCTTCCTCCGCTGCCGATGGTCTGAGCGCACCACCATCAAGACGGACCGCGTCAGCAAGATTCTCGTGGCGGCTGTCAAGCAGAGCCACAAGGCATGGGTGCCTGTCGTCAACGATATGGTTGACTTCAAGGCTTTCGTGGAGGCCATAGCTGAAAAGGAACAGTCCGCTGGCAGACCGATGCAGAAGTTTATCTGCCATTGCCACGAGGATGCCACTATCATGCCTAAGGCTGAACTCAAGGACTCCATAGGGAGAGGAGAGGATGTCGTGGTGATGGTGGGACCCGAAGGAGATTTCTCCTTGGAGGAAGTCAAGTTGGCCGAGGCAAAGGGATTTAAGTCTGTGTCATTGGGCAAGAGCAGGCTACGCACGGAGACGGCTGCGCTTGTTGCCGCATACTTGATGAACTTGTCTAACCAATAGCGTATACATATAAGAAAGTCAATCTACTAAAATGATTAAATACTAATTATAATACAATACCAACAAATGAGAAAGAAGATATTTCATATCACATCTCTTCTCATCGCTTTGCTGCTTTGCTCGTGCAGCAACGATGAGTACCGCAATGTCATTCCCTCAGACGCTACCGCCGTCTTGAGCATTGACTTGGCCTCCATGGCTGAGAAATCAGATTTTGCCCACTCTTCCATCAAGAAGATGCTTGATGCCAATAAGAGTCTTGTCGTTGCCGGTGACGAGCAAGACGATGTGGAGAATATTTTTAGCAATCCTGCCGAGATGGGTCTCGACTTCACATCTCCTGTATATGCGTTTTGGCAAGCAGACCAGCATATCGGTGTGGTCTTCAAGGTGTCTGACGTTGATGATGTGGAGGATTTCGTAGACCTTCTTCACGATCTCAACTTTGCTTCCCGTCCGAGAGAAAGGGATGGAGTCACAGAATGCAAACTGTTCGGCGATATACTCTGCATGTATGATGACCACGCCTTCCTGCTCTATGTCAACGGTACGATGTCGTCCAACGACGCTGACCGCAAGCTGGCTGTCAAGCTGATGAAGCAGGGGGCAGACGAGAGTTTTGTCAATACGGACGCTTTCGCCAAGATGGAGGCTGATGCTGCCGACATCGCTTATTATGCTTCTGATGCCATCTTGAAGGACGCGGACAAGGCTTCTCTCTCTCCTGTCTCACAGTTTGGCCTGCAGCCCAAAGGCACAGGCATGGCTGGCCGCATCTCGTTTGATGATGGCCGGATCGTGATGCACAATAGCGTGTTGCCGCTCACTGAGGCAGCGTCTAAGGAGATAAGTGAGATGGAAAAGCATCTTCGTCCCATCGAGGGACGCTATCTTAAGATGGATTGCAGTCAGGCTCCAGTGTGGGCATGTATGGGTGTCGATGGCAAATGGCTTGTTGACAATGTGCTCAAGCAAAACAAGGCCGCTAAGGAATATCTCTTCATGCTTGAGCGGTGTGTCGACATAGAGCAGATGCTTCGTGCCGTCGATGGCGACATGGCTGTCAGCGTCAATCCGGCAGCAGACGGCGCGCAGCCATCCATATCGTTGCTTGCCCATGTCAAGGACACCAAGTTTCTCGACGATGTTGACTACTGGCAGCAGAGCATGAAGGACTATGGTTTCAGCATGAATAAGCTTTCTGGCGATGACTATCAGATAAAGCTCGACGGTGGCAAATCGCTTTTCTGGGGAGTCAGCGATAGCGACCTCTATATCTCCACCGTGGGCAAGCCTGACTGGAGTGGTGGCAACATAGCTCAGGATGCCGCTGATGCAAGGGAGTGTGTGGTATTTGTGCTTGTCGATTGGCAAAAGTTTGTGGGAACAATCACCTATACACCTCCGTTGTGGCTTGCATTCATTGACAAGGTTGTGGTCAAGATGAAGAGTGCTACAGAGTTGACTGTAGAGGTGGTGACGGCAGATAAGAATGAGAATGTGTTGAAGACTTTAATGAAATGAGAGTGAGGCGGTGTTCTGCAGGCATGCTGCCCTGACACATCTCCTTGATAGCTAATATGTACTTATGGACAAGATACAACTCATCAATATTCTGCCCGAAGTGTTTGCCAATCGCCCCGACTTTGCCAGTGACGTGTGGAGCAAGGACGTGTGTTTCGAGAGGGGCAAGGCATACCTCGTTGAGGCTAACTCCGGCACGGGCAAGTCATCGCTATGCAGCTATATCTATGGCTACCGCAATGACTACCGCGGCCTGATACTCTTTGACGGGCAGGACATACGCGACTATGGCGTGTCTAAGTGGACATCCATCCGCCGCAAGCATTTTTCTCTCCTTTGGCAGGAGTTGCGCATGTTTCCCGAGCTAACGGCTCTTGAGAATGTGCTCATCAAGAACAAGCTTACCGGCAAGCAGAAGAAGAAACAGATACTTGAGTGGTTTGACATGCTTGGCATATCCGACAAGGTGGACTCGCCCCTCGGGCGCATGTCATTCGGGCAGCAGCAGCGTGTAGCTCTCATACGTGCGCTCTGTCAGCCTTTCGACTTCCTCTTTGTTGATGAACCTATCAGCCATCTTGATGACAGCAATTCCGAAATCATGGGGTGCATCATGACAGAGGAGGCGCAGAAGCAGGGAGCAGGCATCATCGCTACAAGCATAGGCCGGCATATCGACATGCACTATGACCAGGTGCTCCATCTGTAAGCAGGTGGAGCCGATGTTCGGAGTGGGCTTTTATGGAATCCCATTATAGTAATCCCATACTGTTTTGAACACCTGCTTACATGCTTAGTCCTAAATATTAACCCATCTAACACACAGATAGTAAAAGATGAAACTCGTCTGGAAACTTCTCAGAAACCACATCAGCATAGCTCAGTTGGCTGGATTCTTCTTTGCCAACCTCATCGGTGTGGCCATTATACTTATCGGCATCCAGTTCTACAATGACTACAGTGCCCTCGACGATGAAGACACTTTCATGAAGGCCGACTACATCATCCTCAATAAGAAAGTCGGTGCCATATCTTCTCTTGCTGGAGATGCCACAGCCTTTTCAAAAGAAGACATCGAAGAACTCGAGGGTGAGGACTTCGTCGAGCGCATAGGCCATTTCACTCCAAGTTCTTATGGAGTGCGCGCATGGTTTGACATAGAGGGATTCATGCAGTTCTCCACCGACATGTTCTTTGAGAGCGTGCCCAATGATTTCGTCGATGTCAAGAGCGATGAGTGGCAATACCGAGAAGGCAGCAAGGAGATTCCTATAATCCTGCCAAAGAATTATCTCGACCTCTACAACTTTGGTTATGCCCAGGGCAAGGGGCTGCCAAAGCTCAGCACAGGTGTGCTCAGCACCATGAAGATGAAGATACAGATTAGGGGCAGGGGAGCGGACGAAGTCTTTGATGGAGCCATCGTCGGGTTTTCTTCCCGACTTAACACCATCCTTGTGCCTGAGGCCTTCATGACATGGGCCAATGACCATTTTGTCCCGGGCATGAAGCGTCAGCCCACACGCCTCATCGTGGAGGTCAATAATCCGACGGATGAGCGCATCACTTCTTTCATCAAGTCACACGACTACGAGACTGATGAGGACAAGCTTGATGCCTCCAAGACATCATTCGTCCTCCGGCTCATCGTCAGCATAGTCATGGCTGTCGGACTTCTCATAAGCCTCCTCTCCGTCTATATACTTATGCTGAGCATCTTTCTCCTTGTGCAGAAGAACAGTGCCAAGCTGGAGAATCTCCTTCTCATCGGATATTCGCCGGCCAAAGTCTCATTCCCCTACCAGATGCTCACCATCTGCCTCAATCTGTTTGTTTTCGTCCTGTCACTTGTGCTGATGCTTCTTGTCAGAGCATTATACCTTGACATGCTCGAAGGCTTCTTCCCCGACCTCCAGGCACCAAGCGTGTTGCCTTCTGTCGTGGCTGGGCTCGTGCTGCTCCTCGTCGTCAGCGCGTTTAATGTCATTGTGGTCAGAAGCAAGGTGATGCGGATATGGAGAGGACAGAAATGAGAGGCATGTCATGCATATAATACAAAGATAATTTTGAAACTAAGTAGGTGCTCATAATTAGCTTTATAATATCTTCGTTCTATTTTGAATGCCTGCTTACTTATGCTTAGTTTTCACTAAAAACGAAACTGTCAACATGAAAAGCATTGAAGAAGCAACCGCCCTGTGTGCTCAGCTCTATGCTGAATCTTTTGGACTTACCCCTCTGAGTGTCCATCCTCTGCCAGGAGCAGGAAGCAATAGACGCTATTTCCGCATAACTTCTCCCGCCGACTCTGAGCGCAATCTGATGCCGTCCACGCTTGTAGGTGTCGTTGGCACAGAGGCTGATGAGAACAAAGCCTTCATCGAGCTTTCCCGTCATTTTGCCAGTCACGGCCTTCCCGTTCCGCACGTGCATGCCGTCTCTGCTGATGGCATGGTCTATCTTCAAGATGATCTTGGCGACCAGTCGCTTTATGCCCTGATAATGTCCGACCGCAACGCTGACGGCACATTGGGCACTAAGGCTATGGAGGCCGCAGCCAAGACCATGCGCCTCTTGCCGCATATACAGTTTTCCACCCATGGACAGGCCGAAGTCTTTGCCTCATGCTATCCTCAGCGGGAAATGGACAGGACAAACGTGATGTTTGACTTGAACTATTTCAAATACAACTTCCTCAAGTTCCACCCCGTTGAGTTTAACGAATACAAGCTGCAAGCTGACTTTGAAGCCTTCGCCAGCAATCTCCTGTCTGATGACTCTGACACTTTCCTTTACCGCGATTTCCAGTCGCGCAACGTCATGCTGCGGGATGGACAACCCTTCTTCATCGACTTCCAGGGCGGCAGACGAGGCCCTGTGTATTATGATGTGGCCTCCTTCCTTTGGCAGTCTTCAGCACGACTCTCCCAGAGCGACCGAATGAAGCTCATTGATGTGTATCTTGAAGAGTTGAGTACACTATGTCCTGTAGACAAGGACCATTTCACCGCAAACCTTCAGTCCTTCCTCCTCTTTCGCACTCTTCAGGTGCTCGGTGCCTATGGGTATCGAGGTTTGTGGGAAAAGAAAGAGTATTTCATCAAGAGCATCCCGTTTGCCATGGACAATCTTGCTGATGAACTCTCATCAGGCGCTTGCGACGCTTATCCATATCTGAGGAGTGTGTGTCAGCGGCTTGTCGACTTCCATTTGTCTGAGAGGGCGCGGCAAGCTGAAGAGGACGAGAAGCGAGAAAGGGTGGAGGCTTGCCTGATACACGATGACACTTATCTTAATGTCGCTCCCGAGCGTCCGCTTGTTGTCAGAGTCTATTCGTTCGCTTTCAAGAAAGGCATACCGGCTGATGAGACAGGCAACGGAGGCGGGTATGTCTTCGACTGCCGCAGCACACACAATCCCGGGCGATATGACGAGTACGAGCCACTGACGGGACTTGACAGGCCTGTCATAGACTTCCTTGAAGCCGACGGCGAGATACTCACTTTCCTGGAGAGTGTGTACAAACTCGTTGACTTCCATGTCGAACGCTTCATCGCTCGCGGGTTCACCGACATGCAGGTCAATTTCGGTTGCACAGGCGGCAAGCATCGTTCTGTCTACTGCGCTCAGCACACGGCTCAGCATCTTAATGAGAAATATGGCATCGAAGTGCACGTCATCCACAGGGAGAGGGATATAACATCAATACTTAAAGCGAGATGAACGCAATGATTTTTGCAGCAGGCTTAGGCACTCGCCTCAAGCCTTTGACCGACACCATGCCAAAGGCGATGGTGCCTGTAGGTGGCAAACCGCTCATACACATACTTATTGACCGCCTGAAAGCGGCTGGAGTGGGCGAAGTCGTCATCAATGTCCATCACTTTGCGCAGCAGATAGTCGACTATGTCAAGGCTCACGACTCTTTTGGACTCGACATCCGTTTTAGCGACGAGACTGACATGTTGCTTGAGACGGGCGGGGGGCTGAAGAAGGCCGTATCGCTCTTCTCGGACAGCTCGCCCATCCTCGTGCACAATGTAGACATCTTGAGCAATGCCGACCTCACCGCTCTCTACAGCCAGTCTCGTTCCACCACGCTCCTCACCTCTCAGCGCGCTACCCAGCGATATCTTCTTTTCGACCACGATGACCGTCTTGTGGGATGGACCAACATAGCTACAGGTGCGGTCAAGTCACCTTATGAAGATTTGCGTGCCATCGGCGAGTCTTCACTCTCCATACAGGAGAAAGTGGATAAGCTGACTTCGTTTTACCGGCCGTTAGCTTTCTCTGGCATACAGGTCTTTTATCCCGACCTTGCCCCTCTCATGGACACATGGCAAGGCAAGTTCTCAATCATAGATTTCTATCTGAGCATCTGCGACAAGACTCCAATACGTTGCGCCATCCAGCCAGGACTACGTCTGCTCGATGTCGGCAAGCTCAATTCATTGGAAGAAGCGGAGTCGTTTGTATGAGTTCTTTATGTCTTGTACTGATATAGGTAGACACATTTATTTAACTTTAAATGTGTCTACCTATATCAGTACAAGACACCAGACAGCAATAAAAAGGGTTAGAGGTCTACTTGATTGACTATCTGGCCATCATACAGGTTGACGATGCGGTCGGCATAGCTGGCATCATGCTGCGAATGGGTTACCATGATGATGGTAGTGCCCTCCTTGTGAAGTTCGGAGAGGAGTTGCATGACTTCTTTGCCGTTCTTTGAGTCGAGGTTGCCTGTTGGCTCATCGGCAAGGATAATCTTAGGATTGGGCAGCACGGCACGCGCTATGGCCACACGTTGCTGCTGACCGCCAGAGAGCTGACTCGGAAAATGCTTGCGGCGGTGGGAGATGGCCATGCGGTCCATGACAGCCTCGATGCGTTTCCTGCGCTCTTTGGTCGATGTGCCCACGTAGAGTAGCGGTAGCTCGATGTTCTCAAACACGTTGAGCTCGTCAATGAGATTGAAACTCTGGAAGACGAAACCGATGACTCCCTTGCGTATGTCGGTGCGCTCGCTCTCCTTGAGTTTGCTCACATCCTTGCCATTAAGCATGTATGAACCATTTGTCGGAGTGTCGAGCAACCCCAATATGTTCAGCAATGTAGACTTGCCGCAGCCTGAAGGACCCATGATGGCCACAAACTCGCCTTCTTTCACTTCGAGATTCACTTCACGGAGCGCCCATGTCTCCACCTCTTCTGTGCGGAACACTTTCTTTATGTTTTCTAATTTAATCATAATGGTATGTTTTTTTGATTGGGTTAATATTCTGTTAATATTAGGTCAATGCCATTCTTCATTCTTTTAGAATGCTATTCTTTTGCTATCATCTCTGCAGGATTAACCTTCATCACCTTGTGTATCTGCCACACGACGATGATGGTGACCAAAGATGTGCAGACGATGATGCCGAGACCGATAGGCATGATGGAAGAGAGTAGGTTGTCATGGTATGCATCTTCTATCTCAGCTGTCACTTGTTTCATCAAGAGATCGAACATGACAACGACGGGGACGGCGACGAGCAGGGCGGCAAAGGTTGTGTATAAATATGCTCTGCCAAACAAGCGGTAAATGTCTCGGCTCTTGGCTCCGTTCACCTTCCGGATGGCCACCTCTTTCTTGCGCGAACGAGTGTTGAGAGCTATGGTGCTGAAGATGCTCATGGTGCAGATAAGTATGCTGGTGCCAGCCAGAATCCATCCCGCTGACTGTATCGTCTCCACCATGGTGGCTGGTAAGCTTTTCACTTCACGGAAGTTGCGTGCCATCTGGTTGATGATGGCAGGTTCGAGACGCTCTATGGTCTCATCCACACTGCGTGCCAGGGCTTTGCCCTTGCCTGGCTTTGGAACAAGCACATAATCCATTTCTTCCCTTTCCCAGTCTGGAGTGATAGCTACAAGTAATCTGCTTTTTGTTTTTGCCTTGGATGTAATGTGGTATGGAATATTATTGACAAAGCCAGCCACGGGCATGATAATCGATTTGTCCTTGTCCATAATGTCCAAGGTCAGTGTGCCATCATCTAAAAGTCCAAGCTCTTGCAATTGTGAGTACAGGGCTTTATCTATAAGCATGCATCTGCCGCGGTCAATGTCTCGCTTGAACCATTCTACTTCCATTCCGTAGAAGGTGATGAGGGAAGTGTCTGCAGAGCAGTAGACGTGGAAATATGTTTGGTCATTAAAATGTTCCATGGCTTCAGGACTCTCTGCCACATCTTTTATCTTAAGCATTCGATTATCGCACATAACCATTTTGTCAAGGTCTGGCAGATGTCCGATTTCTTCCAGCAACAGTTTCGGCTGTTCTGCGTAAGTGGGGCGCAATACAATACATTCTTTGTAGAAGTCGTCATTCGAGGGCACGTTGCATACCTTCAATATACGTTCGCCGTCACGAACCAGGATGAATGTGGCACAGACGAAGGCGATGCTGATGGCTATCTGCAGGCTCAGCATGACGTTGCGGAAGAGATGAGTGCGGCCATGTCGCATATTAGCTGCAAGCCCTTGACTTGATTTGGCAACGCGTAAGATGGACACCCATGCTGCAAGACTGCAAATGGCCAACAACGCTCCTCCTATTACTAAGCTGTAAAGCCACAAGCTCTGGATGACGAATTCTGACTCCTGCATGAATAAGTCCAGCTTGGTGTCAATAAAGTTCTGCAGCCAGATGCCGAGCAGCAAAGCTGCTGTTATTGACAGGCTGATAGTGATTATCACCTCGGTGACGAGCAAACCAAACAGTTGCGCCTGTTTTGCGCCGTTGACAATTCGGAGCGACATCTCGCGGCGGCGCATGCTGAACATCTGTATCTGCATGCGGAGATAGCCAATGATGGCAGCCAAAAGTATTAGTGAACCGATAGCATGGGCAAGCCAGCTGAGGTAAATTGTGGAGCTGATATAACTGTCATTCAACGTTTTGTCCAGCTTGGCCTCCAGCCCGAATGGCTTGATGCGCTCATTCACTTCTCCCAGCAGTTGCTGCTCTGTGCGCCCTTCCCTCCGCACCACATCAATCCATGCGCTGAAGAAATATTCATCTATGTCATAGTCCTCGATGCTGTCGGCTAAGCAGCAATATACACAGTTGTATAGGTATCTTGTTTCTGGATAAGATAACTTTTTGTACACATCAACAATGGTGACAGGACGAATCTGAAAACCTCCCGTCTTTCTCTGTACAGCTCCAATGGGATTGGCATCTCCGAAGATAGCTTTTGCATAGTTCTCTTCGATGATGGCTTCGCCCGCTTTCAGCACTTTTATCTTTTTGCCCGTGAGGGCTGAGCGAAGGCCTGTGTAGTTGGCGTATTCGGGATCAATGAAATTGGCGGAGATTTGTCCCTTGCGCACAGTGGAGTCAGTTAAGTGGAACTCTGCTATGACCCCCGTATGAGAGTGGTTTGGCACAGCAATGCGTTCTGCGCTTCTTGGTCCGCCGTCTCGTTTCAAGGCACGGATAAGATCAATCGTGATACTCTTTCCAAGGTCGCCATCCTTTGCCTGGAAGGTTATGCGGTAGGCGCGGTCGGAGTAAGGCTCATAATAGATGGAAGGAAGCCTGAAACTGTCCATTATGGAGTGTACAAGTGAGAGGGTCACGATGCCGATGGCGATGCTCAGCACGCTGATGACGGTCTGAAACTTGTATTTCATCAGATTGCGC
Organism: Bacteroidaceae bacterium; assembly: GCA_036303125.1. Classification (GTDB taxonomy): domain Bacteria; phylum Bacteroidota; class Bacteroidia; order Bacteroidales; family Bacteroidaceae; genus Minthosoma. The sequence goes on from JAXJBE010000074.1 coordinate 35,057, forward strand.
CAGGCGACCTTGAGGTTGTGGAGTAGCATGTTCATGTTCTTTCTGACTGTAAAAATGTTTGTGATACGGTTTTA
>JAXJBE010000075.1:0-1977 GCA_036303125.1 Bacteroidaceae bacterium
AGCAGTGGCTTTCTTGTAACTATTGGAGAAGGTGTCGCTGAAGAGTCGGGCATTGACATTATTGAGATCAGAGCCTATAGCCACCTGAATGGACGCAGTTCCTTCGAGAGAGATGAAGAGGCTGTTGACATAATCAGGCACGCTGATGGAGTAATTGCCCTCGGTATCGGTCATGGCAGAGTAGCGTTCGTTGCCGTATGCCTTGACCTGCACGCCGGTAAGAGGCTTGCCAGTGGCAGCATCTGTCACCTTACCCTTGATGTCCTTTGCCTGAGCATCGGTGAGAGGAAGAAGCATAAGCAAGCCCATGAGCGAGCATTTCTTCATCTTTTGTATGTTATAAATGAGATTTTTCATATATGATTTCATTTTAGGATTCACTATTCTTCATTGCTCTCACGCACAGGACTGAGGAAAATGCAGTCGAGGAACATCTCACGGTTGTAGTTCCTGCTTTCTTTAGAAGAGATGCTGCACTCTATCGTGATGCTGACAGAAGAGTTGTTCTGATTGTAATTGCAGGCAGGAAGTTCGAATGCTTTTGCCACGCAGATGGTGTCAACATGCTCTGGATCGCTGATGAACACCTGGCCTCCACAGTTGTATTTCTGCTCTTTGCCCTCGGCATCAAGGTAATTGATGGTGGCTTTGAATTTGCAAGGACGCATATTTCCGTCAGGATCCTCAATGGTCTTAGGGAGGATTATGACATTGAAATCATACTTTCCAGAGAGCGTATTAGCGAGTTTGTAGGTCAGTTTCCAGTTGGATGTGCCCTTGGAAGGCTTGATGTCGAGGTATCCTCCCTTGGAAATGCTGTCGGCATTGAGAGAGTATGCGTTATAGATGCAAACATTATAGGAGATGATATTCCAGTGGTGTTCTGCTTCATACTCCTTCTTGATGAAGTAAGTCTGCTCAGGGGTGAATGGCCATTCATCATAATAATAGATGAAACCATTGCTGCAGGTCTCCATTCCCTTTGCCGCACCGAAGATACCGTTGCTCTCGAAAGGCTTGTAATAGACGTGGTACTCAGGATCAGCCTTGTTATAGAACTGAGAAATCACGCTATCCTTCATGCTTGCCTGAATGGAAGGACTGAAGAAAGCATCATCAAGGAGCGAACGGGTAGCCCAATACTTCTGGAGAGAGTCGCCTTTCTCCATGCTTGAAGGGAACTTGAAGTGGCTTGCAGCCTCGTCCCATGCTTTCTTCCAGCCATTGTTGGTAGGCATGATGGAGAAGTATGTGGAGTCTTCAGAGTTGATAAGACCCACGGCTGCGATAATCTTGTTGCGCTCATACACCACGGAGTCGATATATACAGGGATGCCATCGACCAGTCCGCTGCTGACGCTTGCGTTCTCATCGAATACGTCTTCATTGTAGGAAGCGATGATATTACCGGCTTCTGTGAATTGAGGAATAGCATTGAGAGCCTCATATACCGTATATTTATAAGGTATCTGCTTGTCCATGACGTGGAGAACACCATTCTTGCATCGGATGTTCTTCTCCTTGAAGCTGACACCGAGGATGTCATTGTCGGTCATGGCAACGCGCTTGGAGTTGAGCATACGGAGGGTATCTGTGCCTGTAGAGCGTGGAGAACGGCAGAGATGATTCTTCACGAAATTCTTCTCTACGGCAGAATCTCCATTCGCTGTCTGCACAAGAGCAAGGAGGGAATCCTTGTTGAACGTGCCGTTGACAGGCGCCATGACGGTGAGTGACTGACCTCCATCGAGGATTTCAGCATAACTCATGCTTGACTTCTTGTGCTGGCGGAACACCTTTGTCTGCTCCAGCACTTCAGCAAAGTCGCTGAGTTCCGGATTGCTGGAAATCTGCTGCCAGAGAGAAATGTTGCTGGTCTCAGAGTCCGCACCGTCGTAATGGTCGTCCCAGTCAGAGCAGGAAGCCACACTTCCAGCACCGGCAATGCCCAGAGGGAGGGCAAGGAGCATGAAACGG
>JAXJBE010000076.1:0-1825 GCA_036303125.1 Bacteroidaceae bacterium
CCTGACTTCGTCAATGCGCCACCCAAACTAAGATTTGCTGTTAGACAGGTCAAAAAGTGGCTTTACAGCCAGGTGCTTCTCTGTCAGAAAGAGGGTTTTTGTGAAGGTTGTACTGTTTTCGGGTAACCTTACCCTTATAGTTGTAATGGTTTTAGCAGCGTCAAGCACTTTATCCACACTCATCCCAATCTTGTTGATGGCAATGAGCCGTTCCAGTTCCTTATATACTTTGTAGGCGATGAAGCAAATGCATACATGCGCCTCTATCCTGCGTTCCGTAAAATGAAACATCGGACGCATCTCCAGAGTTCCTTTTGAAATACGGAATGCACGTTCCACTACCCAAAGTCCATGATACTCGGCAATGACACGCTCTGCGTCAAGATCTGTATTGGTAATGTAGCCCTTGAGCCCATCCCACTTGCAGTCCTCGGCTATCTTCTCCTCGCTGATGACGACCTCTATGTCCTTGTTGATTTCAAGAAACTTGTTGTAGCCACGCTTGTTCACTTGATCCTTCGTGATGCGTCCGCTCTTGTAGGCTTTTCTCAACCGTGCAATGCCACGGTCACGGTTGTAGGCATCCTTTTTCGCACGTTTGTCGGAATAGCTGACGATAAGTCTCTCTCCATTCTCACGCTTGTAGTTGTAGCAAGCTTTGTCAGTCTTCTTTAGAGAGAGGATCCATTGCTTCACGCCTGCACCCTCGTTCCTTATGCGGGCTCCAAGGACGTACTTGTAACCGGCTTTCTGTAACAAAGTGACATTGTTCTTGTTCATCAAGCCTGAGTCTGCCACCACAACGAAGTCATCACCAAGTGTGAACCGCCGCTTGAAGTCATCTATCATCGGAATCATGGTGAAACCCTCGTACTGGCTGCCGTTGAACAGAGAGTATGAAAGCGGATAACCCCCTTCTGATACCAGCAGACCAAGTACAACCTGTGACTCAGCCGTCTTGCCATCTTTTGAGAAGCCAGGCTCACGCAGCATATCCGTATCTCCAGTCTCAAAGTAGAGCGTGGTGACATCATAAAACATCAATCCAATCTTGCCGCCGAACAGTTTCCGGGTGTGCTCCATGCTGATTTGCTGCGCAAGCTCCATCTGGGTATTGTAGAGCTTGTCCATGTAGCGGTAGATGTGGTTGAGGTCAACATCCTCATCGTAGTATGACTTCAGGTAATCAACTGTGGCAAGTTTACTTCCTGGTTGCGATACCCTTGAGATTACCAGGTGACGCAGAATCTCATCAGGAATCCGGTTGAAACCGATACTGTCATAGACTTGATTCAGGAGAAGTTGAGTCCCGTTGATCAGCACGTTGTCGATATTGCTGAGAATACGCTCTGTATCCTTGACTTCCTTTCCCTTTCGGTCATCGAAATCAAGTTCCTGCTGGCCACCGAACGAACGTATCCATGTGGCTGCCTGTTCACACAATGAATCTATCTCCTCTTCGGATGTCGAGGAACCAAATGACTTTATTTCTTTATACTTGCCGCTCGCTTTGCTGACTACCACAACACTTGTAGAGCCTGAACGGTTATGTTTCTTACGTACATACATGGTGCAAAGATACACTTTTCTTTGCTTGCGCCACCCAAAAACACCCAATTATTTTACACAACTCACTGATTTTCATTCTGCGCTATATGATGGCGAACAAAAGTGATGAAGTCAGGAAGACTGTCGAGTCTCCTCGTTTCGATTGTGGGCTGACATCTGGTCCTGTGGGCACACTCATCAGTCGTCGTTACGAACCTGTGCGTGTAGTCAAGACCTGGGATGCTAAAAGTGTCACAGCCGTCCACTCTGCTGGCAA
>JAXJBE010000077.1:0-6485 GCA_036303125.1 Bacteroidaceae bacterium
TAAGAGTGGAGCGCGCCATGTTTTTGACGGGGAAGAGTGGCAGGAGGACGTCGAAGCGCGTGCTTGTGTTGACTGGATGGCATGTTTGCTTGTCGTTTTGGGGACGCAAGCTCAACACCCTTTGTGAGCTTGCTCCCGAAGGGTTGTGAGCTTGCTCCCGAGGGGGTGAGGGCAGGCTGGATTGGAAGGTTGGGTCGGCTGCTTAGGGACTGTGGCCTTGCTGCTTGTGCCAGTTTTGTTTTGGAATGATATTTGTTTTGCTTTTTTGTCTTGTTCATGCACTGAAACGAGGCGGATAAAAGCATTCTGCATTTCAGGGTTGAGTCAAAACTGGATGTTGTTGGTATTTTGCAAGAAAGCAATAAAAGTAAATAGGCATCAAGGCAGGACGGATATGTTATTGGTTAACTTAGAGTGTCTATATAATATAATAATGTGGAGCCTTCAAAAGTTGGATGTAAAATACAATTTGTCAATTTTGTCCTACTATTGAATAAATAAGTCCTATTTAATGTCAGAAAAAATCACTTACTTTGCACCGTGAAATAACAATTACCCTTCCATCATGTATGTATAGGGAATGAATAGCTAACGGTACTAACACAAATAATCTAACTAATTAATTAAAATTTAAACATCTATGCTAAAAAGAAGTATTTTGTCACTTGCGTGTGTCACAGCTATGATGACCAATGCGCAGCAAGGCAATGTCCCTGTCAACACAGGCGCATTTGAACCCAAATGGGAGTCACTTGATGCCTGGGAATGTCCCGAATGGTTTAAGGATGCTAAATTTGGAATATGGGCACACTGGGGTCCTCAATGCCATGCAGAGGCTGGTGACTGGTATGCCAGATTCATGTATTACGAAGGCTCGGGGCAGAACCAATGGCATTACAACCATTTTGGCGACCCCGATGTTTTTGGCCTCAAAGACCTCTGCAACGATTGGAAGGCTCAGAATTGGGATCCAGAGGCTTTGGTCAATCTCTACAAGAGTGTGGGTGCTCGCTACTTTATGGCGCTGGGCAACCATCACGACAATTTTGACCTGTGGAATTCTCCCTATCAGGAATGGAACTCAGTCAATGTCGGTCCCAAGAAGGACATTGTCAAAGGATGGAGCGATGCTTGTAAGAAAGCAGGACTTCCGCTCGGCGTCAGCATCCATGCCAGCCATGCTTGGACTTGGCTTGAGCCTTCTCAGGAGTATGATGGTAATCTGACAAGGGAAGATGGATACAAGCTCAATCCGGATGGCACGGAGAAATGGTGGAAGGGTATGGATCCGCAAGAACTCTATGCTCAGAATCATGCCCACTCTACAGGATGGGAGAATTCTGGTACTATCCACAGCCAGTGGGACTGGGCCAATGGCGCCAGCCTGCCATCGGATGAGTACAAGACTAAGTTTCAGAACCGGGTGCTCGAACTTATCAATGACTACGACCCCGCCATTCTCTACTTTGATGACACGGCCATGCCATTCTACGGATGCGATGACGCTGTGGGACTCAATATTCTCTCACACTATTACAATCACAGCGCAGAGAAGAACGGTGGCGAGCCCAGTGTCATCGTGACAGGCAAGCAACTCACCAAAGCCCAGAAGCAACACATGATGTGGGACGTGGAGCGCGGCATACCTGATAAGATACAGGACGAATATTGGCAGACGTGTACATGTATAGGCGATTGGCACTACAACCAGGCTACTTACAACAACGGTAACTATAAGAGTGCTCAGCAGGTGGTTAACATGCTCGTGGACATCGTCAGCAAGAATGGCAATCTCCTGCTCAGCGTCCCAGTCAAGAGCGATGGCACTATTGACGAGAAGGAAGAAGCGGTTCTCAATGACATCAAGGCATGGATGGACATTAACTCTTCCAGCATCTACGGCACTCGTCCATGGAAGACTTTTGGTGAGGGACCACTTGCGGAAGCCTCTCATGCTCTCAGCGCTCAAGGCTTCAACGAGGGCAATAACTATTCATCTAAGGATGTAGCTTATTGCCAGCGCAACGACACTCTCTTCGCCACCATCATGAGATGGCCAAAAAAGAGTACTTTCACCTTCAAGTCTCTGAGCATGGGCTCTGAATACTATTCGGGCAAAGTGAAGAAGATTGAGCTCATCGGATACGGCGAAGTAGATTTCAGCGAGAATATAGATGGCCTCACGGTCACTTTGCCCGAGACAAAGCCAAATCCTCTTGCTCCTGTATTTCAGATGACTTTCATTGATGGAACAGCCAATGTGTCGCTTTCCGAAATTATCCCAGCCTATGAGGAGAAAGCGAATGCTATTATGGCATCGGTTAGCTATGATACAGGCAAGTATAGCAAGGAAGGCGTGCAGACATTCCTCAGCGTGATAGAAGAGGCCAAGAGCCACTTGAATGACACCGAGGCCAACCAGAAGGTTGTGATGGCTGAACTGAATGAAGCATACAAAACATTAAACAAAGAGGGTAAGAACCAGCCGGAGGCTCCCAATGATGATGCAGGTGAAGACTATACCGTCTATGCACTCGAAGAAGCAAGCAACTTCACATCTACAGATTGTGGCTCTCGTTTCGGCACACCTGATTTTTGGACTGTTGAGAACTTTAACGTGCCAGTCAAAGATGCCTCAGCTGGAGTTAAGAACGGCATAGACAACTATCCAGGTTACAACACCCTTTGTCTCGGACTGTGGTCTGGCGAAGATGTGGAACCATACACTTCTGATTTGGCCAATGCGCGTATCTACCGCACTGTGCGTCTTGAGCCTGGGCGTTACTTCTTCGGCCATAAGCTTGAGTGTTGTTACAAAGTGCCAGACCTTGCTTACATATATGCAGCTGACAAGGTTCTTGACACTGAGGATGTGGAAGGCATGGCCATCGCTTACGCTCATGTCAACCAAGCACAGGTGGGTAGCTTCTACGGCATCAATTTCACTGTCAAGGAAGAGATGGACATTGTTCTCTGCTTCCAAGCCAATATGGCAGATGGGCCAGGTCAGCAAGAGTTCCGCATACAAGAGGTCAAACTTTTATATTACGGCAACATGGATTTTGAGGCTCTCAGCCAGCTCATATCTTCAGCTTTTGAGACATTGGACAATACTGTTATCAATTCTAACACGGGATTCTACAAGCAGGAGGCTGCCGACAAACTGTATGCAGCCATCGTGGCAGCTGAAGAGATATCTGATGAATCAACAGAAGAGGAGTTTGCTGAAGCATACAATACTCTCCAGTTGGCTGTCAAGGACTACATGGAGAATGGCCGCAATGTTGGCGGCGCACCATCTGAGTCAAACAGTGAAGACATCACCACAAGCGTGTTGGGCGAGGCTACCAATTTTGCCCGCACCGATGAGACTCTTGAGAGCGGACGCTTCGGAGCTCCTAAGAACTGGATTGTCGACAATTTCGGCTTTGGCAATGAGGCGGGCATCGACAACATTACCGGAAGTGACTGCCTGCACCTTGAAGTGTGGTGGAACAGCAGTGCATTTGCAGACAATGGTTACGACATCCGCAATGCACGTATCTACCAGAAAGCCACTCTGCCAGCTGGACGCTACTTCTTCGGAGCATCATACCCTTCAGCTGAGGCTAATGAGGAACTCTACATTTTTGCTTCACAGGATATCATCGGCACGGAAGAGATAAGTTCTCTCAGCCTTGCCTACGAGAAGGTAAAGCTCGCTCCTGCTGACGGCACATTCCGCGGCATATACTTCACTCTCGAAGAGGAAGGCGACGTGTATCTTGGATTCCAGGCAGACTTCAGCGCCGTGTCTACAGCCAACCTCCGCGCTTCTGCTGTCAAGCTCCTTTATTATGGGGAGATAACATACGAGAAGATAGGCCAGCTCATCTCTGACATAGATGACGTGGTTGCAACCTTGACTTTCAACGATAACACTGGCTACTACTCTAAAGATGCGCTTGCTCAGCTTCAGGAGGCGATTGTTGTGGCCAAGCAGCTCCCAGCTTCAGCAACTTACGAAGAGATAACTCTGACCTACAATGCTCTTAGCGATGCTTATGCAGACTTTCTTGAAAAAGGAAAGAATGCAGGTGGGCAGCCGCAGAAGCTTGATGCCACCGACATCACAGAAAAGTACATGGTGGAAAGTTCTGACTTCTCGCGCACCGATCCATCGTCAACAGCGCGTTTCGCAACTCCTGCTTACTGGACAGTCGAGAACTTTATGATTGACAAGGGTGGGGAAGGCATCAAGAACGGCATAGACAAGTATCCTGGCTACAGCTGCCTCTCGCTTGGCATCTGGAATGACCTTGACACCAACACGGGCGGTGAATCATCCGATGCACGTCTCTACCGCACGGTCACCCTGCCAGCTGGCCGCTACTATTTCGGGGCTGAATACAACACCACTTACAACATGAGCCCAGCAGCTTATATCTTTGCGGCAGACTATCCTCTTCATACAGCCGACATTCCTACAAGCTCCATAGCTTATTATCCCATCAACAAGGCTGGAGAGAATGACGGGCTTGTCCACGGCATATACTTCACTCTTGACAAGGAGCAGGAAGTGACACTCGGATTCCAGGCTGACCTCACCAAGGGGGCTGGCACACAGGAATTCCGTGCCAAGAGCATCGTCCTCTATGGCTACAACTATGATGATACTGTAAGCATAGAAGATTGCCAAACTGACGATGAAACCCACCGTCCGCGCTTCTTCACTCTTACAGGTGTGGAGCTCCAGCAGATTCCTCAGAGCGGAGTGTACATCATTCGCCGAGGCAAGGACACATTTAAGGTTCTCAATAATAAATAATAAAGATTAGTAAATTGGTTTTCTGAATGCCTCGAAGGAAGCGATGCCGCATAAATGACTGCACGGACATCTTCTTTGCAAAGTTTGTGAGATTCATTCCTTCGAGGCAATTTTTTATCATTATGAAAAGACTACTTCTTGCTTCCATGCTTGTCTTTCCTGTCCTTTATGTTCAGGCAAAGGTGGAAGTGACAAATATGAAGATATGCAACCTCTCCACTCCCATTGGCATTGATTGTGCCCCTGTGTTCAGTTGGCAGACTATAAGTGATGAGAGAGGATTTGTGCAAACTGCCTACGAACTGAATCTGTCGGACATAGATGGCAACACGATATGGACGACGGGCAAGGTGGAGTCGGCACAGCAAAGTTCAATAACATATAATGGGACTCCACTGAAATCACGCACTCAATATCAATGGAGTGTCAGAGTGTATGGCCAAAATGGTGAGCAATCGCCTTTGACTACAGCCAGCTTCGAGACTGCGTTTATGAGTCCTGATGAATGGTCTGCACAATGGATAGGAGACAGTCCCGACACAATCCGCACGAGCTATACCATACAATTCGATAAGCCAGTGGCCAACAGGTATGTCAAGATAGACATAACAAAACTTGGCTTGCCCGTAGCCACTGAGAAAAATCTTTACTACTGTCAGTTGGCAGAGGTGGAAATATGGTCAGAGGGTAAGAACATAGCTCCATCAGCTCGTTTTACCACTAATAGCTCTTATACTGTGCCGGGTAACTGGGCACTGGCTTATATCAACGACAAGTCTCTCACTGGTTCTCATTATGGCTATACCACATATTCCTTCTCCACTCCTGATACTCACGTGTGGATACAGGCTGATTTGGGTAAGATTGTTACCATTGACCGCATAGTCATGTATCCTCGCCAAGATCAGTGTTCGTCAGAGAGCTCGTCCCATGCTGCAAACTTTCCGCGCTCGTTTACCATTCAGACCTCAGATGATAAGAAGAACTACACCATCTGCTACACTGCCGATGACATCGCGGCTCCATCTTATCATCATGCCGATACCTCTGTCCCATGTTATGGAAAGGAGTTTGATGTGGAGAAGACAGTCAGAAGAGCGCGTATCTATGCCACTGCGCTGGGTGTCTTCAATATGAAACTCAATGGCGAGTATGTCACCGACAATCGTCTTGAGCCAGGTGAGAGCGAATATACCAAGAGTGTGCAATACAGCACTTATGATGTTACCGACAAGGTGTCCTGTGGACGTAATGTGCTGACATCAGAAGTGGCGGGTGGCATTTTCAATATCACTAAACTTGGAGGCAATGCTGGGTTGACAGCCAGATATTCAAAAGAGATAAGCAATCATGGTGACTGTTGCCTGAAGGCCGAACTGCATATTGAATACGATGACGGTACGGAAGACATCATCAAAACAGATGGGTCATGGCGAGTGACGCCTTCAGCTACTACGGGCAGCAATTGGTGGGGTGGCGAGGATTATGACGCTCGCATTGTCGTAGACACAGACAACTTGGCGCAGTGGAAGCGAGTGAAGACTGTCGAGTCTCCTCGTTTCGATTGTGGGCTGACATCTGGTCCTGTGGGCACACTCATCAGTCGTCGTTACGAACCTGTGCGTGTAGTCAAGACCTGGGATGCTAAAAGTGTCACAGCCGTCCACTCTGCTGGCAA
>JAXJBE010000078.1:0-24942 GCA_036303125.1 Bacteroidaceae bacterium
CTTTAAAGTAGAGTCTTGAAAGAATGAGCCTCTTGTCGGATTCGAACCAACGACCCCGAGATTACAAATCACGTGCTCTGGCCAACTGAGCTAAAGAGGCGGGTGGGTAAGCGATCTACATCGCACCGCTACAACCAAGTACCCTTGCTGCGGTCAAGCCCTGGGGGATTCCGAGGGAGCTGGCCGTATAGGACTTACCCATATTTCTTAATCGTCTGCATCCTTTGTCACAAAGACCGTTCAGATGTGTCAGACGACCTGTCTGATTCGCTTAGCGGGTGCAAAGTTAGACCTTTTTTGCAAAACGGCCAAACATTTTCGGATAAAAATGAGCTATGGAGATAAATTATCTGTCAAACATGGCCTGAACCTCGCAATTATTGCGTAACTTTGCACTCATTATGGAAGAATTGATACTCAACATCACCAACGGAGCACTTGATAATCTTGACTATGGATGGATTATCCTCTTCATGGCTATCGAGAGCTCGTTCATACCATTTCCATCGGAAGTGGTAATGATACCAGCCGCCTACATGGCTTCAGAGACTGGCGAAATGTCTTACCCCATGATTATTCTTTGCGGCACTATCGGTGCCCTCATTGGAGCTCTCGTCAACTATGCGTTGGCTTTTTTCTTGGGCAGGCCTATAGTCTACGCATTTGCCAACAGCCGCTTTGGCCATTTCTGCCTCATTGACGAGGACAAGGTGAGGAAGGCTGAAGACTATTTTGACAGCCACGGTGCAGTATCTACCCTTGTCGGACGCATGATACCAGCCATTCGCCAACTCATCAGCATCCCTGCGGGCTTGGCAAAGATGAACCTCCTGCCTTTCATCGTATATACATGCGTGGGAGCAGGTGTATGGAACTCCATCCTTGTCGGCATAGGCTATGCCTTTCACAGCACCATGCCCAAGCAGGAACTTATAGACACAATAGCCCACTACTCTCACATCATCGGCATCTCCGCTATAGTGCTCGTGGCGGTTGCATTGTCGTATCTTATATATAAAGGATTAAAGAAATAAGTTTTTATAAGAATAATTACCGCACACAGATATGTTTGAAAACTTGAGCGAAAGACTCGAACGGTCTTTCAAGATACTGAAGGGTGAAGGGAAAATCACCGAAATCAATGTTGCCGAGACACTCAAAGACGTGCGCAAGGCACTCCTCGAAGCTGACGTAAACTATAAAGTGGCCAAGTCATTCACTGACACAGTCAAGCAGAAGGCTATGGGACAGGATGTGCTCACATCCGTCAAGCCTGGCCAGCTCATGGTGAAGATTGTGCACGACGAACTGGCTGCGCTCATGGGTGGACAGGCCACAGAACTCAATTTGAGCGGCCATCCCACCGTCATTCTCATGGCAGGTCTCAACGGTGCCGGCAAGACAACAATGTCTGGCAAGCTCGCCCTGCGCCTGAAGAACAGCAATCACAAGAAACCGCTTCTCGCAGCGTGCGACACATTCCGTCCTGCCGCCATGGAACAGCTCAAAGTGCTTGCCGACCAGGTAGGCGTGCCATGCTATATTGAAAGCGGCGCCACAGACCCTATCAGCGTAGCCAAGAACGCTATCCAGGAAGCAAAGGCAAAGGGATATGACGTTGTCATCGTCGACACAGCCGGACGCCAGTCCATAGACGAGGAGCTCATGCAGCAGATTGAGAATATAAAGGCTGCTGTCACCCCAAACGAGACGCTTCTCGTGGTGGATGCCATGACAGGACAGGATGCTGTCAACACTGCCAAGATATTCAACGAGCGCCTTGAGATAGACGGAGTAATACTCACAAAACTCGATGGCGACACACGTGGAGGCGCAGCCCTCTCCATTCGCACGGTGGTGACCAAGCCTATAAAGTTTGTCGGAACAGGCGAGAAGATGGAAGCACTCGACGTGTTTCACCCAGAGCGCATGGCCGACCGCATCCTCGGCATGGGCGACATCGTATCATTCGTCGAGAGAGCCCAGCAGCAATTCGATGAAAAGGAAGCACGTAAGCTTCAGGCAAAGATAGCGAAAAACAAGTTTGATTACAACGACTTCCTCGGACAGATACAGCAGATCAAGAAGATGGGCAACATCAAAGAACTCGCTTCGATGATACCTGGCATAGGCAAGCAAATCAAGGACATTGACATAGACGAGAATGCCTTCAAGTCCGTCGAAGCCGTGATAGGCTCGATGACGCCATACGAGCGCGAGCACCCCGAGTGCTTCTCCATGTCGCGCAAGCAGCGCATATCCAAGGGCGCGGGCGTATCAATAGACGAGGTCAACCGCATCACCAAGCAGTTTGAGCAGATGCGCAAGATGATGCGCCAGATGACAAGCCCCAAGATGGCAAAGGCCATGGCGCAGATGCAGAAGATGAAGGGCATGCAAGGCATGCCTAAGTTCTAAGACAAAACCATCCATATTCTCCAACACCACATCAACATCCATTCATGCAAATCATAGACGGAAAAGCAACAGCGGCAGCCATCAAGGCTGAAATAGCCGCAGAAGTAGAAAACATAATAGCCAACGGAGGCAAGCGTCCTCACCTCGCCGCCATTCTCGTCGGTCACGATGGTGGCAGCGAGACATACGTGAAAAACAAGGTGCTGGCATGTGAAGCGTGCGGTTTCAAGTCTACCCTACTCCGCTTCGAAGACGACATCACGGAAGAATTTCTCCTCTGTCAGGTAGACATGCTCAATAAGGACAAAGACGTGGACGGCTTCATCGTCCAGTTGCCTCTGCCCAAACACATCTCTGAGCAAAAGATAATAGAAGCCATCGACTACCGCAAAGACGTGGACGGGTTTCACCCCATCAACGTTGGCCGCATGGCTATTGGCCTACCATGCTACATCTCAGCCACGCCTCTGGGCATCATCACCCTGCTCAAGCGCTATAATATTGAGACAAGCGGCAAGAAGTGCGTCATCCTTGGCCGCTCGAACATCGTCGGCAAACCGATGGCGCAGCTCATGATGCAGAAACAATATGGTGACAGCACTGTCACTGTATGCCACAGCCATTCCAAGACTCTCAAGGAAGAATGTCGGCAGGCAGATATCGTCATCGCTGCCATAGGCCAACCCAACTTCGTCACAGCTGACATGGTCAAGCCTGGGGCTGTAATCATCGATGTGGGTACAACCCGTGTGCCAGACGCCACACGCAAGTCTGGTTTCAGGCTCAACGGTGACGTTGACTACGAGAATGTGGCTCCACTATGCTCTTACATCACCCCAGTCCCTGGAGGTGTTGGACCCATGACCATTTGTTCGCTGATGAAGAACACCTTGTCAGCAGGAAGAAAAGAATTTTACCAGTAATATCCAAGCGTCAAGAAAAACACCAGGATTCATTATTCTTCAAGGACTATACTACAAAAACAATATAAAAAAACTGCCGGCTCGCCACATAATTGACGAATCGTAGAAACAAGAAGGAGAAGTGCGGAAAGACATGTATTCATATACCGCATTTCTCTTTTTTATATCTAAAACATACAAAATAGCAGATTTTCGCAAAAAAATCGCTGAATGATTTGGTCAATCCAGCGAAACTCCCTACCTTTGCACTCGCAAATCAGAAATGACCACAGCAAGCCCCAATAAAGGCAAGCCGGACAAGTCAACAAAGTCTGATTTAACATGGTGGATGTAGTTCAGTTGGTTAGAGCGTCAGATTGTGGTTCTGAATGTCGTCGGTTCGAGTCCGACCCTCCACCCCAGCAAAAAGGCTTCATACTTTAAGAGTATGGAGCCTTACTTTTTTATCCTTGCGCTAAACCCTCTCTTTATTTGTACCGCTCTCCCCACAGCATCTGCATTCTCTCTCTCAACTTATTCTCCGCTGGATTGTCCTGCACATGCCAAAAACGCGCATCCTCCACCCCGTCGGGCAGAAACTGCTGCTGCACGAAATTTCCCTTATATGCATGGGCATACTTATATTCCTTGCCATATCCAAGCTGGGACATCAGTTTGGTAGGCGCATTGCGCAAATGAAGCGGTACAGGCAGATTGCCTGTCTCGCGCACGAAGGCGAGAGCGTCATTTATGGCAGCATAGGCAGAATTACTCTTAGGCGAAGTGGCAAGATATACTGTGGCCTCAGCCAGCGGGATGCGTCCTTCCGGCATGCCCAGCTTAGCCACAGAGTCAAAGGCGGCATTGGCCAGCAAGAGAGCATTGGGATTGGCCAAGCCCACATCCTCGCTGGCAGATATGACCAATCTGCGCGCTATGAACACAGGGTCTTCCCCACCCTCAATCATGCGAGCGAGGTAATAGATGGCAGCATCAGGGTCGCTGCCCCGAATGCTCTTGATGAAAGCAGAAATGAGATCATAGTGCATCTCGCCGTCCTTATCGTATGCAAGCGGATTCTGCTGGAGAGTCTCCGTGACTATATCATCGCTGATGATGTCAGACGATTCTGTGACGAGTTCGAGGATATTGAGAAACTTGCGGGCATCTCCTCCGCTATAGCGCATCAGAGCTTTTGTCTCCCTTACTTCAATATTGCGTTCCTTCAGAAAAACATCTGAACTCAAGGCATGATGGAGAAGTCTCAACAAGTCGTCTGCTTCCAAACTTTTAAGCACATACACTTGGCATCTGCTCAAGAGAGGACGAATGACCTCAAAGGAAGGGTTTTCCGTCGTTGCGCCTATAAGCGTCACTATGCCCTGTTCGACAGCACCGAGCAGGCTGTCCTGCTGCGATTTGGAGAAGCGGTGAATCTCGTCAATGAAGAGAATGGGCGACACCCCTCCACGCATGCCAGGGAAGAAACCGCCTTTCTTGGCCTTGTCTATCACATCGCGCACATCTTTCACTCCCGAAGTCACCGCACTAAGCGTATAGAAAGGCACATCAAGCATGTTGGCAATGATGTTGGCCAGCGTGGTCTTCCCCACTCCTGGAGGTCCCCACAAGATAAAAGAAGAGATGCGCTTTTGTTCTATCATGCGGCGAATGACTGCTCCTTCACCTACAAGATGACCCTGCCCTATGTAGTCGTCCAGCGTATTCGGACGAAGTCGTTCTGCTAATGGTTTCATCGATAATATTGCCAATATTTATAGTATGTGATTCATTAAAACTTTATTAAACAAACACCTCTATCCATGTACCCGCATCGTATTGCAAATATGGCAGAGATGAGCATTGCTTTGTTACTTTCTGTTACAAAGTCCCCCAATAATGAGCTATTTCGCCACAAAGATACAACTTTTTCAAAAACAAATTTTGCCACCAAGAATATAAAGAGTACATTTGCATAAGATTTGGGTGGCAAAAGCCCATTACTGACATTTTTTACCACATTCAACGAAAACAAGCGACCGTGCTTGCCACTATAGCATCTCATCAGTATCAGTGATGAACGGAAGCATTGAGGCGACAGCCTTTGCGCTCCTCTAATGAAAGCGATGAATTGAAACAAGCAAGCAAATAGCATAATGAAATATTTATAACACGCACATACAATACGAACAATGGAAAGAGACAATCTCATCTTCTCTCTCATCGAGAAAGAACACCAACGTCAGCTCAAGGGCATTGAGCTCATCGCATCGGAAAACTTCGTCAGCGACCAGGTAATGGAAGCCATGGGCAGCTACTGCACCAACAAGTATGCAGAGGGCTATCCCGGTCACCGCTATTATGGAGGCTGTCAGGTAGTGGACGAGATAGAGCAGCTGGCCATAGACCGAGCATGCGAACTCTTCGGTGCCGAATTTGCTAATGTCCAGCCACACTCCGGGGCACAGGCCAACGCGGCGGTGCTTCTTGCCGTCCTCAAGCCTGGCGATGTATTCATGGGTCTCAACCTCGACCACGGAGGCCACCTCTCACACGGATCGCTCGTCAACACATCAGGCATCCTTTACAAGCCTGTTGGCTATAACCTCAAGAAGGAAACAGGACGAGTTGACTATGACGAGATGGAAGCTCTCGCCAAGGAGCACAAGCCAAAGCTCATCATCGGCGGCGGTTCAGCATACAGCAGAGAGTGGGACTATGCGCGCATGCGCAAAATAGCGGACGAGGTTGGCGCTCTCCTCATGATTGACATGGCGCACCCAGCCGGACTCATCGCAGCAGGCCTGCTCGATAATCCTGTGAAATATGCGCACATCGTCACTACAACAACACACAAGACACTTCGTGGCCCTCGCGGCGGACTCATCCTTCTCGGCAAGGACTTCGACAATCCATGGGGTTACAAGACACCAAAGGGCGTGATAAAAAAGATGTCACAGCTCATCAATTCCGCTGTCTTCCCAGGACAGCAGGGCGGCCCGCTCGAACATGTCATTGCCGCCAAGGCTGTGGCATTCGGCGAAGCTCTCAAACCAGAGTTTAAGGAGTACGCACTACAGGTTAAGAAGAACGCAGCCGTGCTTGCTGACGAACTCATCAAGCGAGGTTTCAGCATCGTAAGCGGCGGCACAGACAACCACTCTATGCTCGTTGACCTCCGCACAAAGTATCCAGACCTCACAGGCAAGGTGGCAGAGAACGCTCTCGTTGCTGCTGACATCACCATCAACAAAAACATGGTGCCATTCGACACACGCTCAGCCTTCCAGACATCAGGATTCCGCCTCGGCACACCAGCCATCACCACTCGTGGAGCCAAGGAAGACCTCATGGTGCAGATTGCAGCATGGATTGAGGAAGTGCTCAACTCACCTGAGGACGAGGCTGTCATCGCAAAGGTAAGGGGAGAGGTCAACGAGACCATGAAGAACTATCCTCTCTTCGCTTGGTAATCCAAAGCCTACATACATGGCAACAGCGGCAGACAACCGCCAACGAACAAATCAGACATCTCAAATGAACAAGACCCCGCTATTAGGCATGAACATAAGAGAGTTGCAGGACATCTGCCTGCAACTCTCCCTGCCCAAATTCGCAGCCAAGCAAATGGCACAGTGGATATATGGCAGACACATACATGAAATAGATGAAATGACCAACATCTCAAAGGCAAACAGAGAGATGTTGGATTCGTTGTTTTGTGTGGGGTGCTCTGCCCCGGCCGACACTCAGCGCAGCAAAGACGGCACGGTGAAGTTCCTTTTCCCCACCCTCGACGGCCAATATGTAGAAACTGTATACATCCCAGACGGTGACAGGGCAACGCTATGCGTGAGCTGTCAGGTGGGATGCAAGATGAACTGCCTCTTTTGCCAAACAGGCAAGCAAGGATGGCACGGCGACCTGACAGTTACCGACATCCTTAACCAGATATACTCCGTCGACCATATTATAGCCACAGAAGGCTTAACGCCACTCAGCAATATAGTCTACATGGGACAGGGAGAACCCCTTGACAACCTTGACAATGTGCTCAAATCAACAGAAATACTCACTGCCGACTACGGATGGGCATGGAGCCCCAGACGCATAACCATATCCACCGTTGGCCTCCGCAAAAACATGCGACGCCTGCTCGATGAGAGCGAATGCCACGTAGCCATATCGCTCCATTCTCCCATTCATGAGCAGCGCATGCAACTCATGCCAGCCGAACGCCAATTCGCCATCAGCGATATCGTAGCCCTGCTCAAGCAATACGACTGGAGTCATCAACGGCGCATCACCTTCGAATATACCATGTTTGGTGGCACCAACGACACTCCACTCCATGCACGCGAACTGACGCGCCTACTCTCAGGACTCGATTGCCGCGTCAATCTCATACGATGGCACAAAATCCCAGATGTACCGCTCAACGAAATAGAGATGGGCACAATGGAACATTTCCGTGACTATCTCAACAATCACGGCATCACAACAACTATTCGCACCTCACGCGGACAGGATATATGGGCTGCCTGCGGTCTGCTCTCGACCAATAAGCAGCGAGACATGGAGTGAGAGAAATAAGTTCAACATGACTTTCGCCCTCATCTTAATCTGTATATATCTGGAGTCAAAAACAATATAGCAATCAGAAAGATAACCTCCATCAACTGAATAATCAAATAAACTTATGAACATACGATTCATCACCACCATCCTGCTCTCAGCCTGCCTTCTCAGTGCATGTGACACTTCGACCGATGCTCCCAAGCGCAGAAAGCGCAGCGCCAGCATCTTCACTCCAGCCTCTTCAGGCAATCCTTACGAAGTCATGGTTGTGGCCGACGACAGCGTATGGAACGGCTATGCAGGCAAGGCGCTTCAGGCCATCCTTGACAAGCCACTGAGAGGGTTGCCACAGGACGAAGAGCAGTTTCACAAAAGCCACATTGAACCTAAGCACTACGACCGCATCACCAACAAGTTTCGCAACATATTCCGCTTCGAACTTGGCGACCACTACACGCAGGCAAAGATGACATACGAGAAAGATGTTCACTCCATACCTCAAGTCATAATCACACTCCACGCTCCCAACCAAGTAGAAGCCTCGATTTATATCACAGAGCACACACGCGACATCGAGTCGCTCATCACGAGCGAGGAAATCAACCGCCAGGCCAATGACCTCTACTTCACCCACAACATTAAGTTTGCCAAGCAAGTCAAGGAAATGTTCGATTGCGAATTCTACATCCCAGCAGACATCAAGAAGATGAAGGTGGGCGAGGACTTCATCTGGGCAAGTGATGACGGGCTCGCAAGCATACAGAACATCTGCATCTACTCCCTCCCCTACGTCAGCGAGAAGATGTTCACCAAACGCCCCTACATGGCTCTGCGCGATACTGTCATGAAGAAAAACATTCCAGGTTCCAAACCACACATGTGGATGCAGACCAACCACGACTTCGTGTGGACAAAGAATATCAGTGTCAACGGCCAATACGCCATGGAAGCACGCGGACTCTGGGAAATGAAAGGAGACGCCATGGGCGGACCCTTCATCAGCCATTCGAGGATAGACAAAAAGAACGGACGAGTCATCGTAGTCGAAGGATTTGTCTATGCTCCAGACAAGATGAAGCGCACCATGATACGCCGCCTCGAAGCTGCGCTCTACACCCTCGTCACACCAGAAGAAGGTGATGACCCAAAGAGCAATTGACAGCGCATAAATAGAACACAAACAGCAAATTGCTATTTATATAAAAACGTTACAGAGGCTAATAGACAATAACATACACCCACATATAATCAATCATTTAAACCATTCCAATCATAAAATATCCGCATACACACATGGAAAAGATACGCATAGGAATCACACACGGTGACATCAACGGCATCGGTTATGAGCTAATCCTCAAGACCTTCCAGATAGAAGGCATGTCATCACTCTGCATACCCGTAGTATATGGCTCGCCAAAGGCTGCTTCATATCACAAGAAAGCCATAGGCAACCAGACCAATTTTCAGATAGTAGAGACAGCAGACATGGCATGCGAAGGCATGCTCAACATGGTTAACTGCTTCGGTGAGGAGGAACTGAAAATAGAATTTGGCCAGCCAAGCACAGAGGCTGGCAAAGCCGCCCTCATAGCTCTCAACCGCGCTATAGCCGACCTAAAGGAAGGCAAGATAGACGCCCTTGTCACCGCACCCGTTAACAATGCAAGCATCCAACTCGAAGACGAAGCAGCATTCCCAGGCCAAACAGAATACATCGAGTCACAAGCAGGCGAAGGCAAGAAAGCCCTGAAAATGTTTGTCCTCGACCACTTCCGCATGGCTGTCGCCACAGACAAGATGCCCGTGGAGCAGATACCATCACACATCACAAAAGAAACCGTAGCGGAGAAACTCGTAGCCCTTCACAATACGCTCAAACGCGATTTCTTCATAGACAACCCACGCATCGCCGTGCTTGCCCTCAACCCCTCACAGGGAGAGATAGAAGAGGATGTCATCAAGCCCGTCGTCGACGAACTTTTCAAGATGGGCGTCAAGTGTGTGGGTCCATACACAGCTGAAGGCTTCTTTGAAGCAGGTTTGCAAGAATACTTCGATGCAACTCTCGCCATGTACTACGACCAAGGAGCATCAGCCTTCAAGGCCATAGCCAAGCAAGATGGCATCATATACACGGCTGGCCTGCCAGTTCTCCGCACTTCACCAGCCATGGGCGTATGCTACAACAATGCTGGCAGCGGCAACACCGATGAAGAAGCTCTTCGCCGTGCCATCTACACAGCCATTGACACAGCTCGCAACCGTTACAAATTCGACATTGAGCGTGCCAATCCACTCAAAAAGCAATACTTCGAGAAACGCGATGACTCCGACAAACTAAAACTCGATCAGGTGACAGACGAGGAGGCTTAAGACCCATCCATACACAAGATGAACAACAAAGCACGCAACATCTTCTTCGCCTTCGGATTAGTTGCTGTCATCATCATGCTCTTCACGTTCAAGGTGTCTTTCGCCCAACTATGGCAAGATGTCACTCAGGCAGGCTACTGGCTAATAGCGATACTTGGCCTATGGGGCGTGCTCTACACGATGAACGCATGGACATGGCGCATCATCATCCGGGGGTCTGGAGATTGCCCCATCCCTTTCTGGCGACTACTCAAAATCACAATCACAGGCTTCGCCCTCAACTATGCCACGCCAGTAGGCCTCATGGGAGGAGAGCCATACAAGATTATGGAGCTTAAGCCATTCATCGGCACACAGAGAGCCACGTCCAGCGTGCTCCTCTTCGCCATGATGCACATATTCTCCCACTTCTGGTTCTGGGCCACCAGCATCGTTGTCTATGCCATTCTTTCACTCTTAGGAGACCTCAGCATTGGCATTGGCATGAGCATTATACTCCTCCTCATGCTCCTATTCTGCAGCGGCGGCATCTACCTCTTCAGCCGAGGCTACAAAAACGGCATGGTCGTGCGCCTCATCAGCATGCTGAGCCATTTTCCCGGTCTGAAGCGGTACACACGCTCCCTCATAGAGAAACATAAGGATGACCTCCACAACATCGACCAGCAGATAGCAGCCCTACATTCACAGAACAAACGTAGTTTCTACATCAGCTTCATGCTCGAATATGTGGGCCGCCTCATGCAGAGTTTCGAAATCTACTTCATGCTTATCCTCTTCGATGCAGGCGATGGCGGGATGCAGACATTCGTCTACTCCTTCCTCATCCTTTCCTTCACATCACTCTTCGCCAACCTCCTTTTCTTCATGCCACTCCAGCTCGGCGGCCGCGAAGGAGGTTTTGCGATGTCTGTAGCGCAGATGGGCATGACGAGCAACATAGGAATGTTTGTCAGCATCATCTGCCGCGTGCGTGAACTCTTCTGGACAGCCATTGGACTTCTGCTCATGAAAGTAGGCAACACAAAACCCTTATGCGAGGGCAACGACAGTAATACACATCAACCCACTCCACCAACTCAAGGACAATGAACATACTCGGCATAAGCAGAGGCACCATCTACTCCCCAAATCTCGCCAGCAGCGATGCTGCCATATTCCATGCAGTAGCCCAAAAACTGCGCGCAAGAGGCCACCAAGTGGAATGCATAACAGAAGACGAGATGCTCAACCACGACCACTCCTCCTTCCAACGCATCTACACTATGGCGCGTGATACAGCAACCATCAAGAAGCTGCAACGCAATGGACACTCCATTCTTCGGTCCCCCATCCTCAACTCCCTCTCAGGCATCATCACCTGCACATCCAAGGGGAGTGTAGCCTCACTCATGCTCAAATCCCATATTCCACAACCCGATTTCATCTACGGAAACTCAAGCAGCGTCATCACCTCCTCCAAGAAGATGACAGACTTCTCCTTTCCCCTCTGGGTAAAGAACAGCGTCAGCTCAGCCATCACTGCCAGCGACACCGTCTACTGCACCACAAAGGCCGAACTCGACCTCTCCCTCGAAGACTTCCGCCAACGTCACATCAACGAATGGCTCGTGCAGGAACACGTCACGGGCGACCTCATTAAATTTTACGGTGTAGAAGGTACAGACTTTTTCCATTGGTACTACGCCAGCCAAGGCCACTCTAAATTTGGTCTTGAGAGCATCAACGGCAAAGAAAAAGGCTACACGTTTGACCCACTTGCCATCAAAGAAGCGGTTGACCGTTTCGCGCGCCACATCAACGTGCCCATCTATGGAGGAGATGCCGTCATCGACAGCAAAGGCCAGTTCAGAATCATCGACTTCAACGATTTCCCCAGTTTCTCCGTCTGCCGCGACAAAGCAGCAGAAGCCATAGCTGAGAGAGTGATAAATTGATTATACGGCTCAAATACAGAAGTTATGACTGCAATCAGATGAAGTTATGGCTGCAACCAGATGATATAAACCCAAGCGGCAGAAGCATTCGCTATCAGCAATCCACAGAAAAGCTAACATACAGAAAGAAAATACAGAAACAAGAGCAGAAAAGATGAAAGAATCCATCCAGTCAACACTCAAATCCA
Organism: Bacteroidaceae bacterium; assembly: GCA_036303125.1. Lineage (GTDB taxonomy): Bacteria > Bacteroidota > Bacteroidia > Bacteroidales > Bacteroidaceae > Minthosoma. The sequence goes on from JAXJBE010000078.1 coordinate 12,400, forward strand.
ACGATACAGAGGAATGGCTCGACACCGTATGGACACGCCCCATAGGTTATCAGTGGGCACGCTTCTTCAACCATTTCGACATCCATCCCAATACGGTGACCGTTCTCTCCATGATAATAGGCGCAGCCTCTGCCTTCTTCTTTGTTCATGGCAGCTACAGGACTGAAGGCACAGAAGGACTCATCTGCAACATCATAGCCATCCTCCTGCTCGCATGGGCCAACTTCTATGACAGCGCAGACGGACAACTCGCACGCATGACAGGCAAGAAGACGCAGCTTGGACGCATCCTCGACGGTGCAGCAGGCGATGTGTGGTTTCTGTTTATCTACCACGCCCTCTTCTTCCGCATGATAGCCCACCACAGCATGGAGTTCAGCTGGATGGGCATAGAAGACAACAAGACCAATACCATCATTTTCGCCATCGCCTTCAACCTCACCTCATGGTTCTCAGGCCTCGTATGCCACGCTCGCCAATGCGGACTCTCCGACTACTATCGGCAGATTCACCTCCTCTTCCTCAAAGGCAAGGCAGGCAGCGAGCTTGACAACTCACGCTGGCAGCAGGCACTCTACGACAGCACACCCTGGAAGGGCAACGTCATACAGAAGCTATTCCTCCGCACATACATAAACTACACCTCCGCACAAGAAAAGCAGACTCCTGCTTTTCAGCGGCTTATCAAGGGGCTCAAGGAACGATATGAGACCATAGAAAAAGTCCCGGCAGAATTCAAGGAAGAGTTCCGCACGCTCAGCCTGCCGATGATGAAATGGGCCAACATTCTCACCTTCAACACGCGCGCCATCGCTCTTTATGTCTTCTGTCTCATCGACCTCCCTTGGGCATACATCGCCTTCGAGATTATCATCATGACATCGCTCTACTTCTACATGCGGTACAGCCATGAGAGCTTTTGCAAAAGACTCTGCAAAAAGTACAATCTATGATGAATGCGTAAAACAAGGATAAAAGCATATACAAAAGGCCACAAGCACTACTACATCTTCAAAAGAACACACATCTTCAAAAAAGAGCACACACATCCTCCACAAAGAGCACACACATCTTCAAAAAAGAGCACACACTATGATACAAGCAATAATATTCGACTATGGCGGCACCATCGACACAGACTCCCTTCATTGGAGCGAAGTCCTCTGGAAAGGATACAAGCATGCCTCTATCCCTGTGAGCAAAGAAGAGTTCCGCACCAGCTATGTAGTGGCTGAGCGCGCCCTCGCCAAACATCCCTATATCCACCCCGACCACAACTTCCTTGACCTCCTGCTCATCAAGTGCAGGCTCGAGACAGAAGACCTCGTCAGCCGAGGCGCATGGTCTGCCTGCGAATCAGAGCGGCAAGAGAAGAGTGACAACGTGGCCCACTACTGCTACAACTATGTGCTTCACATACTGGAAACAAGCCGCCCCATCATAGCACGGCTCGCCGAGATCTATCCCCTCGTCCTTGTCAGTAACTTCTACGGCAACATCGAAACCATCCTCCGCGACTTCCGTCTTGAGCACTTCAGACACATCGTCGAAAGTGCTGTAGTCGGAGTGCGCAAGCCCGATCCACAAATATTCCAGCTCGGAGTGGATGCTCTCCGAGAATCCACAGCCACCAATGCGGACACACTTCCATCATCAGACATCGTAGTCATCGGTGACAGTTACTCCAAAGATATTGTGCCAGCCCACAGCATAGGCTGCAAGACCGTTTGGATAAAAGGCATAGGATGGGGCGAAGAGACAGTCGATGAGAGCCTCCCCGACAGCATCATCAGCTCCATCACAGAACTTGAAGCATCTCTTGCCCAGCTATAAAGCTGTGCCCACATGCATCATAGTTTCCCCACACTCTTGGCTCCCCCACTCCCTTATCCACTCTTTCAGACATTGTTCACGACATAACGTACCACAATAAGTACACGCTCTCAATAAGCACACACCCTCAATAAGCACGTTTTTCCCACAATAAGTATTAAAGAAGACTACAATGAAGCAAATCATCCTCACACTATGCCTCCTTGCTCATGTCTCCCTCTCCTTTGCACAGGTGACAGGCAAGGTCATCGACAGCAAGAGCCGCGAGCCACTCGACTTTGTCCACGTCTTTTACAAAGACAAAAACGTAGGCGACCAAACTGACGAGAATGGTCAATTCGCCATCAAGGAAGACAGCCTTTGGAAAGAGCTCACCATTGCATCCATGGGATACAAGACACAGACCGTGCGCCTCAAGGACTTTGGCAAGAACAAAGGCTTGACCATCAAGCTCGAACCCTTAGACAAAACTCTCTCAGGAGTGACCGTCAAAGCCAAGCGCACCAAGTACAGCCGCAAGAACAACCCTGCTGTCGAACTAATGAAGAAGGTCATAGCCAACAAGAAGCACAGCGACCTCCGTTCGAAAGACTTCTATACATATACTAAATATGAGAAGATGACCTTCTCCCTCAACGAGGTAAGCGACAAAGTCTTCGATGAAGGCGAATACAAACGCTTTGCCTTCCTCAAGGACCACGTCGAGCGTTCGCAGACAGGCAAGCTCATCCTCCCGCTCACAGTCGACGAGACACTCTCCGAGCACTACTACCGCAAAGACCCCAAATCAGAAAAGCAAGTCATCAAGGGAGAGAGCAATAAGGGTGTGACCGAGCTGGTCAACACAGGTGAAATACTCACCACCACCCTCAAGGATGTCTTCACCGATGTAAACATCTACGAGAACGAGTGCCGTCTGCTCCAATACCCCTTCCGCTCGCCTATAGCAGACAATGCCATATCCTTCTATCGCTACTATCTCCAGGACACCATCTTCATCGATGAAGACAAAGTCGTCGACGTAGGCTTCCTGCCCAACAATCAGCAAGACTTCGGCTTCTCAGGCCACCTCTACATACTCCTCGACCCTGACTCCACCTACCAGGTGCGCCGAGTAGACCTCACCATACCCCGCCGCAGCGATGTCAACTTCGTCGAAAACATGATGATATCTCAAGATTTCATCCAGCTTGAGACAGGAGACCGCATAGCCGCCACCAACGACATGCTCATCGAACTTCAACTCACCAAATGGCTTGGCAAGTTTCAGGTGCAGCGCGTCACACGCCTGAGCGATGTGAGCTTCGAAGAGATACCCAAGTCGCTCTTCAAGCACATCAAGGGCAACACCCTGCGCGAACCCGACGCATCAATGCAGGACGAAGACTTCTGGAACCGCTACCGAAAGGTGGAACTCACCTCCTCCGAAGGCAAGATGGACAGTTTCCTCGACCGCCTCACCCACATCAAAGGCTTCAAATATGTCCTCTTCGGCTTCAAGGCACTCGTCGAGAACTTCGTCGAGACGGGCGATTCACTCCATCCCAACTATGTGGACATAGGCCCTGTCAACACCATCATCTCAGGCAACGACTACGACGGCATGCGCCTGAGAGCCTCTGCCCTGACCAATGCCAACCTCTCCCCCCACCTCTTCGCCAGCGGATATGTAGCCTACGGCACACAGACACACAACGTATACTGGAAAGGGCAACTCACCTACGCCTTCAACAAAAAAGCATACCTTCCGCGTGAGTTCCCCCAGAACAACCTCAGCGTCACATGGCTCGACGATGTGGTCTCCCCCTTCGACAAGTTCGTGCCGACCGACAAAGACAACATGTTCACCTCTCTCCGCGCCTCCAAGGTGGATCAGTACCACCACACACGAGAGCTCCACATCGACTACACGCGAGAGTATGAGAACGGATGGAAAATCAACGGACAATACACACGCACCCGCAACCACCCAGTCGATGCGCTCTTCTACCAGCGCCTCGACGGCGCAGCCTCCCCTGTAAACGACCCATCCCGATGGCTCTCGGGCATCACCACCTCCGAGTTCAAGGCAGGCATCACGTTTGAACCCAACGTCACCTACATCAACACCAAGCAGCGCCGCGTCAAGATTAACCATGACGCCCCCATCTTCACCATCTCACACACGATGGGCATCAACGGATTCCTTGGTGGACAGTACAACTACCATGTTACCGAACTTGGCCTCTACAAGCGCCTCTGGTTGGGACAGTTCGGCAAGTTCGACACCGACATCAAAGTAGGAGCACAATGGAACAAGGTACCCTTCCCTCTCCTCATCCATCCAGCAGCCAACACATCCTACATCATCGAAGACAACACCTTCCTTCTCATCTCCAACCTTGAGTTCCTCAACGACCGCTACGCCTCACTCATGGCAGAGTGGGACCTCAACGGGTGGCTCTTCAACCGAATACCCCTGCTGAAGAAACTCAAATGGCGCGAGTGCATAGGCTTCAACATGCTTTGGGGACAACTCACTGACAAGAACAACCCCGCAGCCTCAGACTACACCGACTCAGACCTCTTCTACTTCCCCGGCCACTTCATGGCCGACGGCACCTACGAGCAAAACACCATCTGCATGGACACGAGCAAGCCCTACATGGAACTCCGTCTCGGTGTGCACAACATCTTCAAGCTAATAGAAGTCGACTATGTCCGCCGACTCACTTACCTCAACAACCCCAACACCAACAAATGGGGCATCCGACTCAAGGTGCGCATGACATTCTAACAACACATCATTCAGACAATACATACAAGAGGAGAGCGTGTCAAAAACAGCAGACACGCTCTCCTCTTCTTTTTCCTGTTCATTCTTTCCAGCAACTCATCCCCTCATTCCTCTTCTCATTCAAAGCTCTTCCCTCACTGGCAAGGAAGGCTTCACCCCTCACTCTCCATCTCGAATGTCACGTTATAACCGCCTACTGGACTCTCCCTGAGTGCCAACGTGAGATGCTGCCTCATGAGAATCTGACGAGAGAGAGAAAGGCCAATGCCCGAACCAGATTGTTTGGTAGTGAAGAAAGGGATGAATATCTCACGGGCCACGTCATCTGGAATGACATGACCATCATTGCTAATCAGCAGCTTGCCAAACGACGCTCCGCTGCGCCCAGGCCTGTGCGGGAGGACTACATGCTGGATGCCAATGGTGCGTGCCTCTGCCTCAATAGCATTCTTCACAATATTGATGAACACCTGGCGAAGAAGATTCTCGTCAGCGTTGACGACAACCCCTGCGGGAACATCAACTTCCCATCGAAGATTGGGATAGAGCGAAGCTAAGCCGCCCATAAACACATTCAGGTCGATGTCCCTCAACACAGGCACCTGCAACTGCGTCAACTTGCGGTAGCTCTCCACAAAAACGGCCAATCCCATGCTCGTGTCGTGGATGGCCTGTATGCCCTCCTCATACGGAGTCCCCTTGATGCTGGGGTTGGCAAGATACGCCTGACTTATGCTCTGGATAGGCGTCGTGGCATTCATTATCTCATGCGTGAGCACACGCGTCAGCCTCTGCCATGCCTCCACCTCATTGTGAGCCACAAGCTTCTGAATCTCCTGTCCCATGTCGTTGAGAGCATCCTGCAAGGCACGTTCGCCAAAAAGCAGTCCCTTGGTGGGCAAGCGGAAAGAGAAGTCGCGATGGTGGATGGCATCACGCATCAGCGAAGCCCTGTCGTTCAGCAAGCATTGATGCCTGTATGCAATCAAGACCAAGACGGCAACCGCCACAATGGCAATAACAGCTATAATCATGGGTGATATTTTTTATATAAAGTCTGACGAGTGATGCCCAGAAGTTCGGCAGCCTTGCTCATGTTGCCGTGACACTTGCCCACCACCTTCTTCACATGTTCCTTCTCCACCTCATCGAGAGACACCACCTCTTTCGACTTATCCACAGCATCCTTGAGCACACGTGCCAGCTCATCATTGTCCCATGGCTTGGTGACAAAATCCACCGCACCATTCTTCAAGCCCCTCACAGCCAGCTTCACATCAGCATAGGCCGTAATCAGAACAACAGGAATATCGGGATGCTTGCGATGTATGGCATTAAGCCATATCATGCCGTCCCGACCAGAGTTCACACCCATAGAGAAGTTCATGTCAAGGAGAATGACATCCACGTGCTCCTGCTGGAGAGTCGCCAGAATGCCTTCGGGAGCAGAAAGTGTGATGATGCGCTCAAACACACCACCAAGACAAATCTTCACAGCCGTCAGAATGGCTGGATTGTCATCCACAACGAGTATAGTTCCGTAACTTGTTTTCATATCTGCAAAGGTACGCATTTTCTCCGACAAAGACATGAGATGAAAAGAGAAATCAAGAGCCACCCCAGCAAAAGTGTATGAAAATCATACAGCATCATGTATGATTTTCATACAATCAACATTCAGAAGACGAGACAGACATCGCCAAGTGGCAGACGAACGTTAACTTTGCACAGGACGAAGACACACATCCGAATTCCACCGTCCCAAGAGCAAGAAAAACAAACATCATGCCAATGAAAAAGATTATATACATGTTAAGCATGTGGGCCGTCAGCACAAACGCAGCCATTGCAGAAGGCGACACACTGGTACTCAGCCTGCAAGACGCCATACAACTGGCCAGACAGCAGTCTCCATCCGTGCAGAGCGCGCGCAACACCTTCCTCTCCGCCTACTGGAACTACCGCTACCACCAAGCCAACTACCTGCCTTCACTCACCCTGACCTCCCAACCCTACGTCAACAAGGAGATGAACAAGATAACTCAGGCTGACGGCACAGCGATGTTCATCAAGCAAGACCAGTTCGGAGCCGACCTCACGCTAAAGGTCAATCAGAATATCAGATGGACTGGCGGCAGCATCTTTCTGAAAAGCACGCTCAACAGGCTTGACGAGTTGCGCGGCAAGACGACAGCCTACAGCAGCCAGCCACTGGTCATAGGATACCAGCAGAGCCTGTTTGGATATAATGACCTGAAGTGGGACCGACGCATAGAGCCTCTGCGCTACAGCGAAGCCAAGAAGCAATATGCCGAGACTCTGGAGATAATCTCTGCCACTACCTGCAACTATTTCTTCTCGCTGGCCGCCGCACAGACCGAGCTGGACATGGCGCGGCAGAACTTCGCATCGGCCGACACACTCTACAGCATGGCGCAAGGACGTTATCAGATAGGCACCATCACAGAGAATGAGATGCTGCAACTGGAGATTAACCGCCTGAGCGAAGAGACCAACGTGATGAACGCAGAAATCAGCCTCCAGGAAGTGATGCAGACAGTCAGGTCATATCTCGGCCTTGAGCAGGCCATAGAGCTACGCCTGGTGATGCCCGACAGCGTACCGCAGTTTGAAGTGCCCTGCGGACAAGCCATGCAGCTCGCCCTCGCCGGCAGCCCCGCCCCCGACTACTATCAGCTCATCGTGAAAGAGAGCGAGAGCCGTCTGGCGGGTGCCAAAGCCCAAGCAGGATTCAAGGCCGACCTGTATATGCAGTTTGGCCTCTCACAGACGGGACGGGATGTGAGCAGTTCATACAGCAACCTGATGCACCAGGAATATGTCAGCGTGTCACTCTCCCTGCCTCTGCTCGACTGGGGGCGCGGACGAGGCATGGTGAAGGTGGCCAAGTCGCAACTCGCACTCACGCATACGCAAGCCCAGCAAGGCATGGACAACTTCCGCCAGAATGTGCAGAAACTCGTCATGCAGTTCAACATGCAGGCGCGCAAGGTGCACATAGCCTCTCTGACCGACCGCAGAGCCGAACAACGATACCAGGTGGCCAAGCGACTGTACGTCATGGGACGCAACAGCATACTTGACCTCAACTCGGCCACAAACGAGAAAAACTCAGCCAAACGCAATCATATCAGCACGCTGCAAACATATTGGAGCCTCTACTACACGCTGCGCAGCATGACAGCATACGATTTTGAAAACAACATATCTATAACAGAAGAACTACCCATAGACTAAAGCGGAAAGACGTACCTAATAAAAACAAAATACTAATTTATATAACACCCCTATATGGACATACAACTTGCAAAGAAGCCCTGGTACATCAGGCATCGCTATTACCTCATGTCTGGCGCAATCTTCTTAGGATTCGCCACTTATGCCATCGTGCTGGCCCTCAGCCCCCGTCAGCTGGGCATTGACGCCGAAGACTTCAAGATAGCGGAGGCAACGGACGCTCCGTTTATGGAATATGTGGATGTGGAGGGACTGGCGCAACCGATACAGACCATCCAGCTCAACGCCATGGAGAGCGGATATGTGGAGCGCATCGTGGCCGAGGAAGGCGAGATGGTGAGCGTGGGCGACACCATCCTCGTCCTCACCAATCCAGAGCTCCTCCGCACCATCGACGACGAGCAAGCTGAATGGGAAAACCAGCAGCGCAACTATCAGGAGCAGGAGATAGAGATGGAAAAACATTCCATCACTCTCCGTCAGCAGGCACTCGAAGCAGAACATCAGATGGCAGCTCTCGACAAGTCGCTCAATCAGAGCCGAGAGGAATATCGCATGGGGATAAAGAGCAAGGCCGAGATGGAGGTCATCGAAGAAGACTACCACTATCAGCAGCGGAAGGCCGAGCTGCAGATGCAGAGCCTGAGACACGACTCCGTGGCCATGCGCCTCAAGCGAGACATGGTCAGCGCCAACAGAACCGCCTCATCTCGCAAGCTGTCACGCTCGGCCAGCCGCACGTCCAACCTCACTGTGCGCGCCACAGTCGCGGGACAGCTGAGCTACGTGAGCGTGGGCATCGGCCAGCAAGTGTCTGCCGGCTCAAGGATTGGCGAGATAAAGGTGCTGAGAGAGTATAAGGTGCAGACCGCCCTCTCCGAATACTACATCGACCGCATCCAGTCTGGCCTGCCAGCCAACATCCAGTATCAAGGACGAAAATATCCTCTGCGCATCAGCAAGGTAGTGCCCGAAGTCAAAGACCGCACTTTCGAGTGCGACCTCGTCTTCACTGCTGACAAGCCCTCCAACATACGCTTGGGCAAGAGCTACCGTGTGCAAATCGAACTGGGCAAACCGGAGACAGCTCTCACCATCCCTCGCGGCAACTTCTACTCTGCCACCTCCGGCAACTGGATCTACCGGCTCTCGCCCGACGGCAAGACAGCCAGCAAGGTGGAGATAGAGATAGGACGCCAGAATCCACTACAATATGAGATAGTCTCCGGCTTAAAAGCAGGCGACAAGGTCATCGTGAACGGATATGACAAGCTGGGAGACGCAGAGGTGCTGGTGATAAAAGGCCAAGTGACCCCGTCCATGTGAGCCTGCGGGGAAATGACGTTTTCCACAAGATACACAGACTACAGACCGAAAAAAGCACACAAATAACTGTCACTCGGAAGAAAAACAAAAAATAATGGCTTCGAGAGCGGGATATTCTGAGAAAGAAGTCGTATATTAGATAACAGAATCTTAAAATACAATCACCAAGTGGACACAGACAAAGAAATAGCAGAAGATGTCAAACACGACGGACGCGCCGGGCAAATCGCGATGATAGACCGCTACGGGCAGACTATATATGCCATGATAGCGCGCCAAGTGCAGAGCGCGATGGACGCTGAAGAGCTGACGCAAGACACCTTCCTCAAAGCCTTCAGCCATATCAGCAGCTATGACCCGGAGCGAGCATCGCTCATCACATGGCTCTACCGCATAGCCTACCGTCTGACACTCGACTTCCTGAAACGCAAAAAACTGTTCACGGTATCTATCGATGACGGCGTGACACAACTGACACACGTCAATGACGAACAGCTGGAAGCCGAACTCAGCACAGGCAAAGAGGAACGCATAAGCAGGCTGGAGACGATGATAGACGACCTGCCGCCCGATGAGCGCCTGCTGCTGACGATGCACTACTATGAGAACAGACCACTGACCGAATGCGCCTTTATCATGGACACGACACCTCACGCCCTGGCCAACCGCCTCTGCCGCATTCGCAAGAAACTCTATAAACAATTTTGAAACATGATGATGACAGACAAAGATACAGACCTGCGCGAAGCCTTGCGCCGCAAATATGCCGACACGCCACAACTGCCCGATGATTTCTCCCAGCGGCTGATGCAGCGTGTCGCTCAGCAAGAGAAGAAGTCCAGACGGCTCCGCCACTTGTGGCCACTTGCGGCCGCCGCTGCCGTTGCAGCCTGCCTGCTGCTGCTGTTGACGATAAACCATAATGAAGATTTCGATGTTAAACAAAATGAAAGACCCGTCACAGCGCAGCAGGCAAAGCTGCAGCCAGTCATGGAGCAGGAGCAGCCCCCCCACGCACAATGTGATGTGACTGCCGCCGGAGAACAAAATCCCCCACCTCACGTGGAATCAACTCAAAAGCAGCCAGAGCAGAAACCGCAAGCTCCCCGCCAGGCAACAACTGCAGCTCCAGCTAAAAAACAGACAGTCTCCGCCACTGCTGACGACAATCTGCACTATGCCGCGCATGAAAGCGTTGACACCACCTACCAACCGCCAAGCCGCATGGAAGAGTTCATCGTGAAGATGGCCAATTACCATCATGTGGACGGCGAGTCGCTCGAATGCGCTTCAGACATGAATGACTCCACGATTGCCTGCACAGTCTACGTCTTCGATGACAATGAGGAGCTGAACCTCTTCGACCGATTGCTGCTGGCTGCCTGCTGGTATGACTGCAAAACGCCGGGCTACCTCCTCAACTTTTCTTACAAGCAGTTCTTCTTCTGCCTGAAAGACATGCGCCTGGGACTTAAGTATCTCTGGATAGCCGAACGCCTGAGGGGCAAGATTCTGCTCTACAGCACACACTCCCCCATCGACGCAAAAGTATCATCAGAGTGCTATCAGAACTATCGCGATAACTTTACTCATACGAACATTAACACTAAAACAAGCGAATTATGAAAAAGAGCATTTTCCTAAGTCTCATGACTCTTTTCTGCATAGCCACTCAGGCGCAGGAGCAGAATCAGACAAAAGTAAGGGCAACTGGGTCAAGCCTCATGATGCCAACTCCTGAACCCATAAAGGACAAGAAGACAAAGGCCAATACCATTGCGCTGAGAGACACAGAAAACAATTCATGGCATGAAGACATTGGTGTGCTGGACAATGTGCCAATAGAAAAAGACATCAAAAACATTTTGAGCTCCTCTTACATCGATAATGTGCCAGACTCATATACTGTCATGTCTTGGCGACTGACAGACGAGGGAGAGAACACCGTGCTGCATTGCTATCTGCAGATGCCTGCCGACATCGTGACCAATCTCTGGCTGTGCAGCGACGAGAGCGCCATCCTCGACAAGGAGACAGGCATCATCTACCAGGCCAAAGGCTCCATACCCGAACGTTGCTACGACAAGGTCTTTGGTGTGAAGAGCAAGAAAGGCAACACAATAGACCTGCAGATACTCTTCCCTAAACTTCCAGACAACGCACGCGACCTGGCCATATACGGTGTTCCTGGCTGGAACATGCGAGGAATAAACGTGAAGTCAAACAACATGCAATTCTTTGAACAATATGAGGAAGGTTATGACTCTATCCCGCAATTCCACATGGCCAAGCTGGTGAAAGAATCCGTTAACTACGACAAGGACAACAGTGACTCGTGGGCAGAGTACAAGGACCCTCATCTCATCAAGCCTGTAGAGGAAAAAACAATGGCCATCTGGCTCACACCCGAGACCACATATCTGGCCATTGCCACCGAACAGAACTGGTTTCGTGAATATCACGGAAGGGGCGGCAACAACATACTCCTCGACTCACGAGGTCGCCAATACAAGTGCAAAGGCGTGATGGGCTACCCCAACGACAATATTTTCTGGCTCAATGGTTACCCCGGCGACTATTTCGCAATCGTTCTCATGTTTGAGCCACTCTCGCCTTACGTGTCTGACATCACCTACGTGGTGTCTGAGGGCAAACCATTCAAGGTATGGGGCGCAAACTGGAGTGGCGACGTAATCCCCAATCTGGATATATCACAGCTACGTGAAAATCAGAAGCTGTTCAAATACCATCAGCGAGTGGTCGTAAAATGATTCAGACCAGCGTTCGCGTCGCGTCCACCGTTATGGGCATCCGATAAAGAGACACTCGTGCTGTCAGCGATGATGGCACGAGTGTCTTCTTGTTATCCGCTCAAGGCAAGCAAGGTGTGCAGGCTGGACAGGGTGTCAAGCCCAATCATTCTTCCCGGCAAGCCCAACACTCCAATCGGGCCTGCCCACAACCCCTCGGGAGCTTGCCCACAACCCCTCGGGAGCCTGCTCACAAAGGGTGTTGGGCTTGCGGAGCACGGCAGGGGGTGAAGCATGATGCCGATGACTCGTTTTCTGGACAGAGTATATGAGCTGTGGGGACAGCACAAGATAGTGTATGAAAATCATACAGCATAGTGTATGAAAATCATACAATCGGCTCGCTGACGAGACAATATCCATTGCCGTCTCACCGTTTGTGGCTAACTTTGCAGACGAGTTAAAACCGTATCACAAACATTTTTTACAGTCAGAAAGAACATGAACATGCTACTCCACAACCTCAAGGTCGCCTGGCGCAATCTGATGAAATACAAGTTTCAGACCGTCATCAGCGTGCTGAGCATCGCCATCGGCATC
>JAXJBE010000079.1:0-22599 GCA_036303125.1 Bacteroidaceae bacterium
CCATCGGCTTGCGGTATATAGTAGATTTCTGCATGATACTGTAGGATTCTGTATGATTTCTACTGCAAAGGTACGAGTTTTTATCGAAATATCAAAGTAAATATCTGATTATTAGAAAGTTAATTTATAGAACATCCCTTTAAACAGTTAATACGGTTGTTCTAATAAAGAATGTTATTAGTGATTCTATAAGTTACCAAAAGCGTTAGTTTGTAATAAGTCATTGAGATAATGATGCAAAGGAACGAAAAAAGAGTGAAACGACCAAGCATTTCACTCTTTTTATTTATAACAATGTAGAAAAATAATGGTTCCTATCCCTCTTTTGGTTTCACTGTGGGATAAATCAAATCCTACTTAGCCATCTTCATCATTGTCTTCTTGCCGCTTTCACTCTTGACACGGAGCATATATATTCCATGTGAAACAGAAGACTGAGAAAGCGCAGATTTGACGCTGCCCATAGGGGCGGTGAAGGTGTCAACGATATTGCCGTTCAGATTCACAACCTCTACATTTACAATCTCATCGGCTTCAATGCTGCCAATGCCTGTTATATACTCCTTATATTTCTCCGCATCGCACTTGATGTAAATGACGCCATTGGCAATCTTGCTGGTATCCCAATAATTGTATGATGGAATTTCGGGCAATTCGAGGTTGATGTCGCCAGTGAGATTGACGCTTTTGGCGTTTGTCCATACAAGGAAAGAGTCAACTTGCGCCTCATCGATGGTTAGGTTGGCAAGGTTAGCTTCGCTGATGTATGGAGCTATTGTCATGCCGGCAGTTAGTTTGAGAGTGCCTATGTTTGTGATGTAGGTATTATTAGGGGAAGTAGCGGCGCACTTGCGGAGGCCGATGACAAGGCGGCTGGATGCGCCGAAAGTCACGTTCCTGCCATTGAAGTTGAGGTTTCCTGTGACAGCAGATGCAGTAGCGCCAGGCTGGAGTGTGCCATTGATGGTGAATGAGCTGTTGGTCATAGGAGCTGTTGACTTGGATGTGCCGGAGAGCTTGCCACCGTTGGCAACAGTCAGTGCGCCTGTACCGAGGGTTGCGCCAGACTTCAGGAAGAGTTCACCATCCGTCACCTTCACTGTGCCAGAATTTGTCCATGCTCCAGAAACGGTCATCTTGCATGTGCCTATCTTCTCGAAATTGCACTTGTTGTTGCCACCTCCGTCAGTCATAGTGCCATCAAAGGCGAAGTCACCAAGAGATTCATCCGAGTTACCCACCTGCCATGTGTTGCTGCCAGAGACAGGTGACTGATTAGAGAAATTGCAGGTTGGATGAGCGAGGGAGCCTTTACCTGTAAGGCGACCTATCTTGAACGTCTTGGCCACATTGGTAGCTGTACAACCTTCAGCGAGGTCAAGAGTTGCCTTTGGCATGCCAGTAGAAGCATCGAGAGGTAGCCAGATATTTGTGTTTGTATGCTTGATTGTACCCTCAAAAGCGGACCAGTTACCAGTTATACGTACACGTGACACCGTATTGCGCGGCACTATGGTGAGCGTGCCCTCGCCTGTTATCTTGTTGGCATAAGCAGTATAATATGTATTGGTAAGTTGCCATGTGCCGTTCTTTCCCTTAGGAATATTTATCTCATGAGTTGTGGCTTGAGCATCATCCCAAAGTGTGCCGCTTTGGAACTCAACAACCTTGGCCGGGTCGCCAGCCTGTGCAGCCACAGAACCGCCAGCTATGATAAGGCACTGGAGAGTAGTGTTGGCCTTAGTCGTCTTAAGACATCCGTTGCCCTTCTTTGTGAGAGTTGTACCTGTGATGATGGCATCCATCAGGAAGTCGCCGCTCGCATTGATGACACCTCCTTCATCGCCAACCATCTTCATTGGAGACCCCATCTCGACAGCAGCTGTCGTCTGGAGCACGGCACCATTTTCCATGGTGAACTTAGCGGCAGAAGTTGTTATGCCTCCAAGGTTGCCCGCAGCTGAATACTGGTTGGAGAGGAGACTGACCTTGGTTGTGCCGCCCTTGAGGTAGTTGCCGCCAGTGTATGTGTTCTCATTGGCCATGGTGACTGTGCCTGTGCCCTCCTTGGTGAAGGAAGCGAGTCCGTCAATAGTGCCTGCGCCGTTGAAGGTGTATGCTGCCGCATTGTCCACTGTGATATTGCCGGGCATGACCGAACCACTTATGGCTACAGTCTTTTTCTCTGCATCATCATTGAAGAGAACATCATCGGCAGAGACGAACACGGTAGACTCCGTCACGCCATTCTCTGTGATGGCGAAGTTGCCTGCTTCAGCGAGGTTCCAGATGTTGCTTTCCGTACCAGCCCATACTACAGAAGCGGGATCGCGTAAGCCGACCACTTCGAGAATGAGCTTGCCGTCTTCCATATAAAGCGACTTCTTCTGAGTGGAGAGACCTTCAATAATGATATCACTGACATCACCTTCAACAGTCTCCACCCCCTCGCTGAGAATATATTTGCCAGGAGCCACGAGAGTCTCTCCCTCTGCCACATGACCAACGAGCTCAATTACAGGCGCAAGATATTCGGGACCGCCTGCTGTCCAGGCTGTGCCAGTCTTCTTCTCTATCTTAAGAGTCTTGGCATTGACCTTGTCGGCTGCCATGCCGTCGCTGTACACATCTATGACGAGGCGAGAGCCAAAGCCGAGAGAGAGAGAGCCTGTTGTGATGGAGCCTAAAGAGTTTTCGCCGCCCGGACGAATGACCGAAGCATAGTCAGCCTTGATGCTTTGGAAACTGCCACCGCTGGAGTTGAGCTGAGCAAAACGGTTGAGCCAGAGTGGAGACTGGAGCATGGTGCCGTCGAAGTTGAGAGTACCAGCCCAGATGTTTGTCTCGCCCGTATGAGTAAAGTCAGCCTTAGGAAGATTGAGTATGCCGTCACCCTGCTTGATGAGACGTGCGCTGCCCGTGATGCCACCGCCTGTCACGTTGCAAGTGTAGGTGTCGTACGTTATCTTGTAGCTTGAGGCAGAACACTCACTTGGAGCTGAGCCCTGCACCCATGTAGGCACATTGAATGTGAGGATGTATGGAGCAGCTCCGTCTTCGATGCTGAGAGAGAAGTCTCCATTGTCAAAAGCGAGAATATGCTTGTCATTAAGACTCGAACCGATAGCGGCTCCATTGCCCACCTCTGTACGGTCATTGACAGTGAGAGGCGGAGGAGCGATGGTTATGCCTTCGAGCTTGCCGAGGAAGTAGCTTATATGGGGAGTCTGGTTGTATCCACACATCTGCCATACCATTGCATTGCGATACTGGTGGTCTGCCCAGAGTGTCGGTATACGATAAGAAGTGGATGTCGGTGTGGAGTATATGCGGATATTGTTGTCGGCGGTGCGCATGATGATTTCCTCTCGCCAGTCGCCAAGGATGTCGCCCTGATAACAAGGAGTTCCCTTGGTATCGTTGTTGGTCATTGATCCTGCGCAGGTATAAATGGGGGACCAGCTGCCATACTTGGCTATGCAGCCTTCCGTGTTCTTGCCGCTGATATAGTTGAAGGTTTCTGAACAGAGGTCACCGTCCCAGTATATACGGAAGTTGGTGTTGACGCCTGTTGCGTCAAGTCCGTTCACCGCTCCATAAGTCACAGTGCTGATGGCACCTTCGCGAGCAGAACATCCGAGTCCACCGGGGAAGGCATCAGTGAAGTTGCCGCAGATGGCACGGCCGTCATCGTTGCCAGCTTTGTAGCGGTGGTATATCTTGCTTGTCGTAGCATCACGGAAGTTATTACCTGGCTGATCCTCATTGCAGGCATATATCTCAAGGCCGTGAGTATATGGGTCGAAGTCACCACAGTGCTGGGAGTCACCATGGCCGAGGCCTGTCGTAGAGAGGCCCTTGCCGTTATCGTCGATGACCATAGAACCAAAGACTATCTCGTCACGTCCGTCAAGGTCAACGTCAGCTATGCCGAAATTGTGATACCCCTGTCCCTTCCATGGACCGTTGGTGTTGTTATACCATCTCCATCGGGTCTTGAGTTCATGAGTGGCAGGGTCAACATCCAGGGCTATCATCTTGTGGCGTGTGTAGATGCCGCGCGCAAGGAAGATGCTTGGCTTCTGGCCGTCAAGGTAAGGAGCGCCGAAGAAATGCTTGGATGAACGATGGCCGTAGCCGTCACCCCATGCCTTCTCAAGATCCGTTTCTCCGCTCTCAAGACGCTTGAGAGGATATTCGATGCACTGATATGGCTTGCCTGTCTCACCATTCATATAGACAAGATACTCTGCACCGTCGTGCATGAACCAGTTCACGCCTCCTCCCGTGGCACCGCGATAGTTCTTGGATGCATCACCCACTACGAATGTAGAGCCGTCGGCGCAATGTATGGTGGTGCCGTCAGCAGCACGCATGACTGCTTCGGCCTTGCCGTCGCCGTCCCAGTCGTAGGCTACGATATTCTGCTCGTTGTTTTGGAAGTCACCCATGTTGGGGCCGCAGTTGACCCACCACAGGCGTGTGCCGTCCTGCTTCAAGGCCTCGAAGATGCTGTACTCACCCTCGTAACCGTCACGCGGGTAGCTGGCATTGATTTCGCTGAGGTTGTCAAATTTCATGAGGATGTCAAGCTCGCCATCGCCATCAAGATCTGCACAGCATGCGTCATTAGGCACCAAGGTGCTCTTGATGCCTTCGTGAGTGAGTTTGATTTCCTTATAGCTCGTGGTCCACACGTTGACAGCCTTGCATGCGCTCTGCTCCGCTCCACGCACTACAGCAGTCACTGTATATGTGCTGGATGTTGTGCCTGCAGCGTCTCTGTAGTTGGAAACTGTAAGCGGTGTATCTGTCAACTTCACTCCGTCACGGTAGACATTGTACGTGACATCATAATACTCCTCGCCGAGGACGCGCCAGCTGAGGTAAACTCCTGTGCCTGACTTCATGGCCACGAGGCCGCGGTCGAGCCTGTCTGCTTGTCGCTGCGCAAACGTGGTGGCAGCAGTTGCAGTCAGAAGCAATACTGATAGTAAAATCTTTCTCATAAGTAAACGATTTGGTATGTTAATTAGTTAGTTCCGTAAAAACGGTTGTTGATTCTTTCAAATGAATTATTGATTCTTCCAAAAGGAATAATACAGGGATGCTATATAGATCAATCTGTTTGAAGCATCTTCAGAAGCTCTGAGCCTGTGAGCTTGTAGCTGATGTCGGTGCCATCGAGGATGTTCTCTGCCAGTTCGCGCTTTGTCTCGTGAAGACGGATAATCTTCTCCTCTATGGTGTGCTTGCTGACAAGATGGTAGACGGTGACAGCTTGATTCTGGCCAATACGGTATGCACGGTCAGTGGCCTGCTGCTCGATGGCTGGATTCCACCAGGGGTCGAGGTGGAAGACGTAGTTAGCCCCCGTGAGGTTGAGACCAAGTCCTCCTGCCTTGAGGCTGATAAGAAAGACTGACTTTTCCCCGCTCTGGAAGGCATTGACCATCTCTGTACGCTTCTTGACTGGCACACTACCGTCTATGTAGAAATAATCGATATGGAGCTTGTCCAGCTCACGCTTGACCACATGAAAGAAACTGACAAACTGACTGAACACCAGCGCGCGATTGCCTCCTTCGATGACACCCTGGAGAAGTTCGGTGAGTGTCGTTATCTTTGAGCACTCGCCCACCCACTTTGGCTCGATGAGTTCAGCGCTGCACGCAGCCTGACGAAGACGTGTTATCTCAGCCAGGACGTTCATGTTGACATCTCCCCGATTGTCGTTGAGGAGTTTCTCCGCCCTGATGCGTATGCTCTCGTAGATAGCGAGTTCATCCTTAGTCAGTTCTATGTCCTGATATATCTCTGTCTTCTCTGGCAGTTCCTTGAGCACAGACTGCTTGGTGCGGCGGAGCATAAACGGATGCACGAGGTCATCGAGCATTTCTTGCTTCTCTTTATCCTTGTTGCCCTCTATGGGAATGATGAACTTGCGTGAGAAGTGCTCGTATGAGCCAAGAAGACCGGGGTTAACAAACTGGAAAAGATTCCAAAGCTCCCCAAGATGATTCTGCACAGGCGTGCCTGTAAGCATTATCCTGTTCTTGGCCTGTATCTTCATTGCAGCCGCACTTGTCTTGGCCCCTCTGTTCTTTATTATATGCGCTTCATCGAGACATGCCACGTTCCATTCCTTAGACGTGATGAGGTCCTGTATGCTGAGCAGGATGCCATAGGTGATAATGACAACATCGCCAGCCTTGGCATTGCTGACAAGCTGTTGCCGGTCTTGTGCAAAGTTGAGTATCTGCACGTTGAGAGTAGGCGCAAACTTCTGCATCTCACTCAGCCAATTGGGAGCGACAGAAGCTGGTGCAACAACGAGCGAAGGACCTTCGTTCCTCTTAAGGAGGAGGAAGGTGATGGCCTGCAGCGTCTTGCCGAGACCCATGTCGTCAGCAAGGAGCGCTCCCGCTCCCCAACTGTTAAGGCGAGCCATCCATCTGAATCCGTCGAGCTGGTATGGACGCAGAGTGGCCTGCAGCTGGCTCGGCACCTCTGGAGAATAGTCTGAGCACGAGAGTATCTTATCTCGCGTGGCTGTGATGGTCTCGTCAAGGGAGAATTCGATGTCGCCATGCAGCAGGTCGTTGCTGAAGAGAGCTGCGCTGAAAGGAGAAATCTTGATGCCTCCCTTCTCACGCGAGACAATAGCGTCGAGAGTGGAGAGCTGCTTGCGCAGAGTGTCACTGATGACAAGAAACTCGTCATCGCTGATTTTGACATATCTGCTCTCGCTTTTGCCGACAAGTTCAAGAAGCTGGCTTATGCTGATGCGTGTGCTCTCGTCAATGAACACATCACCCTCGATGTCAAACCACTGTCCGCGCTGCTTCATCACACCGTTCCACGATGAAGCCCCACGGCTCAGGCTCTTGACCTTAAACTGCTGGCCTTCTGGCCATTCGGCATAGAACGAATCTGGATTGCCCTGTATGAGAAGCATCAGTCGCAAGACAAACTCTGGAGGATAAATGCCCCTCTCCTCAAACTCATGTCCCATCTCATCCCAAAAAGCCTGGATGACAGACTTGTTGGAGTTCTCCATCTCAATGTTTCTCTTGACACGACACCGTCCCTCACTATTCTCATCTATAATGACGTCGTCGCCAACTCCGGGAGAGTAAGTGCGTTTGCCACCAGCAAGCGGCTTGACGAACGCCCTAACCTCCCAGTTGCCATTGTTCTTTGGCACAAGGCGAAATCCCATGTTCCACTGTCCGTCAACAAGAGGCAATGTGCTGCCCCCCTCGATGAGCGACGAGTGGAGTTCGACCTTGCCGCCAATCTTCTCAAGGAACTGGCGCAGAATGTCCTCTGCCTCCAAAGGCAGGGTGCCCAATTGGAGGAGCTTGACATAGTAACCGCGTATCTCGTATGGTATGGTGATGATGCTGTATTGCGTAGCCGATTCTTCGATGACAATGAGGTCGTCTTTAGCCTTAGCGAGAGGCACATTGGACTTGACCACAAACTGCGCCCCGTCATTCTCCACTATGAGATACGGATGGTCTCGTGTCACAGTGACCTGTTCATAAGGAGGGGTTAAGCCAGTGTAGAGCCTGTTTTCCGTCACCATCTCTTCTATGACATCTTCAAGCATCAGGTCGCTGCGCATGCTATGGTTTAGCCGGTCGAGGATTCGGCGGTCAGCGTTGGTCATGTATGCCAGCGCCCCCGTCCTGTATCTTGCATCGCTCACACGCTTGCCCAGACTCCAGGCTCCATTCTTCTGTCTCACTTGCTCACGTATCTGCACGATGTTTGTATCGCTTGTCTCTCTGAGATAGATGAGGCGTGAAGTCTGATCAGCCAAGGAGGCATAATCATTATCTGCCGACTCAATTAGCTCGTTGAGAACAGACTTCCATTGCGCCTCATGATATTGGGACGGCAAGATAGGTATGACACCAAACATCCTGTGCAGTTCCTGCTTGTCCGCGTGGTCAAGCGGAAGGTACTTGCTCATCTCGAATCGCAGCATGGAAAGTTCTGGCACACAGGTGCTGACATCCATATTGGCCGTAGAGAAGCCAAAATAGTTGGCAAGGAAAAAGGCCAGATGGCGATAGAGACGTGGACGACGGTTCTTCTCCGACTCCTTATACATAGCCAGTATCTGCTCCTTGTGAAGTGCGCAGTTGACATGACAGAAGTCCTCTGCAAGTATCTTGGCGGGCAGAAATTCAGGCATCGCAGCAAACTCTTCGTTTGCGGCAAGGCTGCTCAGCCTCTCATCGCATACCTGACTCACACTGGCTTGCCCTGGTTCCTTGGCATTAGCCGCTGCTATATACGAGATGACGAGATAGAATGTAATCAGAGGATTTGCAAAGAAGTCCTTGCTGCCCTTCTCGCTCTGCTGCAACTTCAATGCCACGCTGAACCATTTGGCAGCCTCCATATATTTGTTGCTATAAAGACTGTGAAGCCCCCCGAGGGTGTATCCGGAAGATATGTTGGAATAGAAGCCATTGCCCGGCATCTGCCCATAGGCAATGTATGAATAAAGCTCAAGCTCGCACATCAGCTTGTTGCGCATGGACTCCGTGATGAGATTGAATGAGGTGATGAGCTGCACAGGAAGCGAAATGTCCACCTTGGCGTCACACTCCATCAAGTGGGATGGCAACTGGCTGAAGACAGCCACAAAAGTTTCGGTGGACAGATTCTCAAAGAGCGCCTTGAAGAGAGGTTCAGCCGCTACGCTGAAGAGAAGCGGAGCCTGCTCGATTGGTATATTGCAGGCTGTGCCACATGTGGAGAAACCGCTGCTGACAAGCAACTCTATCGAATATCTGATGACATCCAGTTCACCTGTCCTTCGCCTCTTGGTCCTCACCAGAAAGTCCTTTATGCTCTTTGATTTCTCCGCAAAGAGATACAGCAACGCAGGAGCGAAGTCATCTTCGTTGAAGGCATAACGGATGGAATTATTCTTCCAGTTCCTGCCTTCATTGCGTATAGCTCCTATCTGGAGAAGTTCTGCAAGCGCACCGTCACCATCAAAAGTAGGGAAAGCATCCTTGCGGATAATTTCAAAGTGCTCATCCATACGTATGTCCATTCCATATCCGCTATAGGCCATGTAGCATAGCAGTTTCTGTGCCTCGTCACTCAGGTTGTTGTATCTGTCAAATCTCATGTATATGTGGTCGTAAATAGATATTCAATTTATCTTTGTGAATTGTGCAAAGGTACGGTTTTATCTTGAAACGACCAAGGATAAAAGCCATAAAATGCGCTAATGCCATTACATACGCCACGCATACATTCTATATGTCCCTTCTCATGCCAGCAAACCCGCTTTCTCATGCCAGCAAGCCCAACATTCCAAACGGGCAGGCCCACAACCCCTCGGGAGCAGGCTCACAACCCCTCGGGAGCAAGCCCACAGCCCCTCGGGAGCCTGCTCACAGAGGGTGTTGAGCAGGCGGCAATGTCGAGTCTCACGGAGCAATAGCCAACCTCCTGATTGCGAGCAACAAAAAAAGGTAGGGTTCATCCCTACCTTATTCCATACATTAGGCTGTTGCCAGCTCTTACTTGCGCGTAACGTATGAACCGTCACGAGTGTCAACCTCTATCATGTCACCCTCGTTGATGAAGAGCGGCACGCGAATCTCGACACCTGTCTCAAGAGTGGCGGGCTTGGTTGCATTTGTTGCAGTGTCGCCCTTAAGTCCCGGCTCGGTGTATGTCACCTGAAGCACAACCTTCACTGGAGCCTCAGCTGTGAGGATAGTGCCTGTTGAGTCATCAATAGAAGCCATGACCATGGTCTCACCCTCCTTGAGGAAATCGCCACCTGTGATGACGTCCTTAGAAATGTTGACCTGCTCGTATGTCTCTGTATTCATGAAGACAAGGTCGTCGCCCTCCTTATAGAGGTACTGGAACTGCTGATGTGATACCTGCACATCGTCCAGCTTGGCTGATACAATCCACGTGCGCTCGAGCACTCGCCCGTCCTCCACGTTGCGGAGCTTAGTGCGCATTACTGTATTTCCCTTGCCCGGTTTTACGTGCAAGAAATCGATAACTACGTAAATCTTGCCATCATCGAGGCGGAGGCATACGTTCTTCTTGATGTCACCTGCTAAAATAGCCATAAGTTTCTTGTTTTTGTATTATTGTTGTTCTTTACACATTGAAATCGGATGCAAAATTACGTAAAATCATTAAAATGACAAAAAAACTCTGTGATTTTTGGAGTTTTCTTTTGCTGATTTCTTGAAATTCACTAATTTTGCACTCGTTTTAAACAAATTGGCTGTGCCCTGCACAGGGGACACGTGTGCGCTGTAGTCAAAACAGACAGGAAGGGCTATATTCCCGATTGTGACAATGCGGGCAGATACAAAGACGAATGACAGCTTGAGACAACAACAAAAGGAGACATGAGGGCTGCGAAAAAGCCTCAGCAAAACCAAAGAACCCAAAGAAACTAATAATAAATACAAATAAACAAAGTAAACTAAAATGAAAAGAACATTCCAGCCTC
This sequence comes from Bacteroidaceae bacterium, assembly GCA_036303125.1. Lineage (GTDB taxonomy): Bacteria > Bacteroidota > Bacteroidia > Bacteroidales > Bacteroidaceae > Minthosoma. The sequence continues at coordinate 10,517 of JAXJBE010000079.1, forward strand.
ACAACAGAAAGAGGATCAACAAGCACGGATTCCGTCTCCGTATGCAGACAGCCAATGGACGTCGCGTTCTTAACGCACGCCGCAGAAAGGGCCGCAAGTCACTCACAGTTTCAAGCGAGCACCACGGCAAGTAAATCTTTGCCAAAAGCAATACAGAAAGCAGAAGCACCCCATTGAGGCTTCTGCTTTTTTGTTGCCACTGCCGCCCCGTTCGCAACTGACAGCAAGCCGTCATCCCTGCCGCTGACACAAAAAAGAGCAGATTTATTTTGTCTTGTCTCTGATTTGACGTACCTTTGCACACATATTTTATATATTAGAAGCTCTGATATCATATTAGACACTCTGATATCCATAAACAACCTCACTCACACACAACATTCACTTAGATGTCACTAAAAGCATTCTTCAAAGGAAAGACCAGCAAAATATTCTGGATTAACATGGCATTGATGGCATGCGTCCTCATCACAGTGCCCTTAGCCGCATTCTACATGCTCGACACCTTCACCCACCACGGCGAGAAGATTGAAGTGCCAAGCGTAGTGGGCAAATCTGCCAGCGAAGCTGAGTCCATGCTGATCAGCAGAAAACTCGCTGCCGTGATCAACGACTCGGTCTATGACAAGCACGCGCAGCCCGGCAGCGTCCTCGACCAGTCTCCCAAAGCAGGCTATGAGGTCAAAGGAGGACGTGTCATCTACCTCACCATAGCCATGAGCAACGCCCCGCTCATCAAAATGCCTGACATAGTCAGCCATGGCTCACTGCGCGAGGCGGAGTCCACCCTCAAGGCACTCGGACTCAGGCTCACCCCCCACGAGATAGTGGAAGGTATGCCGCTCGACCTCGTCATCGGCATCAAGCAGAGAGGCAAAGAAATATCAGCAGGCGACCTCATCCCGCGCGACAGCCCTGTCACCATAATCGTGGGAGGAGGAGAAATAGACTCTACAGCTATTGACTCAGGCTATTACGACTCAGATGCTGATGTTGACATAGACGAAAACTTCAGATTGTAGGAGGACATGGAGACTGACAAGAATATCGACATGCTGAAGGACGCAAGCGAGACAACAGCATCGGCGGCCAATGCCCCCGTCATCAGCCTCTCGCCATCCACCCCCACCAGCGGGGAAGACATTGACGAGAAGCCACTCTGCGGCATGGAAGAAACAGACGAGGATGAGCTTGACGGAGAAGACGAGGCTGACCAACTCTACGAGCACCACCGTGTCGTCGTCGACAAGAAGCAACGACTGATGAGGATTGACAAGTTTCTCCTTGTCCACCTCAGCAACACCTCACGCAACCGTGTGCAACGGGCAGCCGACTCAGGCTTCATCATGGTCAATGGCCGTTCCGTCAAGCGTTCATACAAAGTCAAGCCCGATGACATAATACAGGTCATGCTCGACCGCCCCTTCTACGAGAACAAGATAAGCCCCGAAGACATACCGCTCAACATCATCTATGAGGATGACCACCTCATGGTCATCAACAAGCCTGCAGGCATGGTCGTCCACCCCGGCTTCGGCAACTGGAACGGCACCATGCTCAACGCTATAGCATGGCATCTCAAGGACTTCCCACAGTATGACATCAACAGTCCGGAGATAGGACTCGTCCACCGCATAGACAAAGACACCAGCGGGCTCCTCGTCGTAGCCAAGACGGCAGAGGCAAAAACGAACCTCGCCCTACAGTTCTTCAACAAGACAACAAAACGAGAATACAACGCCCTCGTGTGGGGCAACTTCACCGAAGACGAAGGAAGGATAGAAGGCAACATAGGACGCGACCCAAGAGACCGCATGCGCATGGCAGTCTTCCCTCCAGACTCCGAGATAGGCAAGCACGCCGTCACACATTATTATATATTAGAGAAGTTTGGCTACACCACCCTCGTCAAGTGCGTGCTCGAGACAGGACGCACACACCAGATCAGAGCGCACATGCGCCATCTCGGCCATCCGCTCTTCTGCGACGAGAGGTATGGAGGCAACCAGATACTCAAAGGCTCCAACACAGCCAAGTACAGGCAGTTCATCGACAATTGCTTCAAGCTCTGCCCACGCCAGGTGCTGCACGCCAAGACCCTCGGCTTTGTCCACCCCATCACAGGACAAGAGATGCTCTTCGACTCCGAATGGCCTGACGACATGAAGGCACTCATGAACAAGTGGCGCAATTATCTGAAAACGGAAGAGAGCGCCAGCGCTCTATAGAGATGTTCTCTGACAAAACACTAAATTTCAAACAAAAACACCAAATCACAGCACACATCCCTATCCACGCATTGACACTCTAAACAAAATAAAAACAACCACACAAATGAAAAAGACCATTGCTATCGTAGCCGGAGGAGACAGCTCCGAGCACGACGTGTCGCTCAGAAGCGCGGCAGGCATTTATTCATGGATAGACAAAGACAAATACGATGCATACATTGTAGAGATAAGCCATTCGGGATGGATAGCCCACTTGCCCAGCGGCAAGACATCGCCAGTCTTCCGCCACAACTTCTCCTTCAAGGACGAGTGGCTCAAGGACATCAAACCCGACTATGCCTACATCACCATACACGGCACCCCGGGAGAAGACGGAGTGCTCCAAGGCTACTTCGACCTGCTCGGCATCCCCTACTCCACCTCCGGCGTACTCATCGAGGCACTTACATTCAACAAGTTCGCCCTCAACCAATTTCTCAAGACATTCGGCATAAAGGTGGCAGAAGACCTCCTCGTGCGCCAAGGACAAGAAATAACCCCACAGCAGGTGGTAGACAAAGTTGGACTGCCCTGCTTCATCAAGCCCAACGCTGGAGGATCCAGCTTCGGTGTAACCCACTGCAAGACATTCGAATCCATCCTCCCAGCCATAGAGAAAGCCATGAACGAGAGTCCAGAGGTGCTGATTGAGAGCGAGCTGAGAGGCACAGAAATAAGCAACGGCGTATACAGCACCAAGACAGGAGGCCTCAAGGTGCTGCCCATCACTGAGGTTGTGCCCAAGACAGACTTCTTCGACTACGACGCCAAATACAACGGCCTCGTCGAAGAGATAACGCCAGCCCGCCTCACCGACGACACGACCCGCCGCGTGCAGACACTCACCGGCGCAATATACAACATCCTCGGCACTTCCGGCATCATCCGCATCGACTACATCATCAGCAAGAACGAAGCAGGAGACGACGTAATCAACATGCTTGAAATCAACACCACCCCCGGCATGACAGCCACCAGCTTCATACCCCAGCAAGTCAAAGCTGCCGGAATGGACATGACAGAAGTGCTCAGCGAAATCATCGCCGACAAGCTGGCATAAGTCCCCCCAGCTGATACAGCTTCATACAGCCGCGCAGCCATTATAGAGACGCACTTGTTATCCACTTCACTCCTACCTCCATCGCAACATGACACTATCAGACTTTGACGACATCCGCCCATACTCAGAAGGAGAGATGCGCGCAGCCTTCGAGAGTCTGCTGGCCGACCGCCAGTTTGACAAGATACTCAGCAGCTTCATACCCCTGCCCAGAGCCATCAGGAACAGCCTCCTGCGACTGTGCTTCATCGGCATCAAGACACCGCTCGACTACCAGAAGCGACTGATGAAGCCCCTCGTATACCATGTCCTCCACAAGGGCACAACGGGATATTCATGCCACTTCCCCCCCTCTCTCGGCCGGCAGCAAAACTACCTCTTCATGTCCAACCACCGCGACATAGTCCTCGACTCAGCCTTCCTCAGCGTGTTCCTCATGAAAGAAGGATTCTCCACCTCCGTAGAGATAGCCATCGGAGACAACCTGCTCATCCACCCCTGGATCAGAACCTTCGTCAAGATGAACAAGTCATTCACCGTCAACCGCGGCCTGACACCCAAGGAGACGCTGCGCTCGTCCATACACATGAGCCAATACATCCACTTCGCCATCAACGAAAAGCGCGAGAACATCTGGATAGCCCAGCGAGAAGGCCGCGCAAAAGACTCCAACGACCGCACACAAGAGTCAGTGCTCAAGATGCTCAACATGGGAGGCCCCACACCAGGCAAAACCACAGCCGACATCATAGCCAACCTGCGCGACCTCAACATCGTGCCCCTGGCCATATCATACGAATACGACCCATGCGACTTCCTCAAGGCAAAAGAGTTCCAGTGCAAGCGAGACATCCCAGGATGGAAAAAGTCCAAACAAGACGACCTTGACAACATGAAGACAGGCATCTGGGGAAAGAAAGGCCATGTGCACTACGAAGCGGCCGACTGCATCAATGGCTGGCTCGACACCCTCGACGCCTCAAAGATAGAAAAGGCTGACATCTACCGCATAGTGGCCGAACACATCGACCACGAGATACACCGCAACTACCGCATCTACGACATCAACCGCGATGCGCTCGCAGGCAAGACCAACGCATACATCGAGTCACGCGTCAAGATGGTAGACATAGAGAACCCCGACACCGACTTCCTACGCGAAAAGATAACAGCCATGTACGCCAACCCACTCCGCAATCATGAAACAGCCAGCAAAGCCAATGGCCAGTAAACCAAAAGGCAGATGGACAACCGTCCTGCTCATGCTGGCCGCGGCAAGCCAGACGCTCCACTCCTGTTCAGACGATGACACATACTACCCCTCCCTCATCAAAGATATGGCCATGGTCACATCCGACACGCAAGGCAGGCTGACAACCGTGACCACAGACAACGGCTCAACATACGATATCAGCCCACAAGGCGCACACATCAACGTGGCAGACACCACCATAAGATGCCTGGCGACATATACGCTGCAAGGAAGCGAGATGACACTCTACGCCATCAGCCCCATCTTCTGCCAAAAAGCATACAGACCAGAAGAGATAACAGCCATCAAGGACAGCACAGAAGCCCCAGGCACAGAACACCTCCCGCGCGACCCAGTCAAGGTCATCAGCATCTGGCAGAGCCCATCCTTCATCAACCTCCACCTCGGCGTCATGACCACAGACAACGGCACCAGCCAATATGCCTTCTGCAACGACAGCGCCAGCCACTACTCACTCATCCACAGACGTCCACCAAAAGACAACGAGTCATACACCCAGCACGTCTACCTCTCCATGCCCGTCCCCGCAGGCACAGACAGCCTCACCTTCTCCGTCTACACCTACGAAGGCATGATGAGCAAGACATTCAGATGGCAAGAAGCACAGCACCCCTAAACCCATAGCCGCTATCAGAAAAAGAACAAACAAAAACACACCCACAACCATGACAAGAGCAATCATAACAGTAGTAGGCAAAGACACCGTGGGCATCATAGCCCGCGTGTGCACATACCTTGCAGACAATCAAATCAACATCCTCGACATCTCCCAGACCATCGTGCAGGAATTCTTCAACATGATGATGATTGTCGACCTCACCAAATCCGTCAAAGCCTTCTCCGACATCAGCGACGAGCTCGCCAAGATAGGCGAAGACACCGGCGTGCAAGTCAAATGCCAGCTGGAAGACATCTTCGACAAGATGCACAGGATTTAAGCCCTTTAAAAACATCCACACCCCACACCCACACAAGACCATGATCAATCTACAAGAAGTGATCGAGACCAACAAGATGATCGAACAGGAGAATCTTGACGTGCGCACAATCACAATGGGAATAAGCCTTCTCGACTGCGCCACAGACGACCTCAACACCACCTGCGAAAAGATATACGACAAGATAACCACACTCGCCCGCAACCTCGTCAAGACAGGAGAAGACATATCAAAAGAATTCGGCATCCCCATCGTCAACAAGCGTATCAGCATCACCCCCATCTCCCTTGTGGGCAGCGCATGCTGCCACACACCGGGCGACTATGTCCAGATAGCCAAGACACTCGACCGCGCCGCCAAGACCGTAGGCGTCAACTTCCTCGGAGGCTACTCCGCCGTCGTGTCCAAAGGCATGACCAAGAGCGACGAACTCCTCATACGCAGCATCCCCATGGCACTCGCATGCACCGAACGCATCTGCTCAAGCGTCAACGTCGGCTCGACCAAGACAGGCATCAACATGGACGCCGTGCGTCTCATGGGCGACATCATCAAGCAGACAGCAGAAGAGACCAAGGAGACCGACTCCCTCGGATGCGCCAAGCTCGTGGTGCTATGCAACGCCCCAGACGACAACCCCTTCATGGCCGGCGCCTTCCACGGAGTGTCAGAGGCAGACGCCATCATCAATGTAGGCGTCAGCGGCCCCGGAGTCGTCAAATACGCCCTCGAGCAGATGGACGCCCATGCCACAGGCGGCTCAGCCAACTTCGAAGTCCTCTGCGAGACCATCAAGCGCACCGCCTTCAAGATAACACGCGTCGGCCAGCTCGTGGCCCAGGAGGCAAGCCGCCGCCTCACCATCCCCTTCGGCATCATAGACCTCAGCCTCGCCCCCACCCCAGCCGTCGGCGACTCCGTGGCAGACATACTTAAATGCATCGGCGTCGAGCATCCCGGAGCCCCAGGCACCACAGCCGCCCTCGCCATGCTCAACGACCAGGTCAAGAAGGGAGGAGTGATGGCGTCATCCTACGTCGGCGGCCTCTCCGGCGCCTTCATCCCCGTGTCCGAAGACCAAGGCATGATAGACGCAGTCGAAGCAGGCGCCCTCACCATAGAGAAACTCGAAGCCATGACCTGCGTCTGCTCCGTAGGCCTTGACATGATAGCCATACCCGGCGACACCTCCCCCACCACCATCGCCGGCATCATAGCCGACGAGAGCGCCATCGGCATGGTCAACCAGAAGACAACAGCCGTGCGCATCATCCCCGTCATCGGCAAGACCGTAGGCGACACAGTCGAGTTCGGCGGCCTCCTCGGACATGCCCCCATCATGCCAGTCAACACCTTCTCCTCCCAGCGTTTCGTTGACCGCGGAGGACGCATACCAGCCCCCATACACAGCTTCAAGAATTGACGACGCACATGCCGTCAAGCGCCAAATACAATCAAGCCACACGCGCCAATCAAACACAACACCTCAAACCCGCAACTGCTTAGCCTGTGCGGATTTGAGGTGTCATAGTTATAAAAACCTTGACAGAAGGCAACTGCGTGTGCGTGTGGACCCTATGGGTTACTTCTACCGTGTGCCCTTATGGAATCCACAGGTTACTTCTTCTCGACAAGAAAGTCACATTCGACGATGCGCAACTCCCCCCTGACATCCTCGCCGCCAGGAGTCTTGTAGAGGTCAAGCTCTGCTGCCGCTCCCCCTGCCAGTTCCGTTATCTCTCCGAAAGCCTCCTTGTCCGTAGCAGCACCTATCTGCCTTATGGTATAACAGCGAGCCGCTATGGGATGGTCAATATTAAGGCTGACATATCCCAAGGACTTGGGAGTATTGCCACGCCACACAACACTATCGCCAGCCAACACCTCCAAAGGGTAAGAACGTTGCCTCCACCCAGTCAACTTGATGCTGATTTCCGAAACAGGAGCCTCACGTTCTAAGGTGTATGCTATCCATGCCGTAGACAGGCGGCCATCATTCCTCCATTCAGAAAGCTCGTTGTCATCCCAGCTGTTGGCTGCAGAGGAAGAGTTAGCCCCAGCCGTAGCAGAAAGAATGGCCACCGCAGTCCTCTTGTCAACAAAAGAAGGAGAGGACGGAGTCTCCCCACGGTCAAGCACTGAAGGCAAATGAGCAGACGGAAGATAGCAAGACATACCATCATCCATACTGCATTCATCAGCCCTGCTCTCCCAAGAGATATCCGCCAACGGCAAGCCTATAGCCGAGGCTGACAGATGAATCGCACCGGGGCAAGTCGTTGAGCGCACCAGCACCCTTCCCACCCCCGCTTCAACAGGAATGACGGTTGAAAGAATGTAGTTATCCCCATCAGGACTCTTGCCTATGCCACCACGCCATTCGCCCTCACCATCAAGACGCCAACGGACATAGCGATTGTCAAGCGGACAGCGTCTGCCATCCTTGTCCACAACCTCCACCTGCACGATGGCAAGGTCAGCACCGTCAGCTCTCATGCCGCCGTCTGGATTCTGCATGAGAGACAAGCGGAGATGATGAGGCTCGCCCGCCGTCTGGTGGCTGCACTCAGACTCCACCGTCCCCCCGTCGACCGAATATGAGACAGCCTTCACCTCACCCTTCTCCCATCTCACATTGCGAAAGGTATGGACAAACGAATGCTCCGCCTGAGTCGAAAGCCCCACAGATGCGCCATTGACAAACAACTCGACAATAGGCGAAGTGGATATGACATGAATGTCCTTGACAGTCCCCTCCTGATAATTCCAGTGGCCAATAATATGCGAGGCACTGTGCTGCACATCAACCCAAGACTGCCACATCACCTGATGGGCATAAAACGCATCCTTCTCTATACGCATAGCGTCAACCACCCCACTCGTCCTGTAATTCATCTCCGAACGTCCGTGGGTATTGGTATCAGAGAATATAATCTTCACACCGCCAGAAGAGACGCGGTCGCCCATGCCAGGGCGCACCACATAATAGTCATGCCACCTCTCCACCTGTTCGAGAGCGAAGTCATCCTGATTGCGATTATAGACAGACGCTGAGGCCTTACGGTAGAGAGGCCCAACCCCAGCCTGATGGTAGGGATAAGAACAATTGTCCCAATACATTCTGTATCCCTCATCACGGCAATATTCCATCGCCCACATCGGATGCTTCTTTGACTTGTTGATATACAACATCTCTCCCCCATACTCTGACTCATCTATGTCAAGCATCTCCCTCGACCCCACAGCACGCCCGCCATAAGGATCATAGAGATTTCGCAGAGCAATAAGTTCCAACACATGCTCGCGCGAGATAGACTCGTTGCCACCTTCATAGAATAGGATAGACGGATTATTGCGATTGTAGATGATGGCATCGCGCATCAGCTCCGCGCGTTGGCTCCAATGTCGGCCAGTCACATCCTTCTCTGCATCACCTGCCGGCATAGCTTGTATCAAGCCGACACGGTCGCACGACTCCACATCCTGCTTAGATGGCGTGACATGCATCCACCTCACCACGTTGCCACCAGACTTGACCATGAGGCCATTGCTGTAGTCAGACATCCACGCAGGCACATCCATGCCCACCGCAGGCCATTCGTTGCTGCTCCTCTGAGCATATCCATGCACCATCAAGCAACGGTCGTTGAGCCATATCTTGCCGTCGGCAAAGCGCGTCTTGCGGAAACCTGTCCTTGTATCGACAGCGTCCGTCAGCCTGCCATTGACAAGCAGAGACGAGCGCACATTATACAGATAGCCATAGCCCCACGACCAGAAATGGACATCACGCAGACGCTTGGCAGCGGAGAGCACAGCCGTATCACCGGCGGCAATGGTCACAGACGCGCTGAGGAAGGACGTCACTTTCCTCCCCTCATTGTCCCACACATCCACCTGCATCCTCACCTTTTGCGGACGGGCAGAAGCATTGATGACCTGCGACTCCACATGAGCCGTCACCCTGCGCCCCCTCACGTCATAGTCTGTTCCATAGACATATACTCCAGTCGTGCCGAGGTTACTATAAAGCGGCAATGTCTGGTAGACCTCATCTGTGACATGGAGATACACATTCTTAGGCAGGCCACCCATGTTCATGTTGAAGTTTTTATTGTTCCATTGATAAGTTGCTGGAGCAAGAGAGTTATTGGGCAACCCATTGCCATCAGGCACCACCTCACCCCGCGTGCTAGCACCCCTCTCCTTATACGCCCAGTCATTGTCGGTCAGCACCTCAATGATGTTCTCCTGTCCGAGGCGAAGATAAGGAGTAAGGTCAAAACCGAAAGCCATAACACCATTCTCATGCAAGCCAACCCACTTGCCGTTAAGCCATACTTCAGCAGCCTGCCTCGCCCCCTCGAATTCGACAAACACCTTTTTTCCTCGCCACTCCTCAGGAGCTTTGAAGGTTTTGGTATATCGGCAAGTGTCATCAGGCAAGCTGGCTATGCCCACCATGTAGGCATAGTCTTCATTCCATGCCCTGGGAAGAGTAACAGTCTTGGTCTGTCCTCCCGCATTGATACATGTGGACGGATAATGTATCTGCCAGTTACCATTGAAGTTGTACTTTACCCTGGAGATGCCATTAGCAGGCAAAGCCGTCTGCGCACAAGCAAAGAACGGAAGTGCCGCAAAAACCATTGCAATAAGAATCTTACACATTATATATATATATTGAGAGTTTCACACAAGTAGATATTCATGACTTATCTTATATCGACATTGCAGGCAGCTTAATAATTTACTGCGCATGCCCATCATCTTCTGACAGTCCTTTTCTTCCCATTTATGATATATACTCCAGATGAAGAAGCGTTTTTGACAGGTCTGCCGTCGATATCATAGATGAGATTGCCATCTGAATGAGAACCATTATTCACTGCACCAATGCCAACAGGATCTGGCACAACGCTGATAATGCCTTCAGAAACGAGACGTGAAGTGTCCCACATCCATCCAGCCTTAGGCACAGACGGTGTGATGGTCAGCTCACCGCTGAGTGTTATCCCTCCACTGCCTGTAAACACCTTTATGACAGCATTGTCAACGATGGGATACGCATCGGTAAGATTGGTGATGGATATCACGGGGTCGGCAAGTTTGATTGCGCCGCTGACCTTGAAGGCGTCAGATAGTGTGTTGGCAGCAGTAGAACGAGTACGAACTCGAAGAATAGCCCCCGCACTCATCGTGAGTGAGCCATCCACAGTCAGAGTGCCCAACACAAGAGAAGAGCCTTTGCCCGAACCAAGCGTACCGTTCTTGTTTACAGCCACATTGCAAACCATGCCAGAGCCTTCGAGCGTACCTCCATCACGGACTGTTATAGTGCCTGTAGTGACAGGCGATTTCTTATTATTCGCTTCAACTGAGCCTGCATAGATGTTCACCTTTCCCTGACTCTCTCCAGTAAGAATCAGACGACCATCTCCATATTTGTTAAGAGTGGCAGCCGCATTGAACACACCTGCGTATGTGGCATCTTCAGAGAGATAGCCCACATTCCACGTCCCTGTGGAAAGTGTACAATCTGTTGCTGCAGAAGTCAGAGTGCCCACCTTGTGCGTATAGTTGCCTTCATTCTTATCCGAACTGAAACCAGCAGCATAGACACCAGTCCCAAGACGGAGAGTAGCCTTAGACAAATCTATAGATTGACGAAGACGCCACTGTCCGGATGAGACCTCATAAACACCCTCAAACTGCGAGCAGTTGGTGTACACATCTCCGCGCACATAAGGGAAACTAATCTTACATGTACCTTTTCCCCTTAGCGCGCCCCTGACTGCGCAACGGCTGCCGGCTCTGAAGGTAAGCGTCTTACCCTCATCTATATCAATGATATTCTGCAAAGAAGGGATAGTACTGGTTGAGTTACAGTCAAACATAGAGAGTGTGGAATTGCCTGTCACATGAATGGTGCTGGCGAGTTTACCAAAGGTAGTGTTCCACGTTCCCATGGTCAAAGTACCAGCCTGAAGTATGGTCGATGCCCATGAGTTAGCACCCGCATAAGTGATATTGACCTGTCCCGCTCCGCTCTTTAGCAGCGTGCCGTCACCCTTAATGATGCCCTTAAACGCAACTGTTCCAGATGCAACGCTTATGGTAGCTGTGTCGGTGAGAGTCATGCCTCGGTTAGTAGAGGCATTGCTGTTGTTTATAACAAGCGCGGCCCTGCCAATGCGTAAGTTGGACGCATCGGACGAGGCAGCTCCAATAGAAGAAGGCAGGCCGCCATCAGCCAAGTCTCTGACAGAGACCGTGCCTGCATTGATGACCGTTGCGCCTGTATAGTCAGACTTGACCGTATTAAGCACAAGCTTTCCGCCGCCGTTCTTCACAAGCATACCTTCTCCTGAGATTCCTCCATTGCCATTCAATGTATATGTTGACTCTGAGTCAAATTCCACACGCGACACAGGCATGAGTTCATCAACATTGACAGTCTTAACTGGGCGCACCTGCAAAAACCTGTGTTTTCGTTTGCAACCTTTTGCTATAAAAAATCTTTGTAGTACCTTTGTCTTTCC
>JAXJBE010000080.1:0-12043 GCA_036303125.1 Bacteroidaceae bacterium
AGTTAAGTTTTCATAAGCATTTCTTAATATAAGTTATTGACTTACAGACGATTAAATATTAATTTAACGCAGTATTGTGGTAACACTCTGCTTTGAAATACCCAAAAGACTCGCAATCTGAGAAGGGGAAAAAGAAAGTCTTGTCAGCAAGCAAATTCTAAACTCATCATCTAAGATTCCGTCAAACAAAGACATTCTTTGCCAAAACGCAGGCAGATTTGCTTCAACCAAATTCTGCAAATCTTTCCATTCACTAGCAGATGGTTGCGTACCTACATTAGCATCTCCTTGGAATGTCAAAACCACCTTGGATTCCATAAACAATTTTTCTTTTTTCCATTTGTCTTCATTCCCATTCGTTTCATAGATACTCAACATTCCATTTTGATTTTCCAGCTTTTGTTGTAGAAGCTTTATTTCCTTTTGAATAGAGCCCAATTCTCTCTTGGTAGCATCATATAGAATTTGTATCTTTAGACTTCTTGCCTTCATATTCCTTATTACAATAAGTAAGATTACAATCATCAAGAGAGACGCAAATAATAAGACCTTCCAAACATCAGCAGCCCCCACCCCCTCAAAAAGCAGGTTTACATAGCTTTTATTTAAAAATAACATCATTTTCATCGAATTAATTTCATTATGTTTACAATACAGATTACCGATTTCCCTTCTCCCCAAACTTGCAAAATATCGGCATGATGAATATCAGCGCAGGAAGGGAGAAAAGCAGTCCTCCCGTCACTCCCGTGGCAAACGAGAACCAGAATGGCTCGTCCTTGCCATCAAGGAAAAACGGAATCAGCCCCACAATCGTAGAAGACACCGTCAAGAAAATAGGAATAATCTTATGATTGAAGGCTCTGACATAATCCCTTATCTTGCCACGGTGCGACAAGCGATGCATATTGTTATATTGACTCAAAATGTAAATGCCCGAGTTCACGACTATACCAATCAGCAACACCAAGGAGGCGAAGCCTCCGCTGCCAAAAGGAATTTCCGTAAAACAGAAAGTAAGGAAGCTGCCTATCAACGCCACTGGAATAACGGAAACTATCACCAACGACTGGCGAACTGACTCAAACTGAATGGCACAAATAAAGAAAACGATCACCACTATCAAGAAAAGCAACCAATAATTTGATTTTTCATTGATAGACCTGTGGTAAGAAGCGTTCTCGCAACGATACCCCACTGGCAATGTCTTATTGAAATACTTGAGCACTCCGTCTATATACTCGGATGAGTAGGTATAAGAGCCCATCACATTGAAAGCCACATTCAGCATATACTCCTGGTTATTCTTAGGGATGACATTCTTCGCCTCACGGCGTTCCATCTTCATCGCCTCTGGCACAAACAGCTCGCTAGAGTCCACCTTCACCTGTTCGTTTTCTACATGCCACAAGTCAAAAGACGTTGGAGGCAACGGCTTGAGATATACGTCAGACTCTATGTTATTATCCTTATAATACCCTACATAGCTAGACATCAAGATGTTTTCCAGCGACCGATGCGCATCATCTACAGCCATCTGATAAAGAGCCATTTGCTCCTTTTTGTAGTCCATGAAGAATTCAGGCTCTTGGTTTTCAAAGCCCGGGGTCTCAATGGTCAAGTCCTGCACACGTGGATTTTTCTTCATATAGCGGCACACGTCCTCAGCCAGACGATAGAGCTGGTCGTAATTATAGCCAGAAAGCGTCAGGCGATTGCTGCGATAGAGCAAGTTCAGGGCATTGCTAAACCCTCGCTCGCTCACGCCATAAGTGCTCCAGTCAGCGCCGCCAATCGTTATCACCTTGCCTATCACCTCATTTTCCAGGCGATATGGGAAAGAGGTCTTGTCAACACCCTGTTTGAAGTGAACAACGATTTCGCCATTTCTCCTATCAATACGAGTGACGAACTCTTTGATTTCCTTATATTTCTTCAGCGTTTCCTCCACAATCATCATCTTGGGGTTAAGCTGCACGGCTGTGCCGCCCACAGGCATCTGTGCTCGGATGTGCAATACCTTTTCCTCATTCTCATCACCCCGGCGGCTATCCTCGTCCAAATAATCGGCAAACATCTGCATGGTGCCTCCCAACCATTCCGACAACAACGGCTTGTATGTATCCACAAACTTTTGGTTGCCAAATGTCTGGTTATAAAGCACGTCATACCAAGGCAAATGTTCATCATCCGCCTGTTCCGTTCCGTCAGCTTCACTATCCGTCCCCAAGCGATCCGGCAAGAATTGGAATGGAATGCCGAATGCCAACACCAACAAGACATAATACACCCATTTACGATGGGAGGTGAATGCGATATAACGGCAGTAGAAGCGATTGCATATAACGACCACCCTACCCAACCTGAGATGTTGCCTTTGGCTGCTATATTGCCACCGGTCAATGATGGCTGGCACAAAAAACAACGCCACGACCAAAGACACCACCAGATTGATGATGACTATCCAAGCGAAATCATACAAGTCTTGCTGCAATTCCTTTGGAAGGAAAAAAATGACCACCATAGACCCTATCGTAGTGAGCATAGCCGCCAACAGAGACAAGAAAGCCTTTCGATTGTGATAATAGCCATAATGATCGACCATCACAATCGTAGAGTCAATGATAAGTCCCAAAGAGACGGTGATTCCTGCCAAGGAATAAATGTGCAGCTTGATGTCGAACAACCAAAACACGATGATGGCTATCAACAGATTGGCAGCCAATGTGGAAGCAACGATAACCAGATATTTCCAGTCGCGATTGGTAAGCCAAACAAACACCAGCAGGATGGCAAGCGACATCAATGTTCTTCTCAGCAACTTCGACATCTCCTCTCGTTGTTGCTTGGCGCTGTCATACGACAACTGAAAATATACCTTCTGGTGAATGCCAGCCTTCAGCTGTTCCATCTTCTCCTGCACGACGTCCGACATCCTCACGGTCTTGCCATCCGAAGGAATATAAACGTTGATATACACCGTGTTCAATCCATTCACCCGATAATAGCTGTCGGGGTCCTGGTTCTTCACTTGCACGGCAGCCAAATCGTTGAGATAAACCACCTTTCCATCTATGTTTTTCAAAGGCATCTCCCCCAAAGGTTTTCCAAACAACTCGGTGGTGAGATGCAAGGCTATCTTCTCTCGGTTTCCCTGAGCCGTCGTGTTCATCACCGTACCGATGATTTCATCCTGCCCTATATAGTTGCGTATGCCATCCGCAATGTCATTCGACGTGATGCCGTAGGCAGAAAGTGCCATAGGGTCATAACTGATTTCCACGTATGTATCTGTCGTGCCTGTCACTTCCACCTTGTTAACGCCATCCACAGCTTCCAATTGCCTGACCACATTCTCCTTCACAAAATTCTTAATCAACTCAGGCTGCATGTCGGCATTCACCAGATAAGTCAGCAACAGCTTCTGGGCATTGTGCGAAGCCATGCCACTGACCACCTCGCCTCCCATCAGCGTAGGATAAGAAACACCCTTCGGCAATCGTTCGTGCGACTGTCGAAGCAAGGAAGAAAT
Organism: Bacteroidaceae bacterium; assembly: GCA_036303125.1. Taxonomy (GTDB): domain Bacteria; phylum Bacteroidota; class Bacteroidia; order Bacteroidales; family Bacteroidaceae; genus Minthosoma. Next base: position 3,533 of record JAXJBE010000080.1, read on the forward strand.
CTCGAACCTGACGGAGGACACATCCACATTCTCCTTCAGATTGACCACGATTTCACTTTTGCCAAAATAAGACTTGGAAGAAACACTCTCCACTCCTTTCAGCGCAGACACCATTCCCTCTATCGGCGAGGTGAGGTTCTGCTCCACCACCTTTGCCGACACATGAGGCCACTCGTACTTGATGGTCATACGTTTGCCCTGTCGTGGTGTCGGTTCCGTTCCCACATCAATAAGAGGAGCCAACGCCACGCCAATAATCATCAAGATGACGAAAGTCAATATCACACTAAAAGAGGATAGTTTCATCGTATATCAATTTTTCATTTTATCTGTATTCTTTCTATATTTTGAATAATAGAGGATTGGCACAAAGAAGATGCTCACCAAAGTGCCTACCACCATGCCTATGAGGATGGCTAGCGACAAAGGGAATTGCATGTCGGCACCGATGGAGCCTCTCGACATAAATGGCAACAAAGAGAAAATGGTGGTCAGCGAGGTCATGATGATAGGCATCAGGCGTTCATGCCCCGCCCGCTCTATCGCCTCCATCAACGGCATTCCTTCCCGTCGATGATGATTGATGGTGTCGATCTTCAAGATAGAGTCGTTGATGACAATGCCCGCCATCACGATGACACCCGTCATCGACATAATATCGATAGACATACCGAGCAACCACAATATCAGCAACACGCAGAACACATCCAGCACGATTTCCGACAAGATGATGGCTGGCTGTATCATACTCTCAAACTGTGCCGCCAGAATGAAATACAAGAGCAGCAAGGCAACGACCAAAATCCAAACCAAGCCCATGATCATCTGGCGGCTGGAGAAATAGTCGCCACTGGCAACAATCCGCACATCATCATGCAGAGCCTCGTATTGCGACACGAAATCCAAGATTCGTCTCACCTCCTTGCCAGAGGCTTGTATGTCAACAGGTTGGTATTCGCCCCCTTCCGAGCCATACAGATGCTTAAAGTCATACACCATACGCTCCTTCAGCAACAGGCTCAAAGGAATGCTCACCCCATCCCGGGTATCTATGGAAGACGACAATATGGTCTCTCTGTCCGCCTTGGACGAACCTATCACCACAGGCACGCTTCCCGCCCCTTGGTTGATGCGCAAAGCCTCGTTGGTTCCCGATATTTGGCGCAATCTATCACACAGTTGGGCATAAGAGATGCCATAAATGGTCATCTGCTCAACGTCAGCCACCAACTGCAAATTCTCCTCCGTCACCACAGGTGGCACCATCACATCTGGGAAATGTCGGCGCAAGCTGTCGGTGAAAGCCATAGCCTGCGACACCGTAGGGCGATGCCCCCCAGCGTCTTGCAACTTCAATCGCAACTCAGGTTCCCCAGAAGAGAATATCATGTCGAACAGGTTGCCCGAAGGAGAAAACGAGACTGACGCATCGGGATAAGTCTCAGACACATACGCCTGCAATCGCTTCTTGGCTTGCAGAAAATCATCCACTGACTCACATTTAAAATACACCAATGCCTCGGAAGAGGTAATGTCTTGGGTATGGAAGAGCAAGAAGTCTTGCGTACCCACCATCGAGGTCGTCGCTTCCACCCCTTTCTTGCAATGCTCCAATACCTGGCTGATTCTCCTATCGTTCTCTTGCACCGAGATACCCGAATTCCAATCCACATACATGATGGCATCCGTATAGCTGACCTCCGGCATCTGCCTTTTCTCGGAGATTAAAAACATCACCACGAGTCCCGGGGCAGAGAGCAAGAACAAGAAGAGACAGAGGCGCAAATGAGCAAACATCCAGCTCTGCGTCTTCTCATACCAGCGTAAAATCGCCAGATTCGTTTTCGTCACGTTTTTCTCGTCATCTGCCCCCAAAGCCTCGCCCTTCTCAAGCTTGCGCTTGTGCACCTTTTGATATAGCACCTTGAAATATACAGGCAGCACGATCACACTTACAGCCAACGACGCAAAAAGGGCTATGGCAATGCCCATACTCTGGTCGTAGAACAATGCACCCGTCATTCCACCGATAAAAATCAACGGCACGAAAACACTGCAAGTGGTCAATACAGAACTCAACATCGGCGTAAACACCTCTGCGGTTCCCTGACATATCGCCTCTGCCAAGGTATTGCCACCATGCAATTTCTGCAAGATGTTGTCTATCACAATGATGGAGTTATCCACAATCATACCCACACCCAGAATCAATCCCGACAAGGATATGATGTTGAGGGAGATGCCCAACAACTTGAATGCCAACAGCGTGATGAGCAAAGACAATGGGATGGACAATGCCACCAACATAGCCAAGCGCCACTTACGCATAAAGAACAACAAGACCAACAAGGTAAAAAAGGCTGCCGCCAAAAGGTTCCACTCCAAATTGTTGATAGAATAAGACAACAACTCCGTTTGGTCTCTAGTTATGTCAAATTCCAAATCAGGATAAGTTTTCTCCAGGTCGGCAATCACATTGTCCACCTCGCTCTTCAGCTCATCCATCTGTGCATCATTCTGCTTGATGATGCACAAGGTAACGCAATTCTTCCCATTATGCCTGACGATGTTTCTGCGTATGGCAGGATGCTCCTCTATCTTACACAAGTCCTTGAGCTGGAGCATCCGCCCCTCATGGTTGATATAAACATTGCGCACATCATCCACCGTCAAAATCTGACTGTCGAAATGCACATTATACTGGTAAATGCCATCAACCACCGTAAGGGCAGACAATCGGATGTCATTCTCAGCCAAGGCTCGCTGCAACTCCTCCACCGTGATGCCCAAAGCCGCCAGTTTGTCCGCATCAGGCACACACTGAATCTCGGAGGTAGTCAGTCCGCTCATATCCACCATGGCTGTGGACGGTAACTGCTCCAGGCGACGGCACACCACATTTCGGGCAAAGTCGCTCAGTTGGGCAAACTTTGCCGAAGCCTCCTGCCCCGATGGTTCACCACGGAAAGAGACGTTGAGGAAAAAGGCAGGAATATCCGAAGCACTCGCCTTGATGATCTTGGGACGAACCACATCCTTCGGCATATTTCCCATCGCCATGTCGATTTTCTCATTCACCTCGATGAAAAGCATGTCGATGTTGGCACCAGGCTCAAACTTCAACAAGATATTTCCCACATCCATTCGAGAGTCTGAGCTGATGCTCTTCACGCCCGACACTTGCGCAAGCTGCCCCCTAAGGGGAGCTATCACACGTTTTTCCATCTCTTGCGCAGAGCAACCTGGCATACTCTCCTGCACGGTAATCTGCGGAATGTCTATGTCGGGCATCAGCGATATGGGAATGTTCTTGATGCCGACGATGCCAATCACCACCAGGGCAATCAGTATCATCGTTACCGCCACCGGACGGTGAATCAAATACTTAATCATAGGCGTTGACTGTTTTTATCTCTTCTTGATTTTCACCTTCGTTCCATCAGCCAGATTCAGGTTGCCGGAAGTGATGACCACATCTCCCACATGCAACTCCGTCTCCTTGCGTTCGCAGCCCTTGATGGCGTATGAGCCAATGTTGCTATAAGCGATATCCACGTATGTCCACACAGCCTCGCCATCCTTGTAGAGAAAGACCACATGATAGCCATCACGTTCCACCACAGCATCCTTAGGCACCACAAACGATTGAGCCACATCATTCTCTATGATAACTTTCACATTCATGCCATCGAGCATTTTTCCCGAAGGATTAGGAATGCGAGCCGTTATCTTGATGAGTCCCTTCTCGCTCACGGTTGGGTTGATATTTGTTACCGTACCCGCATACTGAGCCTTCTCGTCAACAAAAGGACTCACTATCACCTTCTGCCCCTTGTGGATATTCTTGATTTCAGCCTCCAACACACTAAACTCCACATCGAGTTGCGTATCGTTGATGACTGTGCAGAGCTTATCCAAACGTTGGTTGCGCTTATTTTCCAAATCGGCGATTCTTCCGGCAAAAGGAGCCACAAGCGCACATTTGTCCATACTGTTGCGAGCCGACTGCAACTGGTACTGGGCCAGATAATACCCCGATGCCACCTTGGCACGGTGCATCACATCGGCAGGCACGTTGGCAGAAATGCCATCATATCCCAATCCGATGAGCCTGTCGGCCAAATCTACCTTTGCCTTTTCCAGTTGCTTGGTAGCCTTCTCCACTTCCAGAGCGGCGCCGCCACCATCGGTTTTGGCTATCAATTGTCCCTTAGCCACCCTGCAGCCATTATGCACATACACCCCCTTCACGATGCCTCCATCGGTAAAGGCAAGCTCGCATTTCTCGATAGCCCTCAGCTTGCCATTGCATATCAACTGGCGATGAAACGTCTGCCGATGTAATTTTATCGTATCCACATAAACATCAGTAGGAATACTTTCAGCGTTTACCATTTTTTCTTCCTCCGCATTCGTCTTCTGTCGGCAAGAGGAGTTCAATGCCGACACCACGATAAGCGCAGCCCATATCACATTTTTTATTTTCATCTTCATTATTTTCCGTTTGTTTGAACCAATTTATCAAAATCAACCGTTAAGTCTTGATGCTTATCCCAGTCGTACAGGGTGTATTTACGCAATGTATAATAATAAGACCAATACGTCTGAAGTTGGCTAATATATTGCGACTTGGCGGTCTCTAGTTCTTGGATGGCAGTATTGAGTTCCGTAACGGATATATTGCCCGTCTCGAATCTCTTTTTGGTAATCTCATATCTTTCGTTGGATATTTCCTGCGCACGCATCGAAGTGCGGCATTGCTCGGATTGGAAACTGAATTGCAAGATGTCTCGCTTTATCTTTTGCACATAATCTTGGTCAGCCTGTTCCTTCATGGTCTTGGCAAGTTCCAGGTTAGACTTCGCCACCATCACCTTTCCCTTTTGCACGCCCCAGTCGAAGATAGGCAAGGTAACGGTCAAGCCGATGATTTCATTGTCTTGCAGATGACTGTAAGCCGCAGCGAAACCATCCGCCGTGCGATTGAAGCCCACCTCGGCATTCAGCCTCATCTGGATGCCCTTGACAGATTTTGCCTGCGCCAGGTTTTGCTGCGCCGTCAACACGGAGATTTCCTGGGTTAAAGAATGCGAAGAATTATCCCACGCCTTTCGCAACACCTCGTCTGCATTCAGCACCATATCGGCAACATTGGCAGGAGGAATGAGTTTCGCATCCTCGTAATCCGTCACACGAAGATAGGAAAAGAGGTCGAACAAGCTATCGTCCATTTTTATCTTTGAGTTGTTCACCTCCACCTTCGTGTTCAGCTTCGACAATTCCAGTTGCAGCAGGTCGCTCTTGGTAATGGTGCCTAAGTTAAGACGCTTCTCCGAAATCTTATACAGGGCCTCCAAATCAGAAAATTTGCTCACATTTTGACTATAGTTTGACTGGGACGATATGGCTTGGAAATAGAGCGTCGCCACCTGTATGGCAATGTCCTCCATTTTTTCCAAATACACCTTCTTGGCTTTCTCAAACTCCTTGGGTTCCGTTTTCTTGCGCCATTTCAATTCGTTGTACGACCTCAGCGGCTGTGAATAAGACAGGCGCAAAGGCAAGGTATTGTACGTGGTCATCTTATAGTCGAACTGGTCGAGTCGATACAAATAAGACTTCAACGACAAGGTACCCCCCAAGGAAGCTATTTGCTGCTCCACCGACAAGGTCAGCGAATTGGTGAGGGAATTATTATCCACATAGTTGATTCTACCATCCTCGGAGTTTCTTGCCTCCACCCTGGAGTGGTCGAAGTTCATGAGACCTCCCGTCAGACTCACCGAAGGCAGCAGTTCTGCCCGAAACGACTTATAAGCCCAATAGCTAGACAAAAAGCTGAAGCGAGCCAACTGAGCATCATAGGAATTCTGTTGAGCGATAAGGATAGCATCGTTCAAGGAAATTACTTTTTGTGCTCTTGCCGTCAAGCCAACACCTAGTAACAACAGCAATATGATTATTTTCCTCATTCGCGTCATTGTTTAGTTTTACGATTATAGATTTGGGTACAAAAGTACTATTTTATATTGACACTCACAAACTTTTCAGACATTTTTTTTGCATTTTTTTTCATATCACTCACAGCTTGCGATGACACCTTTTCCTGAAAGTCCAATATTTTCTTAGCAATCACCCTCGCATCCGCTTGCCGATTCAGCTGCTGATACAAGCACATCTTTTGGTAGAGCGGATAAATACGATTCGGCATTTGAACGAATGCTTTATCATAACAAATCTCAGCTTCCCGATATTGTCCTAAATCCCGATGGTTATTGCCCATCAACACCCAAAACATAGGGTCATTGCTCACCAAGAGACCTCTGCGAAGCATCGCATTGCTATCCATCCAATGTTTGTTGACCCGCAACAAATGCGCATAATCAAACAAGAAGTACTTGTCGTCTTCACATAATGGGAGCAAGCGATTATAATCCTGCAAAAAAGTTTCATGAGTCATCCTTACCATTGTCTGATAAGACCTATGGGCCTGCAAATGTCGGTTCGCTAAGTGGTAGCACAATCCCATCACGCCACACAACGGCAAGCAGAGCAAAGCTATCTTCCTCCCCGAAAAAGCAACACCCAAGCTAGACCTCTCGGCAGCCTTCGCCATCAATACGACCATAACCATCTGGTAAGGGAACAATTGAAAAGAATAAGAGAACAAGGAGAAGACCTCCAATGCGACAGCCCCTCCCAACAACACAACTGAGATCTTTCGCAAACGCCACATCGTCACTCCCACAGTCATTAGGCAGAATATCACACCTATCCACCCTTGCTCCACACCGACTTGCAATATGTCACAGAATGCATAGTCGATAACATCGGCATTCATAGCATACGAGACAATATGGTCTTTTGAGGAAAAGAAAGTTTGCAACACCTTGCCATATTCGCCAGCAAAGCTCCCCAATCCTGTCCCTAACCATCCATTATCCGTCAACATGCCCAAAGAAAGCCTCCAGATGAACGTTCTGCCAAGAGCCGAACCTTGTTTCAAGAAAAACAAGTATGCCCCTATTCCGATTGCCATAAACGTCAAATATACACAGTACTTTCTTACCAAGCCTCTATATTGCCAGCACAACACTACCGCTACAGCCACGATGGCGCTCCTGCTCCGAATCAACGCCAGCATGACCATCCCCACAAAAAGAACAAAGAGATTTCCCTTTATCATGATGGATTTTTTCCATCCACCGAACTGTTGCTCTTTCCTCAGCCAAACGATAGCCATCGCCACTCCAATGGCGATAAAAGCTGTATAAGGTCCTGAATTGAAAAAATTTCCTTTTATTGCAACGGAAGCACTATTATAGCCACCTCCACAAAATTGCCACACCCCCAATAAAAGCTCATATCCACACACCAAAAACAGTGCACTTTCTATAGCTACTGTTCTAACCGCAAAGCCAATGAATAAAAGCCTCAGCATCAGATACAATACGAACAAAGATGTATAGGTAACAACCTGCCGAGCGCAAGGAACCTCCGATGGCATATAGCCTCGCACTAGCACATACAGCCACCAACAAAACACCAGCAAATCCACAAAATCCAATCGCCAAAGCAAATGTTTACCTCTGCACAAGCCATAAATACAAAAGAATGCGCATAACACACTCCCTATGGCACTACCATACAGCAAGGGTTCAGACCATAACGGAGTCACTGTCTGAACCGTAGGGAGCAGACATAGCAGCAATGGCAAAAATCCTATTCCCTTTCTGATATCGTTATCGGAGCTAAAAAGTTTCACTTATCTGTTTTATTGATACTTATCTGTTTATTTTATATCGTAACTAAACACCTGCTTCCCATTTTCATAGAAAAACACCTGTTCTTCCTTGCCTTGTGTCAAGTCTCGAAGCCAAAACAAGGCATTCTTGGGACCACGGAAAGCCACTGTCTTGCCTGTAGCTACAGTCTTACCCAATGATACCCATCCTTTGTCACCAGCATAATATAAGAGTTCGTATGTATCGCCAGCCCACACGAAATTTCCATCTGTTCGAGGATAGAAATCTACACACCGAATGGAAGACGGAGTATCCAGCTCATAGGTTAAACTTTTATGCTGCCCACTATAAAAGGTTGTCAACATATCATGGTCTGTTACATTCTCTGGTTTATAAGTAGAATCCACTGGTGTAAGCAATTTCAAGACTATAGGCTTCCTACATAAGGAATCCTCATAAATATCCAAATCAGCCAATTCCATTGGCGCTTTTTTAGGAGCATTATAACGCAGATAGCGAAAACAACGCCTATCAGAAACTCGTATCTTCAGATTGCTATAATCCAAAGTATCTCGAAATTCATACAACTTTTTTGCCTGTACAAAACTTTCATCCACGCTTGCCTCTATCAATAGTTCGTTAATAATTCAATAATGTGCTAAGCAGCTATACGCTGTAAGCACGAGAGATTTTTGAAAATCTTGCTAATTAAAGTTCGGTTCGGGGTGTACCCACTTGCTTTAAAAATTCGTTTCACCAGATAAAT
>JAXJBE010000081.1:0-63574 GCA_036303125.1 Bacteroidaceae bacterium
CTGAATGTCTTCTGCCAGCACGGGGCGAGTGCATCCATTCTTGCAGATGCTCATCCTCATCTTGGAACGGACAGACTGCCTTCAATAATAGAGGCTATGCGCAATACCATAATTACATGCGGCGGCGAGGTGCATTTTGAAACTCGCATGGATTCCCTCATCATCAATGGTGACAGGGTGGAGGGCATCACGTGTGGCGAGAAGACGTTCCGAGGGCCTGTCATCCTTGCCACAGGACATAGCGCAAGAGATGTATACCGCTATCTTTGTGCGTCAGGAGTTGAGATAGAGGCCAAGGATATTGCTGTGGGAGTGCGTCTTGAACATCCTTCGGATCTTATAGACCAGATACAGTATCACCGCCGTGAAGGTCGTGGGCAATACTTGCCTGCCGCCGAGTATTCGTTTGTCACTCAGGTTGATGGCAGGGGTGTGTATTCATTCTGCATGTGTCCAGGTGGGACGGTGGTGCCTGCTGCCAGTGGACCAAATCAAATCGTTGTCAACGGCATGAGCAACTCTGCCCGCAATAGTCCGTGGAGCAATTCGGGCATGGTCGTAGAACTCCATGTTGATGACCTTAAAGCAGATCAGAGCCTGATGTCGTTGCCGCCAGCTCCGTCTAACCAACTTGAGACATTGGACTCACCGCTTGCCATGCTGGAGTTTCAGGAAAGGTTGGAGTATGCTGCTTTCCTTCAGGGCAATCGCAAGCAGACCGCTCCAGCACAGCGCATGGCTCATTTTGTCAATGGTAAAATGAGTTACGACATGCCTCGCACATCGTATACCCCTGGTGTCATCAGCACGCCCATGCACTTTTGGATGCCTGATTTTGTGTCTCAACGTTTGCAGAAAGCCTTTAAGCACTTCGGCAAGACTTGTCATGGCTTTTTGACAAATGAAGCGCTGATGATAGGTGTGGAGACTCGTACTTCAGCTCCTGTGCGCATACTTCGCAATCGTGAGACGTTACAGCATGTGCGTCTTCAAGGACTCTTCCCGTGTGGTGAAGGAGCCGGTTATGCGGGCGGCATAGTGAGTGCTGGTGTGGATGGCGAAAGATGTGCCGAAATGCTGGCATCATATATCAACAGCTACCATTGAAACATGAAACAGGCACGTTTAATACTCATAAAACCCTTTTTTTGAGTTTTTTTGAATTGATATATGAAGTTTTTCGTATCTTTGTGTCATAAACCTTAATCAATCAATGAAGATTATAGTCAAAATACTTCACCGTATATTCCCATTGCTTGTTTTGCTATTGGCAATGGGGTTTTGTGCGTGCCAAAATCGGAGTAAGAAATCTGTTCAAAAGAAGTGCGTTGTTGTCATGCATTCGTGGAGCAACGAAGGAGAAGAGGGTGAGTTGTTCTCTAAGTGTATGGAAAAGGAGTTCCAATCCTATGATATGGACGTGGAAATTCACCATATATATGCTAACATGGTCAGACGTCCAGACACACTCTTTACCGAATATGATTGGCCTGTGTACGCTGATTCCATTTACAGGTGGAATCCCGACATCATTCTTCTCAATGATGACCCTATTGTTGATTGGGTGCTGTCGCATAGGGAGATCGATTCAGTGTTTGTCACTACTCCTTGCGTGTTTGCTGGAGTGAACACGCTGGTTAAGGATTCCCTCGTCAACTTCCCTAAAATGACAGGTTTTGAGGCTGTCATCGACTGGGAACGCAACATTGATATGGTGAGACGCTGTGGAGATAAGCAGGCTGTTGCCTTTGAGCTGGATTATAACACTGCTGACCATAAACTGAGGTCGCAGCTTCATAATGCTCTGATGGACTCGTTGCGTTTTGTCAATAACTATGATTTTCATCTGGAAGAGTATAGTAGCGAACTCTTGAAGAATAAGTTTGCAGGACAGATGATTGTAAGTACCATTTCATGTGCTACACCCTACAAAAATAAGGTGGAAGGCGAGTCTGACTCGATAGCTAAGGCACGCACTTGGAATATAATTCAAAATGCTGACATGATGGACTATCTGCAGGTCAAGTATGATATCTGGTCAAATACTTTGGTTAGGCGGTCTGGTCGGCCGCAGTTCACAGCTATTAGGGAGCAGTTTAACAACCCGTCAGATTTGCTATTCCTTGGAGGCTACTTTACCAGCACCGAGACTCAGGTGGAGGATCAGGTGAACTACGCAGTGCATATCCTTAATGGCACAGATCCAAGGGCTCTGCCAAAAGGTATGCACGCTTGCGACTACTATATGGATTGGAACGCTATGCAGCTCATGCGACCAAAGATGTCGTATGCTATGTATAGTGGCAAATATAATATTGTCAATGCGCCAAGCTATCTTTCAAGTCCAGTCTCCTACACTATTTGGGTTGGTCTGTTTGTGCTTGTGGTGTCAGGACTGGTTTATGGCATTGTATACTTTATGGGCAGATGGAAGAAGAAAGGGCAGATGAAACTCATTGACGAGCTTCAGTATGAAGAGAAAGTTCTTGACCTCGTCTTTTCCAATGCAAAGGATACGTTATGGACATTCTGTGACGATGTATTTACAGTCAGCGAAAGGTTCGCCACATACTTCTGTTTGCCAAGCAGACACATTAGCGTTGATGGCCTCATTGGCATGGTGCATGAAGACAGCAAGGATTCACTTCAATTTCTCCTCAACTTCCGTGAACAGAGGGGACGTAAGACAATTCGTCTGCACCTGACCCCAGACAATGGTAAAAACTGGTATTGGGGTAAGGTTATGTATTTGGCATCAGATGACACTGCAGCAACAGGTGAACTCTATGGCTTGCTTCTCAATATCGATGACAAGAAGAAGGTGGAAGACCAGCTCGAACAGGCTCAGATACTTGCCAGTCAGGTGGCTCTTAAGGAGAACTTCCTCGCAAACATTAGTCATGACCTCCGCACACCGCTTGGTGCTGTGACAGGTTTCTCCTCTCTCCTCACCATGCCTGGAATGGTCTTTGAGGAGGGAGAAAGAGAGTCGTATGGCGAAATCATTCACCAGAATACAGATATGATTCTAAGTATGATAGACAGCGTGATGAAGAAAACTCAGGTAGAAACAGGCAACCTCGAAATCATACAGAAGCCAGTCTCCCTGTGCAAACTGGTCAATGACTGCTACAACACCAACCGCATCATAGCACCGTCACACCTTCAGTTTGATCTCGTCATGTCCGAACCTGATGTCATCGTGAATATAGACATGACACGCACAAAGCAGGTTATAAATAATTTCCTCAGCAATGCTTTCAAATTTACCACTGAAGGAGGAATCACTCTCGGTTGGTCGTATATAGATGAGCCGAACGGCGTGGTAGAAGTGTATGTTCAAGATACGGGTATCGGAGTGGCCGAGGAAAAGAAGAACAAACTTTTCGAACGCTACTCTAAGGTTACCGAAAACGACAAGGGTACGGGCTTGGGACTCAATATCAGTAAAACCATCATTGAAAAGCAGGGAGGCACGATTGGAGTTGAGAGTGAACTGGGCAGAGGAAGCAAGTTCTTCTTCCGCCTGACGCGCTTTGTCCAGTGCCTTGCACTATTTTTAACTCTTGGCCTGGGGCTTATCATGCCTGCTTCTTGTACAAAGAAAGAAGCGAAGGATGTAAAGGGTGCAAAAGTCCTTGTTTATCATGGTTACAAACGTGAATACAGTTCTTATCAGCAGTTTGATGATGTGTTATTGCAAGAGTTTATCAACAATGACATCAATGCCGATGTGCGCAATGTATATCTTTCGAGGGTGAACCCGGATGCAAGCACTAAGCATATACACCAGCAGATGCGCGACTCTTTGCTTGATAAGGGATGGACGCCAGATGTCATCCTTATTGAAGGTGACCGAGCGGCAGTTGATTTCCTTAATGTGCAGAACAGTGGTTATCTTCCCGAGTTGGAGAATATTCCGATTGTGTTTGGAGGCATTCACCACCCTGAGTGGAGCAAGATGCGCGAGGGCAAGAACATGGTGGTCATCAGTGACCCTATAGAATACTGTGCCAACATTAAACTGGCCGTGGAGATGACAGGCAAGAACATTGTGGATATAGAGCTCGACTACTTTCATCAAGATTCCTTGCTTCGTGTAGAACTCGCAGATGCCATCAACCGTCCTCCATTTGTGGACAACTCCGATTACCATCTCAGCATGTCTGATATTATCAAGAATTCTAACGAGTATCGTGACAGCATTATCGTGTTGATCCATTCTGTTGAATCGCCCGAACGTAATGCTGCAAAGCTAATGGATCAGGAAGAGAGCTACAAGCACCTGGAGATGCTCTACATTAACTCTTGGAGATACCCTGCGCTCGTTCTCAAGAGAGACTTGTTTGCTCCAGTCATTGTCAACAGGACAGGTCGCCCTCAGTTCTCTGCTGTCAAGGCCGGTTTCGCTGACGGTACGGGAAAGTATCTCTGCGGCTATTTTTCAAGCTATGAGACGGTGGCCACGGATATGGCTCGTATGGGGGCACGGATTTTGCAAGGGGCAGATATCACGAAGTTGCCAGAACTCAAGCATGAGCAGAAGTTCTATATGGACTATGTGGCTATGCAGCGTTTAGGTCTGGAATATAAGGATTATTGCAATCGTTTTGTCATTGTTGGTGCTCCTAAGGAAGTGACGATGCCTGTTTGGGGATATCTTGCATGGGGGCTTATCACTTTTGTCTTCCTGGTAGCTGCTTTTTGCGTTGTGCTTGTTGTGCATACATGGAATGGCCGTACCATGCATTCTTTGATAGAGAATGTGAAGCGCCGCTCGGAAATGCGCAACTTGGCTCTTTATGGTTCGGACAGTTACACAGTCAGGTCTGAACAGAGGATTAAGGATATCATCTCTTGTGTGCATCCTGACTTTGCTAACGAAGTGCCTCTAATGATGCAGTCGGTTGATATCGAAGGCACGCATAAGTATGAAGTCTACGCTGATATCGATGGAGAAGGTAAATATCGTTGGTGGCAACTGCGTTTCGTTGTCATGTATGATGATAAATCCCATGACAAGGGGGCATATAAGCACGTGGATGGCATCCTTATCAATATCGATGAGACGAAGAAGTATGAGGAGGAGTTGCGGTTGGCTATGAATCTTGCCGAGGAGGCTCGGCAGAAGGAGGACTTCATGACAACCATCAGCCATGAGATACGAACTCCGCTAAATGCTGTTGTCGGTTTCAGCGATGTGCTTGTGAGCATGCCGCAAGACGCATTTTCAGAGGAAGAACTGCATGAATATGACAAGATTATTAAGACTAACAATGCCAACCTTACAGCGATGATAGAGAATATCCTCATGTTCTCTCGCATCGAAAGCGGACGCATCCAGTATGTGAAGGAAGAGTTCAACGTGTTAGACTTGATTCAGGAACTTGCTGGCGAATGGCGCGAGATAGTGCCAGATGGTGTCATATTCGAAACGCTTGCCATGCGCCGAGACGTATATATCTACAATGACCGCATGCGCATGAAATATATCCTTGGCCAGTTGCTTAGCAATGCGTTTAAGTTTACCACCTCCGGCTCTATAGCCATGGGCATGTATTATAGTCTCAAAAATGATGTTGCCACCATCTTCGTTACAGACAGCGGTTGCGGTCTGAGCAAAGAGAAAGCGGATGTGGTGTATGATATCTTCTGGAAGGATGATGGATTCACTCCAGGTCTCGGCCTCGGTCTTGCCGTGGCGCACAAGTTGGCTGATGGCATGGATGTCAGACTGCGTTTTGAGTCTAAGAAGGGATTCGGGTCTAATGTGGCCGTTATTTCCAAAGCTTGTCTCAAAAAACCTGAGGAGATAGCGAAAAACGAATGATGCTTCCAGGCAAAACTTGTCAATGAATCAGTTGAACAAGTCGACTCTTGTTGATTTGTTAGCCAGAGTCATCGGACAGATAAGTGATTGATTAAGAATGTTAGTATTAGTAACAGTATTTCTATATTTTCTTGTCTTGCTCCTTCTCTCCCGTTTAGTGGCAAAGAGAGGGGGCAATGATGCTTTTTTTACAGGCAATCGTCAGTCCCCATGGATGCTTGTGGCTGTAGGCATGGTCGGTGCCAGCATATCCGGTGTTACCTTTATTGGTGTGCCTGGTTGGGTGTTGACGACAGACATGACATATCTGCAGATGTGTCTGGGTTTCGTGGTCGGATATATCATAGTGGCTTTTGTGCTCCTGCCTCTTTATTACCGTTTGAAGGTCACGTCAATATATATGTATCTTGAACGACGTTTTGGACCTGTGTCATACAGGACTGGAGCTTCGTTCTTTCTGTTGAGCAAGTTGCTGGGGGCGGCAGCTAAGTTTTTTGTCGTGTGTCGCATACTTCAGTTGTGTCTCGCTTCTGCCGCCGATGTACCCTATCCGGTAGTTGTGATTGCAGCGTCTGCAATGATATGGTTATATACAAGACGCGGTGGCATAAGAGCCTTGGTGTGGACGGATTTCTTCCAGACCGTATGTCTCATTGCTGCACTCGCCATGCTGCTTGTAGAGGCTGTGGACATGCTTGGCCTCGGATGGGCAGATGCAGTTCGTCTTGTGGCTGATGATAGCAGGTCGAGGGTGTTCGTTTTCGATGACCCTGTGTCTAAGCAATATTTCTGGAAACAGTTTCTTTCTGGCATATTTGTGGTCATTGTCATGACAGGGCTTGATCAGGACATGATGCAAAAGAACTTGACGTGCAAGTCTCTGAGAGATGCTCAGAAGGACATGTGCTCGTATGGAGTGCTCTTTGTGCCGGTCAATCTCCTTTTTCTCTCCTTAGGAGTCTTGCTCTCATATATATACCTCAGCCTTGGGCGTGATGTCCCCGCTTCGGGCGATGCTCTTCTCTCGTCCATAGTTCTTGATGGTTCCATGGGCACAGTCTGCATCATTCTTTTCACCATAGGAGTGATAGCAAGTGCTTTCTCCTCAGCCGACTCTGCTGTGACAGCTCTGACGACGAGCTTCTGTGTGGATATCATGCGCAGGGAGAAGGACGAGAAGAACCGCAAGAGGGTGCATCTGCTGATGTTTGCGCTTTTTGTGCTGGTCACTCTCGCTTTCGATGCTATAGGGTCTGGGAGTGTGATGAATATGATATACACTCTTGTATCCTATACCTATGGTCCTTTGCTGGGCCTGTTTGCTGTCGGCATGTTTACCCGTGTCAAGCCGCGGGAACGGTGCGTGCCTTGGGTGGCTGTGGCGTCGCCTCTCGTTTGTTACGTTATAGATTACACGGTGCTTAAACTGACTGGATATAAGTTCGGCTACGAGATGCTGATGTTCAACGGGCTGCTTACATTCCTCGGACTGATGGCTGTGGCCAAGAAAGGGTAGGGTAATGATGAAAGTTTTCCCTGTATATATATAAATAATGTGTAAGTGCTAAAGAAGAATACAGAGTACAGATAGATGAGATTTATTGATTTGTTTGCTGGTTTGGGTGGATTCCACCTTGCTCTCTCTCGTTTGGGACATGAGTGCGTGTTTGCTTCAGAGATAAAGCCAAAGTTGCGCAAGTTGTATAAGGAAAATTTTCCTGATACACGCATTGAGGGTGATATCTCTAAGGTGGATGTGTCTGACATCCCGCATCATGACATATTGTGTGGCGGTTTTCCTTGCCAGCCGTTCTCTTTCTCTGGAAAGAAACAGGGGTTTGAGGATGAGCTTGGACGAGGCAACCTCTTTGATGAGATATGCCGTGTGCTCGAGTACCATCAGCCTAAGTATATCTTCTTGGAGAATGTGTCGGCTCTGCCCGGACATGACGGTGGGCGCACATGGACTATCATACAGGAGAAACTTTATGCTCTTGGCTATGACTTCGAGGGGCGTGTGTTCTCTCCTCACGAGTTTGGCGTGCCACAGCATCGTCCTCGTTTTTATATTGCTGGCATCCTGCGTGATGAGAATGGATACAGCGGATTCAAGAAGTTTCATTTTCCCCAGCCCAATGAGAAACTTGTGTCTGACGTGCGCACATTGGTCGACCCTTTCGATTGTGACGGACTGCAACCTGTGCGCCGTGCTCTTCATCCTGTTTTTGACGCATGGCAGGAGTTTGTATACAACGTGACGGAGCGTGACGGCTATATGCCTTCACACTGTATCTTCACTATGGAGTTTGGTGCTGACTACGAGTTTGAGGACACCCCTCCAGCTTATCAGTCAGTTGAGCGGTTGAGAGGGCGGCGAGGTGCTTATGGCAAGGTGCTTGAGGGAAATACGATGGAGGAGCTTATAGCGGACTTGCCGTTTTATATGCAGAAGACGAAGTATGAGGAGACATATCCCGAATTCAAAAAGGTATTGATACGTCAGAACCGCGCCCTTTATGAGCGTCATAAGGATTGGATTGACCCTTGGCTGAAGAAAATCATCAACTACCCTCGCACACAGCGCATGTTTGAGTGGAGCACTAATCAAGACTGGGACTTTAAGCATCATGTCATACAGCTTCGCCCCTCAGGCATCCGCATCCGTTCGCTCAACTATATTCCAACCATCACTCTCTGCACCACATCTACTCCCATCCTTCCTTGGGTTGCCTTCCCTCCCGGTGGAGCTGTGGACAAGAAGGGCAGGCCGTTTGTTCCTGAGGATTTCCGATGGGGACGTTATATCTCGCATAATGAGGCCGCCCGTCTCCAGTCTATGGAGGGACTCAAATATACAGGTCTCTCACGCTTGCAGAAGTTTCAGGCACTTGGCAATGCTGTCAACGTGGATGTGGTGGAACTCATTGCTTCAAGGCTGATAAAGGAGAGGTAGATGGCTGTTTCCATCAAGGGGATGGTTTGTAAATGGTTGTTCTCATTATGATGTGGATGGTTTGTAGATGGTTTTTTTCCATCAAGGGGATGGTTGTTTTATGTATTATCGCAGAATATCTCTATAGCCCTACAGATATCTGCGCAGCCATGTCATTGAGCATGAGGCATTGCCATCTTGCGATGGCTCTTTGGGTTGGAGTGAAGTCCCATGGAGAGAGTATGAGAAGTTTGCCTCGGCTGCAAGCATCGAAATATTGTCCGTATGGTTTGTATATGTCTTCTTTTGGGGGTATGCCATTGGGGAAGAGTACGATGAGAGGATAGCCTGCGTCCATGACAGCGCGTGCCACTCTCTGTTCTCCCTTGGATATGCAGGGTGAGACAATGATGACTCCATGCTTGCATGCTTCCACAGCCTCTGTTATGAGTGTGTCGATATCCTGCTCTGTCATCTTTCTCGAACACTGTATCTGCATCCTTTCTGGCACTTGGAGCAGTTCTCTGTTGCCTATAGCATTGAAGGTCACCGTCATGGTGTCCTTCGTCGTTTCTATCGGGCTGAGAAGGCCGCTGGCTCCTCCGTCGGTCTCTAATTTTTGTCTGCCGCCAGGATAGTAGTCCCACCATCGGCCAGTGCCATTGGTGCCGCTGCCTGGCAAGAGCGGCATGGTGATGCGGTAGTGGAGTATCTTCTCGAAGTATTGGCGGTTGTGGGCAAGTTCCCACAGGCGGCGCGGATTGTCAAGGATGTATTTGCACATGTGGTCAAGCTGGTTGCTGCGGAAGAGGATGCGATCATGGAAGCCTTCCTCAAAGACCAGGCCCACCTTGGGATGCTTGGGGTCAGTGCCTGCGCCATCCACCTCTACAGGCATTGTCTTGTCGCCTCCCAAGACTATCTCCTTGAATGCTTGATTGACTGCCACCTTGAATTTGTGCACTATATATCCGAGTGGCTTCTTTTCCGGCAGCCTCTCTTTGACATGGATGACGAAGTGCACATGATTGGGCATGACGATGAGACGAAGTATGCGGCACTGGGGATAGTGTGCTGGTATAGAGCAGATGCAGGATTGCACGGCTGTGCCGAATGCGTTAAGAGCAATATACGGCTTGCCGTCTATGGCATTGAGTTCGCCGAAGAGGTGTGGGTTGCCCTTCCGCGAGATGACTGAGGAGAGCCACTGGGGGGATAGCGGGTCTGTGGCAGTGAGGAGCCGGGGGCTACTGCTGGCAGTGAGGAGCCGGGGCCTACTGCTGGCAGCGGGGGTGGCATGAGAGGGTGTGGTCTCCTGAGGTATTACCTCAGGGTACATGTCATCCCTTCTTTCATCCCCCCTCTCTCCGTCCTGGTTTATTTCAGTTTGCCTCCCGCCTGCAGTGCTCTTGAGCCTTGGGGGCTGAGTATGCCGCTGAGTCTTTATAGTTATCATGTATACCCATGGGCGGCAGTAGTCCCAGCCATTGCAGCGTCTGTTCATCCTGTGCTTCACTTCTGCGCGCCAGCCTTCCTCTGTCCAGGTGAGAGTGCAGCCGTGCCATTCGATTGTTGTGCCTATGGCTGGTGAGTGTTTGCGATAATCAAAGCCATCGCTCTTCATTACACTTCCATCCACCTTTCCATCCATCTTTCCATCCACCTTTCCATCTTCTCCGTTCAAGATGTTCAGTATGTCCTCATAGTCCTTGCAGACATAGTCAGCGCCAGCAGTCCTTAGTTCCTCCTCGTCTCCAAATCCGAGGAGGAGGCCAATAGAGTCAATGCCGCATGATTTAGCTCCAGCGACATCAAACTTCCTGTCTCCTATCATCAGCACCCTGCTTGTGTCCGTTGTGCCAAGGGTGGCGAGTCCGTGGCGTATTACATCGGCCTTGGTATGGCGCACCCCGTCATCATCTCTGGCAAAGACATGGTCAATATACTTGCTGAACTCGGGGAAGAGAGTGTTGACGACGAAGGTTGCCATCCGTTCTATCTTGCTTGTGGCAATAGCTATGACGTATCCTCTGCGCTTGACTTCGGCGAGGAAGTCAAAGACTCCGGGATAAGGACTCTGCTCGTATACACCCTTGCTGAAATAACGTTGGCGATATACCTCTACAGCATCATGAGCTTCAGCCTCGCTCAGTCCGTAGAAGTCTTTGAAAGAATCTTCAAGCGGAGGGCCGACAAAGGGCCGGAGGGAGGAGAGGTCGGGCACGTCAATGCCGAAATGACGCAGGGCATGCTGAGCACAGCGGGTGATGCCCTCACCGCTGTTGACTAAGGTGCCATCGAGGTCAAAGAAGAGGTGTGTATAATGTTTCTGCATGTATGTAATTTGTTTTACCGTTATTGACGATGCAAAGGTACGGGTTTTTGCAGAGAAAAGCAATAGATGTGCTGAAAAGAGTAATAAACATGACTATTTCTCCACGTAAGCCCAACACCCTTTTTGAGCAGGCTCCCGAGGGGTTGTGAGCTTGCTCCCAAGCCCTCGGGAGCAGGCCCATTTGGGGTGTTGAGCCTGCTGGATTGGAGAGTTGGGTCTGCTGGATTGGAGAGTTGAGTCTGGAGGACTTTTTCAAGAGGCAAGAGAAGGGTGGGAGACGGCATTGCAGGTGGTGGCAGATAGCTTTTTATATACCTTTTGTTTCTTCAGGTAAAAGGCTTTATGCACCTTTCCTCTAAAGAAAAATCAAATTCTTTATCTTGGCAGACTTATAATTCGGGATTTTGATGTAAATTTGCACCAAGCGATGATGATGCAAGGCTGTCTCGGCAGGACGCCTGTGTCTCCCCAAGTAATGAATATATGAATTTCAATAAACAGACATGAAGGATTTTATTTTTTACGCACCCACAGAGGTGGTGTTCGGCAGGGAGTCTGAAGCGAAGATTCCTGCTATGGTGAAGAAATACGGCGGCAGCAAGGTGCTGGTGCATTATGGCGGTCAGAGCGCAAAGAAGTCCGGGCTGCTGGATAAGGTGTGCGCTATGCTGGAAGGCGCAGGCATCGCATACGTGACTCTGGGCGGTGCCCAACCCAATCCGCGTCTGTCCAAGGTGCATGAAGGCATCGATCTGTGCCGTCTTGAGAAGGTGGACTTTATCTTGGCCGTAGGTGGCGGCAGTGTCATCGACTCGTCAAAGGCCATAGGTTATGGAGTGCCATACGAGGGAGAGGTCTGGGACTTCTATGTGGGCAAGGCTAAGGCCGAGATCTGTCTGCCAGTGGGATGTGTGTTGACCATCCCTGCCGCCGGCAGTGAGATGAGCGAAGCGAGTGTCATCACCAACGAGGAAGGAGACATCAAGCAGGGCTATTCTAACAATATCTGTCGCCCTAAGTTTGCTATCATGAATCCGGAACGGACATTCTCCCTGCCTGCATACCAGACGGCAGCTGGTGTGACCGACATCATGATGCACACGATGGAACGTTACTTCAATGTGGATGGTGACATGACGATATCGGACAACATAGCTGAGGCTCTGATGAGGACGATGCAGGAGTGTGTCTTTGATGTGCTGAAGAATCCCGAGGACTACAGGGCGAGGGCACAAATCATGTGGGCTGGCAGTTTGGCTCATAATGATGTGACAGGATGCCGGATGTGGGGTGACTGGGCTACTCACCATATTGAGCATGAGCTGAGCGCAATGTTTGATGTGACCCATGGTGCCGGCTTGGCTGCCGTATGGGGCAGTTGGGCCAGGACCGTGTATAAGTCCAACGTGAGCAGGTTCGTAAGGTTCGCGGTTAATGTGATGGGAGTCGCTAATGACTTCACAGCCCCTGACGCTACAGCTCTCAAGGGCATAGAGGCTCTTGAGCGGTTCTATCAGAGGATAGGAATGCCAACAAGCATTCATGAGTTGATAGGACGTGACGTCACAGACGAGGAAATCAGTGAGATGGCTCGTAAGTGCACGCATGGTGGGACGAAGACGGAGGGAAAGTTTAAGGTGCTGACGAGAGAGGACGTGGAGAATATTTATAAGATGGCAAGATAGTATAAGCAAGACGAGCGGCTGGCTACCATGGAGGGAGCCAGCCGCTTGTCTTGTGGTGTGATGCTTCTTGTGGTTGTCAGAAATTGATGGTCTTCGCTTCGCCTGAGGCCATGGTGACAGTGACAGATGAGTTGTCGGCTGCAACCTTGACGTCCTTGACCGCATCGAGTTCCTTCTTGCTGAAGGCTTTAGAGCCTTTCTTCCAGAGCATGAGGGTGACGAAAACTTGCTGGTCAGAGACATTCTTCTCGCACTGGATGAGTCCGCAGGTGTCGCTGACAGGGTGGAGGCCTGTGGGATAGGACACCGTGGTCTTGTCCCAACCGTAGAGCGGTATCATGGCGAGGCTGTGGTCGCCGTTGCCGATGATGATGGCTGATGGGCATGACTTGGCTGTCTGCTCTCCGAGTGTCTTGCCGTTGAGTTTGGGCAGGGTGTAGTGGCCCAGGCGGACGGTGGTAGGTGAGGGCACTGTGACGCGGTCGATGCGGAGCACACCGTTGGGGAGTGGGATGTCCGTAAGGTCGTATTTGACGTTGGCATCGGTCTCAAGCTCGGCTGTTCGGCTATAGGCACCATCGTCGAAGCCCTTGAAGTCGTAGAGGCGAAGCACTTCCCACTCCTGCTTGCTGTTGAGAGTGGCGTAGTTCATTGATACCTTTCCGTCCTTGCTGTCTGCCATCCATGGGAACTCAGTGTGGTAGGCGAGCTTGTTGTAGTTTTCGGAACTGCGGAACTTCTGCCAGTCCTTGGCTACAGTCTCGTGGCACCACGAGCGCATCTCTGCTCCTCCCACGTTGGGATAGTCCGTGATGAGAAGATTGGTGGCAGGCTGGAACTTATTGTATACATGGTCCTTCTTGAATGCCTTTTCCCATGGGCCGTTGTTCTCCTTGGCTGTCCAGAATGGGTTGTCTGCCGGGAGGAGAAGGGCGAGGAAGGCCTTGCCGCACCAGTAGACACTGCCGCGGCAACTGTATATCTGCACGCATGGCTCAAATGGACCATAGAAGCCGAGTGTCGGCACATTGTCCTGGAGGAAGCCTGGATTCTGGATGAACTGGAGAAGGGTGGAGGAGGCTATGCGGCGCATCCATCCGTAGTTGATGCTGCTGTCTTCCTGATAGCCGAGCAGGGCGAGGGGCACGATGGCGCCGAAGCGATAGGTGATGCTGCGTCCCCACATGTTCATCTCTCCCTTGGCGCTGAACATGTATGGATAGTTGTCAATCATGTCGCGCTGGTTCTTGAGGAACTGCGCTGCATACTCCGGATAGAAGTGTCCGTAGGTCTTGGCCCAGATGGGGCCGTACATCTGGAAGGCCCACATGCTGTAGTAGTCGTAGGCCGGGTCGTCATTGTACCAGCCTTCGCCGCGATAGCGCGCGAGGAGCTTCTTGAGACAGTCGTCGAGGTGCTTGTCGTTGACGGCATAGCCTTGCTCTTTGAAGAAACTCATGACGAAGACGTTGAAGAACATCCAGTTGGAGCCGATAGTCGGGCCGTTGCCATAGCTCAGCATGGTGGCGGCAAGTTCATCTTTCTGTTCCTTGGTGAGTGGATCCCAAAGGACATTCTTGGCCGTGGTGAGTGAGATGGCGAGGGCTCCAAACTCCACGAGTATCTGGCTTGGCCCGCCTGTGCGGTGCTTTATGTGGCTGGGGCTTTGGGGGTTGATGATGTTGAGCAGCTGGTGGCGGTAGTAGTCTGCCACCTTGATGCCGCTGAGCGTGAGGTCAGGATTCTCTTTGAGCAGGGGGGCAGCGATGAAGAGAGTGCGGCAGAAGCCTTCGAGCTTGGCTGTAGGTATCTGGCCTGGGTTGTTAGGGTAGGTCTTCTCATGCTGCTTGGGGAAGTACATCGGGTCATCGATGTCGTTGATGTAAGTGAAGGCTCCGTCGAGAAGATATGTGGCGGCGTCTATCCATCCTTGGCGGTCCATGCCTGTGTATGGGCTTATCTTGTAGTTGGGGGCAGGGATGGTGAAGGTCTGTGCTATGGAGCGAGATGGTGCAGGCTCCTGTGCTGAGGCCAAGGCGCAAACGAGGGCGGCGATGGCGAGGAGGAGAGGTCTGAGTGTCTTTTTCATAGTTTAATGTTATAACATGGTGATTATTTCTTTTTGTAAATCATCTTGACTGGCTTGTAGCAGATGTTGTCGTATTTTGCCAACACGTTGCCTGTGTCGGTGTCGAAGAGCCAGAGGCTGCCGTTCTTGCCTGGGAGTGAAGGTTCGTAGAATGAGACGTAGGTAGTCTTGTGGTCTGCGCTCATCTCAAAGCCTGTGATGATGGCTTCATCACTGCCTACGGTGAGGAGGCAGTCTGCATTGGTCAGGAGCTGTGATGTGGTGTAGTTCCATCTGCGCACTTTGTTGCCTTCGCCGAAGAGGAGAGAGAAGTAGGTGCGGTTGGCAATGGTGGGAGTGGTCTCTGTCACAGGGCTTTGTCCTACACAGGCGATGGTCGAACCGCCATTGTCGGCGAGGACTGTCTCCTGTGTGTCGTAGTTGTATGCCCAGAATGTGGAGGAGAGGACTGTCTTCTGGACGAGCATGCCATTGTTGGTGATGACGAGGACTTGATGGCTGTTGGTGCTGGCCTGACTGGCGGTCATGCGTATGTATGTCATATTGCAGAAGTCGCGGCCGTTGAAGTAGTTGTTGTCACCAGCGCAGTTGTCGCGCAGCTGTAGGTAGTTTTTGCTGCAGTAGTACGGGCCATAGCCGTTGTATATCAGCGCGAGGGCCCCTATTTCCTTGTCCCATGCGAGGATTTCGTAGTTCCACCCTGAGCCGTTGTCGCGCACCACCATGTTCTGGGCATAGGTGTACTGGAGTTTGGTTGGTTTGACGATGACTCCTTCTGTTGTGGAGAATTCGTAGGCTTTGCCGTTCTCGCAGATAATAGGGTAGGCTACACCTGACGCGTTCACAGAAGGTATGCCGAGTATCGTTGGCTTGAAGTCAGGGAATTCAGTGACACGTAAAATGTTTTCCACAACGAGTGTTTTCTCGTTGACGTAGTATATTGTTGGCACATCGCTGTCTGTGCCGTTGCCTTGGCAGCAGAAGATGAGTGTGCCCGCGCTCTGCACGATGTCGGAGGGGTTGGAGGCGAAGAATGTGTCGCCATTGTTCTTTGAGAGGCAGTCGTAGTCAAAGAACTCTGGTGTGGAGCCGTCGAGTGACGATGGGAGAAAAGCAAGGTATGGCCTGCCCTCAGCGTCTTTGCTCAGGATGGTTATGCCCTCCTCGTATGGAGAGTTGACGTTGAGCTTGAAGGTGTAGAATGTTTTGCCGTCTTCGTTCTCAAGGATGAGGCGGCATTGCCATGAGCCGAGGACGTTTCCCGTGTAGGTCAGGGTTGGTTCGTTGCTGTACACTTTTTGGTCTATCTCCCACGTTGTGGTGACGGGTTTGCCGCCATTGGTCTGTTCGTATACGGGAGTGATGGTCAGGGTCTCGTTCTTGTCGATATTGTACTCCTTTTTAAGAGACAAGGTGTCGAGCACTATCTCTGAGAGAGGTCGTGTGGCGAGTGTCGTATCGTCATCGAAGCATGCTGAGAGCATGAGGCATGCTGTCAGCATGGATAATATGTTTGGGATGAGATATTTGCGCATTGTAGTGAGGATGTTTGTTATTGTTGATGTTTATTCTGTCAAAAAAGTCGCAGCGTCTTATGCCGGGAGAGTCCATTTAGGCGAACGGGTAGGGAAAATCGAACGGGAAGTCAGGGTATTCGTTGACTATGGCATCGTGGTTGGCTGGGTCATTGAAGAAGTCGTACATTGGAGAGTAGATGTATTTCTTGAAGATTGTGCGGTAGACGTGGGGGTCGCCATAAGGTATGTTCTCGAGGTTCTCACCGTAGGCGTCCACCATTTTCTTGTATGTCTCTGGCTGTATGTCTTCTAATGCGTGGAAATATTCCACCATCTTGATGAACTTCAGCGGATGCCATACGCCTAAGACGGATGTGTTCCATACTTTATCTCCGTATGCGTCGAGCCAGTTGGGCTGCTCAATGGCATTGTCGAAGGTGAGGGTGCGTCGCTGGCTCAGCGAGTCGAGCGTAGGTTTGAAGTGCTCGTTGGACTGAAGGTCGATGGTGAGCGTGTACTTGGTGTAGCCATCATTGTAGTTGCCTTCAAGTCCGTCGCGCAGTATTTCCACTGGGATGTATCCTTCTGTTTGGTTGGGATGCAGTACAGCCTGGCCTATGTTGTATTGTACTCCTTCTTTGGCGGTGGTGCTGGCCTGGTCTATGCTGAATGCGACTTGGCGCGGAGCATCGCTCGTGGCTCCCATGATGCGGAAGGGAATCTGGTATGTGTGTGTCCTCACCTCCATCGGCGTGACGCTGAAGGAGTATGTGAGAGTGTCTCGGGTGAAGTAGACTCCATCGCGAGATGAGTCGAAGGTCATATAGTCGGTCTCGCTGCATGAGGTGGCAAGGACCGCGAGGGCGAGGGCTGATGCTTGTATTATCTTGGATGTATGCATAGTATTGTGTGGGATGAGGTGGATGGTTGAAAAATGGTCCATCCTGATAAACGATATGCTGGTATCTTTAAGCTGTCTTGTTAGTTCCTGTTTTCTATCTCAGCGTCAGGTATTGGTATGACATAGATGTTGTTGGCAGGAGTGTATGTGACGGAGTTGTCATAGGAGACAATGTTGAGGTTCTGGCGCTTCATGTTGAAGAAGGTCTGTCCCTCGCCTATCATCTCTTTGTATCGCTCTGTGTTGATGACATCTTGTGTGAGAGTGTTGGCGCCTGTGCCGTCGAGTGCTTCGAGGCCTCTGTTGGTGATGACTTCATTGAAGTAGTCAAGGGCGAGCTCATAGTCTGTAGAGAGCAGGCATTCGGCTGCTATGTAGTACATTTCCGGCAGGCGGATCATGTTGATGCCCTGTACGAGTGAAGCAGGGCGAGCTGAAGCATTGTTCTGCAGGTCGTAGATGTCGGTGAACTTGCTGAGGCGGTATTTGACTGTTCCGCCCAACTCCACGGAGGTGAAGTATGCATTGGTGCGGTAGTCCAGTCCGCTGATGTTCAGCTCATACATCTCCATGAAGTCTTTGCGCAGGTCGAGAGATGAGTATGACACGGTCTGCTGTAGTTTGGGGCTGACGAGGCTGTAAAGGTTGGCGTAGTAGACACCGAAGAGGCACTCCTTTGTGGACAGCACGCCAGCGAGGTCGTTCTGCACCTCTGTCTTCTTCTTGATGGAGCGTCCGCTCTCTTCGATGACGAGCTTGGCATACTGGAGGGCTTTGGCCTTATCGCCCATGGTGAGGTATACACGAGCCATCAAGGCGCGCACGGCATGCAGGTTGAGGTGTATCTCTCGGTTGGTCATGAAGGGAGATGTGTCCTTGTGGCTGTCTTCGCCGGCAAGGAGAGTCTCAGCTTCTGTGAGGTCTGCAAGTACGTGCTTGTAGTTGTCTTCGAGTGACTCAAATGGCGGAACCTTGAGCGAGAACTCCGTGGCGTAGGGGATGCCGTCGGCCTTGGGATTGACCGTTACCTGCTCGGCAAAGAGTCTCATGAGGTCGAAGTGCATGAATGCTCTCAGAGCGAGTGCTTCGCCGCGGTAGATGGTGGCTGGATAGGAGGACGCGTTCTGGATGAGAGGCGAGTTGAGGATGCTGTTGACGTTGGATATGTTGTTGTACATGTCTGTCCATGCGGAGGCGAAGATGGTCTTCACTTCCGTGTTGGTGTACTCGTACTGGCCGAGAGCCTTGGTGGTGGCATTGCCATAGCACCAGAGTGTCTGCGACATAATTTCGAGAGAGGAGTAGAAGAGCTCTTGCCCGTAGAGCGTTGGCTTGCGCAGCTGGGCGTATGCGCCGTATAGGGCGTCTTCCACACCCTCGTTGGTCTCGAGTAGTTCATCGCGCTTGACCTGTCCGTCTGGTGTGATGTCAAGGAAGTCGTCGCATGACGTTGTCAGTGTCAGTGCTGATGCTGTGAGTATGATGGATATGATTTTTTTCATCTTGTATAATATATATATATGTATATATGTGTATATGTGGATGGATTATTGAGGTAGGAGGGATGCTTAGAGTGTCACATTGAAGTAGAGCTCAAAGCCCTGGCTGTAGAGGTAGTCGGTGCCTCGTTCTATCTTGACTGTGGAGAGTCGGAGGATGTCTGTGAAGTTGATGCCGCAGCGGAGGTTGTGCACAGAGAATCTCTTGCATACCTTATCGCTGAATTCGTAGCTCAGGTTGAGTGTGCCGAGGGTCATGGTATTCTCCTTCTCTGCAAAGCGGTCTGTCTGTTCAGGACGTGAACTGTCGGCTATATTCTTATAGAATGCTATGTCGCCAGGTGCTTTCCAGCGGCTGTCGAAGACTCGCTGGTCTGCATTGTACTTAGGATTAGACCCTTCTACCTTGCTGGCGCGAGTGGTGTTGTAGACCCATGCGCCGAGACGGAAGTTGAAAAGGGCGTAGACGCTGAATCCCTTCCAGTATAAGTTGGTGTTGATGGTGCCAAGGAAGCGGGGTTCGGTGTCGCCTATGAGCACCTTGTCTGCTGCGTCGTATACGAAGGTCAGTTCACCGTTGCGCTTGATGTATATCTCTTTTCCTGTTGCCGGGTCGATGCCTGCTGAACGCACGAGTTTGAGAGCTGTGGTGCTTTCGCCCTCTGCATACTGTGGCAGTGGCACGAGGGATAATGATGAGTTGGCCTCGTTCTCCTTGTTGATTTCTTCGAGTGCCTTGTTGATTTTGGTTATCTTGTTGCGGTTCATGTAGCCTGTAGCGCCGAGCTTCCAGTAGAAGTCGTTGTTGCGGAAGACATATCCGTCAACCTGAAACTCAAGACCTTTGTTTTCCATCTCTCCAAGGTTGGCAGTGGCTGAAGTGACACCTGTGGATGGAGCCATGGACTTGTCGAGCAGGAGGTCGGTCGTCTTGCGTATGTATGCGTCGATGACGAAGTTCAGCCTGTGGTCGAACATGGAGAAGTCAAAGCCGAGGTTGTAGTTCATGGTGCGCTCCCATGCGAGATCTACATTGCCGATGGTGACAGGCACTGCACCTATGCCGTTCTTATATTCGTATGTGTTGAGATACTGGTACATGGTCATGGCTTGGAATGGGCTGAAGGCCACCTTGCCTGTATATCCCATGCTGAAACGCAGCTTCATGAGGTCTATGTCCTTGCGGAGGCTGCGCATGAACTCTTCGTTGAGGATGTTCCATCCTGCGCCGCCAGACCAGAAGTTGCCCCAGCGGTTGTTCTCTCCAAACTGTGACGAACCGGTCATGCGCCATGTGGCATCGGCATAGTAGCGGTTGCGGAAGGAATAGTTGGCTGTGAGGAATGCGCCGACTGAAGCTGACTCGCCCTGTGAGCCGGAGGGCTGGCGGTCTGATGGATAGCCTGAGGCGTTGCCTATGAAGGAGAGCTGATCGTTGAAGAATCCGATGGCTTCAGTGTTTTCTGTGCTGGTCTTGTCGTAGTTGACCTCCCATCCTAATGAAGTGCTGATGAGTGACTGGTCAGCGAAGAGCTTGTTGAATGTGCCGATGATATTTGCGTCATAGCTGTTGGTGCGGGTGTCTGACTTGTAGAGCTGTCCCTTTTTGGTCAGGTCTGTCTCGTTCTTGTATATGAGTGACTTGGGGGAAGTGAAGGAGTCTGACCATCCGAGCGCGCTTGTCAGGTTGAGGTGGCCTGTGATGCGGAACATGCGGTTGATGTCCCATCTCACGTCTGAGCTGTTGGACAGGGAGTGGGTGCCTGTCTTTGAGTAGCTGCCGAGCTTAGCCTCATAGAGAGGATTGTTTGTGTCCCATGATAGGTCTGTATTGACCGAACCGTCTTCGTTGTACATGGGGTCGTATGGGTTCATCTTTGTATATTGCGAGAAGGAACCGTATGGGGTTTTCTTTGTGTCTACTTCGGAATAGGTGGTGCGGTTGGACAATGTTATCATGTCCTTGATGAAGTAGTCAAGCTTGAAGCCTATGCTGGTGCGTTTGCGGTAGTCGCCTTTCATGACACCACGTGTGTCGCCGTAGCGTCCGGTGAGCTCGTAGCGCAGGTTGGATGCTCCGCCGTAGACGCGAAGGGAGTGGTCGTGGGAGAGGGCCACGCGTGCAGGCTGTGAGAGCCAGTCGCTGTTTTGGCCTGCCGCTATGCGCTTGTAGCGTTCGTTGTATAGTTCATCGAGGGCATATTGTTCGGGGATTCCTGTGGTGGAGTTGACTGCTCCCTTGGCGTCATAGAGTCCGGCCAGCCGTTCGTATTCGAGTTTCTCGGCGGCATTGAGCACATTGTAGTCGCCGAGCATGGGGAATTGGAGGTCGCCCGTGAAGTTGTATTGCACGCGCACCTTTGAGTTCTTGATAGGTTTGCGTGTGATGACGATGACACCGTTTGCTGCCTTCGAACCGTAAAGGGCTGTGGCAGAAGCGTCTTTGAGCACGTTGATATTCTCTACCTCGTTCATGTCGAGGTCATAGAGCTCCTGCATCGTTATCTCTGTGCCATCGAGGATGATGGTTGGCTGGTTGACATCTTGTCCTTGGTTGGAGAATGAGCTGGTGCCGCGCAGGATGAGTTCGTTGACATGGTTGGGGTTGGAACCCTGTGAAGTGTTTTGTACCACGGACATGCCGGGTGTCAGTGCAGCTATTGCATTGATGATGTTGGTGTTGGACACCATTTTGAGTTCTGCGCCAGTAATCTGTGTGACGGCGCCAGTGAATGACTCCTTGTTTTTGTCGACAAATCCAGTTACGACCACGTTGCCAATCTGCTGGCTGTCATCCTCAAGGTCTATTCTCATCTTCTGCAGATCTTTTGTCTTGGCGGACAGGAAGGTCTGTGTCACCATGCCCATATAGGATACACGTATCTCAAAGTCCTTGACTGGCACGGACACCTTGAATGCACCATCGAGGTCGGATGTTGTACCGGTGATGAGCTTGTCGCCTTGGTATATTGCTATGCTGGCTCCAGGAAGAGGTTGAGCTACTGCTTTCTCGTATACAACACCCTGCACTATCACATTGTTGTCTTGTGGTGCTGGTGCGTCTGTAGCTATAGCTGCATGTATGGGGGGGGTGAGTCCTGCTGGTGCTGCTGTCAGCGTGGCAGCGAGACACAGTCTTGCTATGGTGTTGCAAGCGTGGGATTTGTAGGTTGGATTGGTCATTATCTTTTGTGTTTGAAACAAAAGAGTTCCCTGCAGACGCGAAGGCATCCGCAGAGAACTCCTTAAATATTTTAATGTCGTGATGTCATTTCTTAAATCATAAGTGAATAAGTGTCAATGACTTTTGACAGGGTTATGTTATTTGATGAAGCACTTGATAGAGCCTTCTGCTGTGCGGATGATGACAGTGCCTGATTCGAGGCCGCTGACAGTCTGCGCCTTGCCAGAGAAGAGTGTGCGTCCGCTCATGTCTGTTACGATGACGTTTGTTTCCTTGCCGAGAGTGATGACACCGTCCTTGACAGATATCTTAAGGCTTGGAGCCGCCTCTGTTGACTCGATAGAAACCTCAGAGGTCTTGGTTGCCTTGACGTTCTCATAGAGGGCGATGGGCTTCTCGTTAGTTGAATAGTCTTCATTAAAGGTCATCTCGAACAGGCTGAATGAGCTGATTGAGTATGTGCCGTCTTCGTTGCGTGTGCAAGTAAGGTCGCTGTTGCTGCCGTTCATGTCCTTAATCTTCCAGTAGCGTACACCAGCCTCAACAGTCTTGACGATTTTGTCAGAGCTGAAGGTCATCTTGTTCTCATCTGTTTCGTCCTTTGTGATTTTGATGCCACCATAGTTGGCACTATAGGTGTCAGCTGTGATGAAGGATGTGATGAACTGTCCGTAGTCGCCTTCTGGGTCGATGACCATCTCGAATGTTGTTGGATAGTCACCTTCAACATACTTGGTCACGTCTGCTGTGACGGTGTATGTGCCTGTCCATGAAGCTGGTTCTGGTGCAGAAGCGGAGGTGAGGGTGTTGGATTGATAACCGCACACGTATGTTGTTTCGTTGCCGAATTCACCCTTGGCTACTAAGAAGTCGCCGAGTGTGAGTGTGCCGTCCTCATTGACTGTGAGTTTGATGCTTGTGGCCTGTCCGCTGGCATCTGTGAGTTTGTACCATGTGGAAAAGTCCTCAGAAGACTTGATGTATATCCATTTATAAGGACTGCTGTTGAGTGATACTTCAGCCTCATTGGCATTGTCTTCAGAAGGAGTTAGCTTCAGACCTCCCTGATTCAGAGTGTACACATCGAAGCCAAAGAGCTTTGTGATATAGTATGCGTTGATGGCATCGTAGTATGTGATGACAGTCTCACCTTCATTAGGCAGAATGTCAGCACCTTGAGTGAAATCCATGTAGCCTTTTGAAACAGCATTGTATGTGCCAGCCCAAGAGAATTCAGGTATGTCAGAAGGCAGCTTGGCACTACCGTTCATCCACCATTGAACGAATTCAATCTTTTCTTTTGTTTCACCTTCAACCTCTTCTGTGCTGACAGTGCCAATGATGAGAGGACTGTCTGCGGTCATGGATGTCTTGGATGCGTATGTGAAGGATATGTTGCCAGATGTTGTGCTATATAAGCTTACAAGTTTGTAACCCTTAGCTTCGTCTACAACATTGCCATCATAAGGGATGGATAGCTTGTTGCCGTCGAAGGTTGCGTCGAGAGTGAATGGTGCAAGGCCTTCGATGGCGAATGTAGCTTTGTAGGTCTTAGTATCCCCATTCTGGGCGAGAGTAAGAATGTAAGAAGTGGGAAGTGGAGAGCCTTCCATGGTGTCATATTGGCCTGCTCCTGCTTTGACTGTCCATTCGCCTGTGATGTCAGCAATGTCAATGACTTCTGCTTCGATGAGTTCCATCTTGACATTTGTGTACTTTACAAGGACATCGCATGTGCTCTTGTCAAAATCACAGTTGGCAACGAGTGTGAAGTCTGGCACTGTAATAGTTTGGGCATCTTCGCTGATGGTGAAGTAGAGTGGGTCGATTCCGTCTGCGCCGAATGGGTACTTGCCATCGGCATCAGAATAGTAGACGCCATTGCCGAAAACGCCATAGTTGTTGCCGCTTGGGCTGTTCACTTTGAACATTTGCTTCTCTTCAGAGAATGCATTGACCTTGATGGCCTCAGAGCCTTTGGCGCCAGCGAACCCAGTTATCTGAGCGCTATAGATATTGGCTTCATCTTTTGTGATGATGACTTCGCTCTCTGCTGCGAAGTAGTCTTGAAACGCTTTGCCAGCTTCGGTCACTTCGATAGTGGCTGTGAACTTATACTTGCCGAAAAGTTCGGTCATGGACTTTACTGCCGCTGATGCAGGGACAGAGATGAGCAGCAGTAATGCTGCGAGTAGGGGGGGTAATTGACGTAAAGTTTTTTTCATCATAATAGAATAATTAAATAATAAGATGATTAAAATATGTAGTGGTAATTCGTCTTGTTTGTTCTGGCAGGGTGTTCTATAGATCTATTTTATAATCACTTCAAACAGAATCTATAGAACTTTCCCTCAAATTGAATTTATAGAAGTTCCCTTGAACTATTTTAAGTCTTCGAGTAAAGCCTTGGTCTGGGGATGGCTTGGGCGTGGAGCGTTGTGCATGTATAGCTTGCCTTCTTTGTCATAGATGACGAAGAATGGAATGCCCCTGACATTGAGGTTCTTGCCGAGAAGTCCTTGCGGATCATGCCACTGGTTGCCGTGCATGTTGAGGTCTGTCATCTTCTTCTTCCATGGTTCTGGCTTTGTGTCGATAGAGATGGATAGGAAGACAACGTTGGGGTTCTGAAGTTCTTTTTCGAGAGTCTGAAGGTATGGCACTTCCTTGCAGCAAGGACCGCACCATGAAGCCCAAAGGTCAATATATATATACTTGCCCTTAAACTCGTCGATGGTATGTGTCTTGCCGTCAATGTCTGTGAAGGTGAGTCCTGTGGGGAATGGACTCCCCTTTATAGTGGCTTTGTTGCTGATGAACTTGTTGATGTAACGTTCGTCAATATTGTATTTAGCTGTCACTTCCTTGAGTTGGCTGAGTCCTTCCTCATATTTGCCCGCATAGTCGAAACGTGAGATGAACTGTTCAAGGGTAGCATCGCTTACCTGCTTGATGATGCCGGCGCATTTGAAGTTTCCGTGTAGCCAATCCATCTGTTGCATGAGTGAAGACTCGCGAGGAATAAAGCTGCCGATAAGTGTTGGAACTATTGGAAAGAGGGTTGCCATAGGCGAGTCGAGGACTTGCTCTGGCTTGTCCATGACATCTGTAGCCTTGAAAGGCATCTCGTTAGGTTTGCATCCTGTGATGTTGGGTAGGGAGGTGAAGGCATTGTATGTGCTTGTGTATGCCCACATGCGTATGTATTTGTTGATGTTGTCGCTGCACTGGTATGCATTGAGCACAGAGTCTGCCTTTGAGGTATAGCTCTGAAGGAGGACTTTGATTTGGTCGGTGCTGGCATTTTTGTCAGTCCATAAGCGTATGTCATTGGCTGTGGCGCATGCAGCATAAGCTCCTAAGGCTTTGTTGTCATCATTGTTGTCGGCAACGAGAATATTGCTGGCAAATTTGACTGGTAGTGACTGGGAGGCTGCCTCGCCGCTGATGGTGACGGTGGAGAAGGCCTGAGTCTGATTGCGGATGCAGGCGATGCTGTAGAGGGCGACGTCAGATGCGGGTACAGAGGCTGTGAAGGAAGCTCCTGTTTTTGACATCTGTATTGGATCGGAGGATGTGGAAGTGGATAGCGGTTTGATGTAGAGGTCGCAGCCTTCTGCATCTTGTGAAGGCGAAATGGTAAGGGTGATGTTTTTGTCTTGTGCGTGGACAGACAGCGTGAGCACTAATGTACATGCTACGCTAAGGGCTAATCTTGTTAGTTTGTCTTTTCTCATAGTGATGGCAGTAATTGGGACTTTCCCCAATAATTTATTACTAATGCGTGATATATAGGGATGTTGCCCGCTGTGTGATTTTGTTTGTGCAAATGTACGCTATTTCTTTATTACAGCCAAAGAAAAAGTTCATTTTTAGGTAAAAAAGCATGTTAAACGATAAAATATAGTCAATGTTGGTTGTTGTTTACGAAACTTGGTGTAACTTTGCATAAAACATGGAGTAGGGTATAGTCTGCTGTCATATAATGAAATTTTCATATCTGGCGTTAGTGTTAGTTACATAAGGAATATAAAAAGTATAAATATTATATATGGTACATTTAGATACAAATCAAGTAAAGACAAAGTTTGATGAACTTGGCAGTGCGGATTTCATCACGTTCGTTACGGATGCCTATCTCGATGCGGTAGGCGGCCAGTTGACAGCTGACAACATGGAACTGTTGTCTGTCGAACAGCACGCTTTGCTCTGTTATCGATATATGCTTGACGAGGTGATGGAGGGTGGATTCATACAGTTGATAGTCAACGGTTATGGTCCCTATGTGTTGGAAGGTCCATTTCCGTACGTTGTGAAGAAGGAATGGGGAATGAAAGACTTTTCCAAATTACTCTTTGAGGCAAAGAAACAGTATAATCTCCATAAGGAAGAATTGCTGCGCGACATGTCGGAAGAGGACTTTATGGCCATGTATGAGGAACTTGACGACCTGAACATGCTTGGAGATGACTTCCTTGATGACCATCAGGAGCAGGTGAGTCCTGCTGTGGCTGAGATGGTGATGAAAAATATTGAAAAGTACGTTTGATTATGGCAAAGAAAGTAAAGCAACAACAGGTAAATATAAAGAATAAGAGGGCATCATTCGATTATGAGTTTATTGATACCTTCACAGCAGGCATCGTCCTTACTGGTACTGAAATCAAAAGCATTAGGGCTGGCAAGGCAAGTCTTGTGGACACATATTGCTATATCAACAATGGCGAGATGTGGGTCAAGAATATGTACATAGCTCTTTATGAGGAGGGGTCTTACAACAATCACGTGGAGAGAAGGGAAAGAAAGCTTCTCCTTAACAGGAAAGAAATCATTAGCCTGAGAGATGACACTAAGTCGCCGGGCTATACCATCGTGCCTGTCAGGCTCTTCATCAATCAGAGGGGACTGGCCAAACTTGTTATTGCTCTTGCACGAGGCAAGAAAGAGTATGACAAGAGGCAGTCTCTCAAAGAGAAAGAGGACAGGAGGGAGATGGATCGGGCTATGAAGCATTAAGACTGAAGGAAATATGAAACTGACGGCGCAAGCGAAAGCGGGTGCTGTTAATGCACACACACATACATTCAATGAACACGATACAAGAAATAATCAAGCAAAGGATTTTGGTGCTGGATGGCGGCATGGGAACGATGATTCAGTCTTATGGATTGACCGAGGAAGACTTCAGAGGCGAGCGGTTTGCCACTGTGCCAGGCATCATGAAGGGATACAATGATATTCTCTGCCTGACACGCCCTGATATTATTGAAGACATACATCGTAAATATCTTGAAGCTGGGGCTGACCTTATCACGACATGTACCTTCACCTCCCAGCCTGTGTCCATGGTTGATTATCATGTGGAGAATTGTTGCAGGGACATTAACCTCGCTGCTGCCAAGATTGCTCGCAGGTTGGCTGACGAATATACGACTGCCAATCCTGCTAAACCTCGTTTTGTGCTTGGTGATGTGGGACCTACGAATAAGACTTTGAGCATATCGCCTGATGTCAACAACCCGGCTTTGCGTGCCGTTACCTTTGATGAGATGGCTGCTTCATACGAGGAGCAGATTGTTGCCCTTATGGATGGTGGTGTTGATGCTCTCCTCATGGAGACAGTCTTTGACACTCTTAATGTCAAGGCTGCACTTTATGCGGCAGAGGCCGTGATGGAGAGGAAGGGTAGGAGAGTGCCAGTGATGGTTTCGCTAACGGTTAGTGACAGCGCAGGACGCACTCTTTCTGGTCAGACTGTTGAGGCTTTCATTGCGAGCATTCAGCATGCGGACGTGTTCTCTGTTGGCCTTAATTGTTCGTTTGGGGCGCGTCAGCTAAAGCCTTTCTTGAAATCGATGGCTGCTAAGGCTGCATGTTATGTGTCTGTCCATCCCAATGCGGGACTTCCGAATTCTCTTGGGCTGTACGACCAGACACCTGAGGAGATGGCGGCTCAGATGAAGGAGTTTGTGGATGAGGGACTGGTCAATATCATTGGTGGATGTTGCGGCACAACGGATGAGTTCATAGCTCTTTATCCTTCGCTTGTGGAGGGCGTGAAGCCCCGAGTGCCTGTGGCGAAGCCTGAGAACATGTGGCTCAGTGGTCTCGAACTTCTCGAACTTACTCCCGAACTTCGATTTGTCAATGTGGGAGAGAGGTGCAACGTGGCTGGTTCACGTAAGTTCCTGAGACTTATAAATGAGAAAAACTATGAGGAAGCTCTCTCTATCGCTCGCAAGCAGGTGGAAGATGGGGCGCTTGTCATTGATGTGAATATGGATGATGGCTTGCTTGATGCTGCAGCCGAGATGACGACATTCCTCAACATGATGATGAGCGAGCCTGATATAGCTAAGGTGCCCGTGATGATTGATTCCAGCGACTGGAATGTTGTCATGGCTGGATTGAAATGTGTGCAGGGTAAGTGTGTTGTCAACAGTATTTCTCTTAAGGAGGGAGAGGCTGTGTTTGTCGAACATGCACGTGCCGTGAAGAAGATGGGTGCCGCTGTCGTTGTGATGGCTTTTGACGAACAAGGGCAGGCCACTACATACGAGCGCAAGATAGAAATATGCAAACGTGCTTACCACATCCTTGTGGAAGAAGTAGGCATGAATCCTCATGATATAATCTTTGACCCTAATGTGCTGGCAGTGGCCACAGGTATAGAGGAACACAACAATTATGCTCTTGATTTTATCCGTGCTACAGAATGGATAAGACTGAATTTGCCTGGCGCACATGTGTCGGGAGGTGTCAGCAACCTCTCTTTTGCCTTCCGTGGCAATAACTATATTCGTGAAGCGATGCACGCGGTGTTCCTTTATCACACTATTGCTAAGGGACAGGATATGGGTATTGTCAATCCTGCAGCCGGAGTGATATATAGTGATATATCGGCGGATGTGCTGAAGGCGATTGACGATGTGCTGCTCAATCGCAATGAGGACGCAACGGAGAGGCTCATTGAAGTGGCTGACCGTATTAAGTCAGAGAAAGATGCGGAGAAGGAAGCGATAAAGAATGGAGGTATTATGCCAAAGAATAATGTGAATGACTGGAGGCGAGCCACTGTTGAGGATAGACTGAAGCATGCTCTCGTGAAGGGTGTTGGCGACTATCTTGAAGAGGACTTGGCCGAGGCTAATGGCATGTATGACAATCCTGTGAAAATCATTGAAGGACCTCTGATGGATGCTATGAACATTGTCGGCGAACTCTTTGGGGCAGGCAAGATGTTCCTTCCTCAAGTGGTGAAGACGGCGCGCACGATGAAAAAGGCTGTTGGCATACTTCAACCTCTGATAGAGGCCAACCGAGCAGAAGGTGCTGCAAAAGCAGGTAAAGTGCTTCTGGCGACTGTCAAAGGTGACGTGCACGACATAGGAAAGAATATTGTTAGTGTCATTATGGCATGTAACAACTACGAGATAATAGACATGGGAGTTATGGTGCCTGCAGAAGCTATCGTGGACAAGGCCATTGAGGAGAAGGTGGATATCATAGGTCTGTCAGGACTCATCACTCCTTCGCTCGAAGAGATGGTCAACGTGGCGAGGTCTTTGGACGAAAAGGGACTGGATATTCCTGTCATGATAGGTGGAGCAACGACAAGCGAACTTCATACAGCTCTCAAGATAGCTCCAGTATATAGAGGTCCTGTTGTCTGGATGAAAGATGCATCGCAGAATGTCATTGCCAGCGCGCGTCTCCTCAATCCAGAGCAGAGAGTGGAGACTGTGAATGAATTAAATGTGAAATATGCCGAACTGCGTTCTAAGAGAGAAGGACGACAGGCCGACACATTAAATATAGAGGAGGCTCGCAAACGTAAACCTAATTTTTTTGATTGATTGTTCGGATAATTTGTGTGGTTGATAATATCTTTCGTTGTTAACAAGAATTCAACTGAATTTGCAAAAGAACCATTAAAGCCAGGAACGAATAATGGGTAGAATAGGGTATATAAGATTGCTGATATCGTTGGCTGTATTTCTCGTTCATACGCCAGCGTCATTGGCACAAGCTGTTGCCATGTCATGTGATGAATATGAATGTCTTGTAGATACATTTGTGTGTGATGCCGATGATGCGGATTCTTCGTTACCGAACACGTTTGGTGATGAAGGCATGTTCATGCGCGTTATTCAAGAGAAGGGATTGGAGCTGTCGGCAGATATGAGTGAACAAGACCATATTGTGATGGATGAGCCAAGGCTGGCATTTGCCAACATAAGTGGAATGTCTGAATTGCCTACGATGAAGGGGAAAGTCTATAAGGGATGGATAGAGTTCTTCGATGGTAAAGCCATCCGTTTTAAGAAGCCAATTGCCATTTCTGTTCAGGGATCATACTCAGTGAGGTATCCTAAGAAGAATTTCACCATTGACTTTGCGTGGGATGAAGAAAGCGGCAAGACTGAGACCGAACTAACCATAGGCGAATGGGTGAAACAGGACAGTTATCATCTCAAAGCGTTTTATACGGATGTCATGCGCGGAATAGGAGAAGTGGGGTATAAATTGTATTCCCAAATGATAGCCGACCGTTTACCGTTCTGGCAACGCTTTGGTATAGAGGGAGAAAGCAGAGCGAGATGCTTCCCTGATGGGTTTCCTTGTATTGTCTTTTTGAATGGGAGGTTTCAAGGAGTGTATGCTTGGCAACTGAAGAAAAGTCGCAAGAATATGAACATGGACAAGCATAATGATAAGCATATTCATCTCGACGGTAATCTGAGTGATGTGAGCATCTTTGGCGGAAATATCACATGGGGGCAGTTTGAGGTAAGAAATCCGAAAAGTTTATATTGTATGGATGGCAGCACTTATAACGGTGATCGACCAAGGGAACTGATGGACGAGAGCAGCAATTATTTTAATAATTCCGATGACAGAGAAGAGAAAGAATCTATGCTGAGGTCTGCTGTTGTGAAGAGACATATTCGGTTGCTTAGCTCATACCGTGATGAACTGGAGGAGATAGAATCTGCTGGTGCTGATAGGGATAGAATGAGGGAAGAGATAGAGAAACGCTATGAGATTGAGAGTCTGATTGATTACAATGTGCTGTATCATTTTCAATACAACTGTGACGGGTCGTTGAAAAACTGGCAATGGTTTACATACGATGGAAAGAAATGGGCTGTGACACCCTACGATCTCGATCAAACGTTTGGCATAAATCTCTATGGGGTGGTACGGCCTGCTACCATCCCAATGGAGCCTCTTACTTCTGGTCCATTCTACTGGATTGATAAATACTACAACGATGATGTGAGAGAACGGTATTGTCAGTTGCGCCACAAAGGTGTACTCGAAGCGAATCTTATTAACGGCATCATCAGAGACTGGTATGAAAGGGTAGGTGATGATTACTACTCTTTGGAAGAAGAACGCTGGCCAGAAAGTCCTTGTTATTCCGATGTGTTATGCAATGCTGGATGGACAGTATGTGAGGAGTGGGAGAAATATGCCAAAGTGCCAAGCTATTCGAGTGCAAAGACGTACTATGCTGGGGATATCGTGCGCCACGAAGGCCGTCTGTGGCAAGCTACACGTATGGTTCATGGCATAACTCCATATAAACGCAACTCTAACAATGATAGTGTGGAGAGAATCACGGGGTGGGTCGCATCGAGGCTTGATTTCCTTGACATCTTTTACGACTATGACCCTCAGGTGGCTATAGACAACTTGTACGATTCAGACGAGTCGACGGCTCGCCGTTCTCTTATCGGCATATACGACTCTTCTGGCCGGCGTATCTCTCATCCTGTCAGGGGAATGAATGTGTACAGATATAAAGATGGCCAGACCAGGAAGATTATGGTGAAATGACGTTAGCCAGACACCTCTGCGATAATGAAGGTGTCTGGCTGCCTTGATGCTGCAGTATGAAGGAGGTGTGATTACCTTACCGTCTGCTGTCATCAGATCATACCATCCGAATTCAGTCTCATAGCGTCGGCATTTTGCTGTATTCTCTCTAATGGAGTTGGTCTATGTCTTCCTCCTCATCAAAAGCTTTGTCTTTTCCTGATTTCACTAGTGTTTTTACCTGCTTCCGATGAAGAGGAAAAGCATTGAGAGGAGGACAAGGGCGAGGTCGATAACCTTAGATTTGAGATTCTTCTCGTGGAATGCCATTGCTCCGAAGAGGAAGCTGACGATGACACTGCCGCGGCGCACCATTGAGACGATGGATATCATGGCACCGTCGAGGGATAGAGCGTAGAAGTATACGAAGTCGGCGGCTGAGAGGAAGATGCTGATGAGGATGATGCTCCATTTCCAGTGGAATGGTGTGGTCTTGTGGCGTGTGGGCCACCAGAGGAGAAGGAGCATGGTCAGCATCATGAAAAACTGGTATATGTTGTACCATGATTGAACGGCCATCTTGTCGAGGCCTACTCCGTGGTTGGCTGGCGATGCCATGAGAAACTTATCATACAGCCCAGAGATGGCGCCCAGGACATTAGCCAGGATGACAAATATAATCCATTTGTTGTGCTTGAAATCAATGCCTTCCTTCTTGCTTGAGTGGGATAGCATGTAGAGTCCAATCATGGCTATGACGACACCTGTCCACTGCCATAGGTTTAGTTTTTCGGCGAAGAAGGTGAGGGCGCCTATGAGCACCATGACGGGGCGTGTGGCATTGATTGGACCTACGATGGTTAATGGCAGGTGCTTGAGCCCGAAGTAGGCGAAGAGCCAGCTGCTGAGGACGATGAATGATTTGATGATGATGTATTTGTGCTCAGCCCATCCGTAGGAGTGGGTGAAGAAAATGCTGTCTTCTCTTATGAGCCCCTGGGCTGAGAGCAGGATGAATGGGATGAAGATGAGGGAGGAGAAGAGTGTGTTGAGCAGGAGCACTGGGATGACTGCGTTGGCCTTTAGTGACTGCTTCTTGAAGACATCATAAAATCCCAGCAGGCAGGCTGAGACAAATG
Source organism: Bacteroidaceae bacterium (assembly GCA_036303125.1). Taxonomy (GTDB): domain Bacteria; phylum Bacteroidota; class Bacteroidia; order Bacteroidales; family Bacteroidaceae; genus Minthosoma. Next base: position 32,934 of record JAXJBE010000081.1, read on the forward strand.
CTAATAGTAACCACATGATTGTTTTTGATTATGAGGGGAGGGGGATAGCTTTAATAGTGATTATAGCAGCGATAGCTTTAATAGTCATTATGCCATTATAGCTTTTGTAACTGTGTGTTGCTGTAGCTTATATCAGCGAGGAAGAGGGCGTTGCCAGGGACGGATGTGCCTGCTGAGCAGCGATCTTTCTTCTCGATGATGGTTCTGAATTGGTCAAGAGTGATTGCTTCTCTGCCAACTTCTATGAGTGTGCCTACGATGGCGCGGACCATGTTGCGGAGAAAGCGGTCAGCAGTGATGGTGAATTGCCACTTGATGGGAGTGACCTGCTGCCAGTGGGCATGGGTAATCTTGCAGTTGTTGGTCTTAACGTCTGTGTGCAGCTTTGAGAAGGATGTGAAGTCTGTGTATTCGTACAATATCTCAGCGGCTTTGTTCATAAGGTCAAAGTCGAGCGGCTGGGGAAAGCGGTAGGCGTACGGCTCAAAGGGTGTTTTCTCCGTGACGATGAAATAATGGTAGGTGCGTGAGGTGGCGGAGAAGCGAGCGTGTGCTTCTGAGCATACCTCTTCTATATGTTGTATTGCTATGTCGGGCGGAAGGAATTTGTTGAGTTTGTATGCGAGATTGGAGGGAATGGGCTGGATTGTGTCAAAATGAGCCACCATCATGCTGGCGTTGACTCCTGCGTCTGTGCGTCCAGCACCTGTCACTTCGATGGTTTGGCGCAGTAGGGTGGATAGTGACTTGTTCAGCACTTCCTGCACGCTGATGCCGTTGGGCTGTATCTGCCATCCGTGGTAGCGTGTTCCGTCATAGGATAGGGTGATGAAATATCTCATTGTGTTTTTGGATTGTAATTCGTGGACCTCAACATATTTAGTAAATATTTGGCATCACCCGTATGTGTGGGTGATGCCAAGTTGTGTGTCATGGGGTCAATCGGTTGTGGAAGAAAGTGCGCAGTAGTGTGCTCTTCATGCGTATGCGCGGCATGCGCATTTTGTCTTTGTTGTAGTAGAACTGCCACAGCATGAAGGCTGTCATGAGAGTGGATATGCCATCTGCGGTGGTGATGCTGGCCCATACTCCGTCTGTACCCCAGTAGTTGGGGAATGTGAGGAGAAAGGGGCAGAGGAAGACGAGCTGACGGCTGACAGAGATGAAGATGCTCTTTTTGACCATGCCGATGCTTTGGAAGAAGTTGGCCGTGACAATTTGGAAACCTACAACGGGCGACATGAGCACGATGATTTTCATTCCTCTGGTTGTTATGGCTGAGAGTTCTGGGTCGTCAGTGAACATCATGATGGGGTAGTGGGGGAAGAACTCGCATAGGATGAATGAGCAGCACATGGTGATGGTGGCATAGAGGATAGCCTTGCGCAGCACTTCGTTGACCCTCTCTGGTTTCTGGGCTCCGAAGTTGTAGCCTGCTATAGGCTGCATGCCTTGGCAGATGCCCATGACAGCCATGATGAAGAGAAAGGTTATGCTGTTGACTATGCCGTAGGCTGCTATTGCAAGGTCGCCTCCATGTTTTGTCAGCCCCTTGTTGATGAGGATGACGACGAGGCATGCGCAGAGTTGCATGCAGAAGGGAGATAGTCCGATAGACAGTATGTTTTTGACTATCTTCTTTTTGAGTCCATAGATGCCACGGTGAAGGTGTATGATGTCCTTAGGGTTGGACTGGATTATGATGACATAGATGAGTGTCATTGCTTGAGCGATGACTGTGGCGTATGCCGCTCCCTTGATGCCAAGGCCGAGGTGGAAGATGAATATCGGGTCGAGAATGGCATTGAAGGTGACTCCTATCACGGTGGCTGCCATGGCAGCGTAGGGATGGCCTGTGCTGCGTAGAGAACTGTTGAGCCCGAGGTAACTGTGGCTGATGACATTGCCCCATAGGATTATGGTCATGTAGTCACGTGCGTAGCAGATGGTGTTCTCTGATGCACCGAAGAAGACGAGCAGGGGATCTATGAAAGCCAGGCCAAGAAGTCCTACGAGTGTACCCATTATGATGTTGAGAGTGACGAGGTTGCCCAGCACGCGTTCGGCTGTTTGGTTGTCCTTTTGCCCGAGTTTGATTGATATCATGGTTGAGGCACCCACACCCACCATAGCTCCGAAGGCTGCTCCGAGGTTGATTATGGGGAAGGTGACGGCAAGTCCGCTGAGTGAGAGTGTGCCCACATCGGGGATACGCCCTATGAAAACACGGTCGATGATATTGTAGAGTGATGTGGCTGTCATGGCTATGACAGCAGGTACGGCATATTTAAAGAGGAGTGAGCCGATGGGTTTTGTTCCTAATTCTTTAGTTCTGTTTTCTTGCATATATAATATAGAGTACCTACATGTGAGGTGATAGTGTTTACTTTAATTCGCTCCACGCTGGTGGATCGATGCCGAGGAGGTTTTTGACGAAGAAGTCATAGCGTTTGTGCTCTCCGAAGTTCTCACCCATAGTGTGGTGTGCGCCAGGGAGTAGGATGAACTCAAAGTCTTTGTTTGCCTTGATGAGGGCATTGACGACTTGGTAGGATGATGAAGGGTCAACGTTGTCGTCCATCTCGCCTACGACGAGCATGAGTTTGCCTTGAAGGTTTTTAGCGTTTTCCACGTTGGAGCATTCGATGTATGAGTTGTCTACGGGGTATCCCATCCATTGCTCGTTCCACCATATCTTGTCCATGCGGTTGTCGTGGCATCCGCATGCGGCATAGCCAGCCTTGTAGAAGTCGGGGTGGAAGAGCAGGGCTCCGAGAGCTTCCTGACCTCCAGCCGAACAGCCGTAGATGCCGACGCGGTCAATGTCCATATATGGGTATTTGTCAGCAGCAGCCTTAATCCATGCGATTCGGTCAGGGAATCCAGCGTCTTTGAGGTTCTTGTAGCATACTTGTTCGAAGTCGAGTGAGCGGTATGATGTGGTCATTGCATCGAGTTGGACGACAATGAAACCGAGTTCGGCGAGATCTGCCAGATTCCACAGCCATGGTGTAAAGGATTTTGGCACGTACTGGTCGCCTGGACCAGAATAGATATACTCGATGACGGGGTACTTCTTGGATGGGTCAAAGTTGCGTGGACGTTGTATGATGCCCCACATGTCGGTCTTGCCATCGCGTCCTGGTGCCACGAAGATTTCGGGTGCTTGCCATCCTGTTTCTTTGAGGTGGCTGATGTCTGCTGTCTCAAGGGTGCTGATGATTTTGCCGTCTGCAGCAGAGCGGAGGACAGTTGTGGGTGGTGTGTCTACTGTTGAGTATGTGTCGATAAGTACTTTGCGCTCACGATCGAAGGTTGCGTTGTGGTGGCCGCGCTCTGGAGTGAGGGCTACGAGTTTTTTCCCGTTGAGGTCTATGCGGTAGTAGTGTATGTTATATGGGTCTTCTTCTGGAATGCGACCGTCAAGGCTGGATGTGGGTGTGCCGATGTTTTTGCAGTTCATGCCGTTGGCTGAGAAAATAATGTAGCCTTTGCCCTTTTGGTCTATCTCGCAGTGTTGCACGTCTCTCACCCAGTAGTCACCTTTGGTGATTTGTGTGAGGCGGTTTTTCTTGCGGTCGTAGAGGTAGAGGTGGGCATGGCCATCGCGGTCGCTCTTCCAAAGGATATGGTTTGCATCAAGATCTCTGCGCAGATTGCGTGAGTAGGCCACATATTTGTCGTTGCGTTCCTCGATGAGGGTGCGTATGTTGCCTGAGAGGTCCATCTCAAGGACACGGTAGGTCTTGTGGCCTCGTTCGTTGAATTCGAAGGTGAGGGTCTGTCCGCTCTCGTCCCACTCAGGGGCGGTTACAAAGTATTGGCTGCGGAAGAGGTCGGTGGACTTGGGGTAGATCGTCTGCTTGTTGGCTACATCTATGACGACTGGTATGCGGTAGTTGAGTGAGTCACCAGGTTTGGCATACTCTTGCTGTGAGTATATAGGTTGGACTTGCGTGGTGGGAGATGAGAGGGTGTAGGTCACGAAGCGCTTGGGAGCGGGTTTGATTAGTACTGTGGCATAGTATTTGCCGTCTTTTGACCATTTGCCCCAAGATGAATAGTAGCATGTGTCTGTGCCGTCGGTGGTGATGGCTGTGGCCGTATTGTCATCGCCGTTGGTGACGATGTAGAGGTTGTTGGCACGGTGGATGATGGCTGTGGACTTGTCTGCGGGATTCTCGGCTCTGCCATCTTTTTCATCGCGGACAACCATCCAATGGTAGGAGTCACCTGTGGGGCGACGCTGTTCGCGATGGTGAACGGTAGGGTCGGGGATGAGGGTCTTGGAGCCTGTGGTGATGTCTACCTCATACCAGACGGTACTGTCACCGTTGAAGACCGAATAGGTCATCTTGGAGGCAGGACTCTGGTAGGGAGGGCGTACTGAGACATTGCCATGGGTCATCTTGTTGGAGTATAAGCGACGGGTGGAGAAGGCATTGTTGTAGTCTTCTATAGTGCCTTGGGCAGAGAGGGTAAGTGCCGAAAGGACAAGGATGGAGAAAGTTAGTAGCTTTTTCATTGTTTTAGTGTATAGTTGGGTATAACATTTTTTTGAGGGCGCATTTATAACGCGTCATTCGTATAAATAGGTTCTTGAAAGTGCTATTTCTCGCCAAGCCAAAGTGAGCAAGCCTCACTTTGGTCTTCTGGCTTAACGAAATCGTTGTGAACTTTTACACCATGAGTTGTGGAGTGGCTAATCAATAGAAATTTATGGGCGGACTGAAATAGTAATACCACCAGTAAGTTGAGCCGTAAGAGGGTTTGAGCTTGCGGCCTATCTCTTGCTCATCTATGCCGAGGCTTCTCATGTGGGTGTATTCGGCCACAAACTGGTTGAACTTGTCTGATATGAGGCGGTCGAAACGAAACCCATCGAGTGTGATGGGCGATTCTTCTGACGTGCCGAGTAGGATAGCTCCTTCTTGATATAATTGTGGAATGGCTGCGTCAGGGTGGCTGTTGACATAGTCGTAGAAGTGAACGCAGAAGGAGTAGACATCAAGGTTCCAGAGTGACATGCAGATGGCGAGGTCTTCTGTGGCAGGAGACTGGACGAAGAGTGTAGAGAATGTGTCCATGAGGTATTTTTGGCAGAGGCCTTCATCATTGTCAAGAATAGTGGGAATGGCCATGGTGAGTGGCGTTACAATCTGGTATTCCTCGCTCTGAGATAGTGCAGTGCTGTTGGAGAGATACGATATCCTTTCTTCTGCCCATTTGCGATGAAAGAGGCTGGAGCGGAGGATTATGAGGTACTTGAATGCGAGGTCGAACTCTTGATTGATGATGGCGCAACGTGCCATCATTTTGATGCTGCGGAAGTTTTGACCGTATTGTACATTGTTTTCCATAGCTCGCCAATAAGCGAAGAGGGTGTGGCCATGGAGGTAGTATATGAGAGATGCCCCAAGACGGGAGATGGTGAGCTTGGGGAGATTGTCGCCTTCTGGCTTGATGCCTATGTTGGGGGTCTTAAACATGTCTGTCATCTGTCCTGTATGGAGCAGGGCTGTGTTCTTGTAGAGCACGATGAGGTTGGTGGGTGTGTCCTTGCATGTTTGGTATTCTGTCAGCACATCCTCGAAGCGCATTTCGTCAAGCGAGCGGTACATGCTCATTTCATGGTGGAAGTTTGCATCTGTCAAGGTGGTGAGGATAGAGCTTCGATGGTTGTTGAGTTTCCATTGTCCCACCAATGGTGTGAGGGCAAAAGTGATGATGAGAAGGATGACGGACGTGGCTGTACGTAATGTCCACTTCTCTTGGGCTGCGTGCTTTTGTTTTCCCTTGGCTGTGAAGAAGAGTTTCGCCTTGGCCAAAGAAAGTAATGCGCGGAGCAGGCAGGCGGCGAGGATGGCTAATGTGGTGAGGAGAGTAGGTTGGAATATGAAGCCGGGACTCTTGGCATAGTATATCCAGTAGCCGTAGTCGAGGATGTTGAAGAGAAGAGCTGCGGGAACGATGAGGAGGAGTGCTGCCCAGTGGCCTTTGGGATTAAGGAGCCATACGGAGGACAAGTAGATGAGTGTCCAGAGGAAAACAAGTATGGTGGAGCCCAGCCAAGGATAGTACATATACTGTGTGAGGTAGCATGATATCCATGTGGCAGGACCTCCGTAGTGGTTGGTCATGTCACTCATGAAGGTCTTGCCGTTGATGAAGATTCCATTGTCCTGGATGGTGAACAAGTAGTCTGCATTGAGCACGGGCAGGAGAATGTAGGCAAGTAGGATGAATGCTAATAAATATATGTATGTTGTCTTTTGTTTCATAGATAATATTTATGTCCACCTCGTTATTGTATCGTGTATGTATGCGCTTGTGAAAGAGGAGTGTTCTAATTTGCGTATTTTGCGGGTACGGCATCTTCTTTGGCCTTCTTGACAAATTCTTGAGTAGAGACCTTGACGGGTTCTACCATGAACTCCGGGCGGTTGAAGCATCGGAGGTAGAATGTGTAGAAATTGGGATCTTTCTGAGGAACGGCAAATGCTTTGTGCACTTTGCCTTGCCTGTCGTAGTATGCGATGTAAGGCCTTGTGTAGTTGCCGTCCTGTCGGCGAGAGTCAACCATAATCCAGCGTCCGTTGCTTGACCATGTGGGATAGCTCTCAGAGCGGTTACTGTTGACATTGTCCACAGGTTGCGCTTTGAGGGTCTTGAGGTCGAGCATGTAGATGTCGGCATCGTTGTGCCATACATGGAAGCATCCGTACTCGGCTTGTGCGAAGAGCATGTGGCGGCCATCAGGGCTGACGCGAGGGAGTGTGGCGCTCTTGCCGAGTGAGTCAGCGGCGTTGTAGATGACGTGTATGTTGCTGAATTCCTTTGTGTCGGGATTGAAGTCGGCTGAGCAGATGTTATATTTCACTTCTTTGTATCTCTGTATCATTTCAGACTCCATGGCTATGCTGTCGTTGTGGTATTCGAACTTTGCTGAGCAGAAGTATAGCTTCTTGCCGTCTGGACTCCAAGTGGGGAAGACCTCAAGCTCGTCCTCCAGTTCGGAGATGATGCTCACCTCGTTCTTGTCCACATCGTAGAGTATGAGGTCGCTCTCTGTGTCCTGCACCTCAATCTTGTTGAGGTCTTTGGTGTGGAATGATTGTCCTGTCTTGTTGGTGGAGAAGGCGATGAGGTTTTTGGTTGGGTGCCATGCTGGATAAACTCCCGCGCTTATTGTTTCTTCTGTCTTAAGGTCTATTTTCTTCAGCTGGCCGCCCGTCACAATCATTGTTCCTCCGTATGCTTGCCTCATGTGGAAGAGCATGTTGTCGGTCTTGAAGTTTTGGTAGGAATGGCAGTTGATGCATTGTCCCTTGTCTTCTGTGCTGACAGCCATGTTGTTGTAGATTTCTCGCTCGTCGAAGTTTGTGAGGTTGCGCTGGTTGATGCTCAGTTTCTCGTAGGCCACGTATGATGGTTGGATGACGCGGTATGATATGTATGAGTCGATGGTGTCAGGGGCGATGTAGATGTTGAATGGGTTGAAGACTGTCCATGAGCCGTTGACTTTGGCATAGACTTCAACGTTGAGGCTCTTTCCCTTGGCCTTATGAATCATATCCTTCCAGTCGTTTTCTTCAATGAAGACTTTTGTCCCATCGCCGAAGGTCATCTCGCCTCCGGGGTAGGATATGCGGGCTACGACATCTGTCGCTCCTTCCTGCACGGCAAAGTTGAGTGGGCAGATGTTGGAAGGGATGGTGACTTCTGTGAAGTCTGGAGTGATGGCAGGAAGTCTGTCTGCTTTCTGTGCGTTTGTGGGTACGGCAGGATGGTCGCATGCGGTGAAGATGGCTGCGAAGATTAGTGCAGATATGATGTTTCTTAGTTTCATGAGTGATGGGTGTGTATGAGTGTTTGTTGGTGTGAACTTATATGTTCTATATATATTATAATATGTATTGCATGTTTGGCAGAGGCTTAGTATGAGTGAATGTCACGGCAGAAGAAGTAGAACCAATAGAAAGTATCTCCATACGTGCTCTTCATGTTTTCGCCTACAGTCTTTGTGTCCATGCCTTGTGCGAGGAGCTGCTGAGAGAGACGCTGGAATCCTTCGTAGCGTTCGGGGATGGTCTTGTCGAAAGGCATGGCGCTGATGTTGACATTGCCTGGCTCAAGGTGGCCATAGAGGTAGGCTGCTTCTTGATAGTGTATTGGCATGTCCTCTCCTTGGTGGAGCTGGGCATACAGGAAGAATCGAGGCCAGAAAAGTTGTATGTCCTTCTGCACCATTGCATAGTTGAGAGTGAGTTCTTGAAGGAGTTTGCTGTCCTTGTTCATGGTGTTGCTGAAATAGTTGAGCAGGTACATCTCGCAGAGGCCGTTGTCTCCATCGAGGGTGGTGCCCATGTGGCTATATAATTCGCGGACATTGTCAAACTCGTGGTGCTCCTTGATGAGCTTTGGATCAGAGGTGATGGGTAGGAGTTCGTTGGCCCAGTCCTTGTGGAAGGTGCTTGTGGCGAGGATGTCGAGATATTTCCGTGCCAGGTCCATCTCACCGTTGACGAGGGCGCATCGTGCCTGCAGTTTGAGGTTGTCAAAACAGGGACCGAACTCCACGCTGTTCTCTACGCACCAGCGAGAGGCAAAGTTTGTCTTGCCATGGTAGTAATAGATGAGTGGAGCCCCTACTTGTACCATGTGCACGTGCAGTGTGTCATAGCCATTGGCGGGGTTGTTGCCTCCGTTGTTGTATCTGTACATCTTTGTGCCCATCTCTCCCTTGTTGAGCAGCGCAACGTTTTTCAGCAACACCATCTCGCGTGATGCTTCGCCAGGTATATTGCTCATCTCTTCCAGCACCCTGTCCCAGTCTTGTGCTTCTGCTGCACAGTACATGCGTATCTCTGCGTGGTAATTGTAGTTTTGGAAGTCACGTTCTTTTGCCCAGAAGAAAGAGGCTGCTATGACGGCTATGGTGAGCGGTATGGTCAGCATGGGCCTGTTGCCAGTAGCTTGCTTGCATTTTGGAAGGAAGGAGAAGGCGAGGGGGATGATGGCGAGCATGATGAGAGGCAACTGAGGATATTTGCTGTCAAGGGTGTCGCTTTCAAAGAATGTTAGTCCAGATGTCCATATCTGGTCAGAGCGCAGCTCGGGATAGCCTGATTGGAAGGATAGTGGCGTGACGATGGCTGCGATGATCGGAAGGGCGACGAGGGCTGCCTTTGTCTTGATGCCATAGTTGCTCTGATGTCTGAATGCCAGCATGACAGCCGTATAGATGAGCGCAAGAAGAGTGTACCATCCCATGAAGGGGTAGGTGAAGGCGGTGATGGCTGTCAGGATGATGCTGTCGACGCGTTTGCGGGTGAAACTTTGGAGGCAAACGACTGTTGTGGCATAGAAATAGCCTATGGTGGCATAGAACCAATAGCCCGTGTGCTTGACGTAGAAAAGCCAGTAGCCGTTGTCTATCATGCTGACGAGAATGCAGACGATAGGCAGGGACAATATGGCCATCCATGCCCCCGACACTCTGTATGCCGCTTTGCTCAGCCATAGAGAAACGACCCAGAAGGCTATCATGATGGATGAGCCGAGGGCAGGGTAGTAGAAGAATTGGGTGAAGAAGGATGCCGACCAACTGATGAAGCCTCCTGGGCGTTTCATGCATTCGATGAGGAATGACTCGTTGGTGGTGAAAAAGCTTTTGTTCTGAGCCATGAACAATGTGTCGCTATTCTGAACGACAAGGAAGTAATATCCCATGGCTATGATGCTTGCTGTCACGATGAGAGCCAGCGTGAGGGATGTCTTTGCTGTTGCTTGTGTAGATGCAGCTTTGCCGCCGTTTGCTTTTGGAACTTTTGCTTCAGGTGATTTAGGGGCAGATGGCTTTATTGCAGGTGATTTGATGGTCTTGCCTGTGGAGTGGTGGTTGATTGTATGTTTGTTCATCTTATGGTTAGTGTTACGTTTCTGTGATTATTCACTTTAGTTTAGCATCTGCTGTCATTTTATGATAGAGCGCAGTAGACCCCTGCACCCATCGGTGCAGTCTCTCCATGTGGCGTCGAAGTCATCCGTATACCAAGGGTCGGCCACATCGCCGGGTCTGTTGGTATAGTCGAGCATCATGTGAATCTTGTTCTCCGGGTCTCCTCCAAGCATGCGGTGGAGGTTGCGCACGTTGTAGCTGTCCATGGCGATGATGAGGTCGTAATAGGCATAGTCGTGTTTTGTCACTTGGCGCGCTCTGTGTCCTTTGCAGCTTATGCCGTGCTGAGCCAGTTTTTGCCTGGCTGGTGGATAGACGGGATTGCCGAGTTCCTCTGTGCTGGTGGCGGCCGAGCTGATTTCCATCTCTTCTTCTAAACCTGCGTCCTTGACCATTTGCTTCATTATGTATTCTGCCATGGGGCTGCGACAGATGTTGCCATGGCATACAAATAGTATATGTGTCATGCTTGATTTGAACTTTAATAATATAATGCAAAGTTACGCACATTTTTGCTAAACAGCAAAGATGAAGTGTAAATTCTTTGGATTATGCGGTAATGTTAGGTGAAAATAAGAATAAAGAAGTCCGTTTCTTTGTTCGTCTCATGACATATTCGTAATTTTGCAATTGATATAAGCATAGACAACTGTTGCAGTCGGCAAGCCCAACACCCTTTGTGAGCTTGCTCCCAAGGGGTTGTGAGCAGGCTCCCGAGGGGTTGTGGGCAAGCTCCCGAGGGGTTGTGAGCAGGCGCATCGGGAGTGTTGAGTAGGGACAGTTTTGCAAGGCAGCAATCATGATAGACAGTCAAGCTAATCAATTATTCAATAATCAATCATTTAACGTTAATAATGAAGAATATTCTTTCCCTTGTCCTTTTCGTGGCGGCTCTCACGCTTCATGCGCAGACAGCTCGCAAGTTTACGATCAATCTGACGGATGATGGCAAGGCCAACGTCGTGGCATTTTTGCCAGAAAAGCCTTCGGGAAGAGCCATAGTAGGAGTGCCCGGTGGGGGCTATTCTGTCTTATCCAACGGCCATGAGGGACTTGACTGGTATGAGTGGCTCAACAATCGGGGCATAGCCTTCTTCATGGTCAACTACCGTCTGCCTGGTGGCGACAAGAGTTTGCCAATAGGTGATGTGGAGCGTGCCATACGCATGGTGCGCGATTCGTCAGCTGTATGGAACATAAATCCTCACGATGTCGGCATCATGGGGTTCTCAGCTGGAGGTCACCTATCTTCTGTCATATCCACCATGTCCGATTTTGAGGTTCGTCCTGATTTTTCTATATTGTTCTATCCTGTCATATCGATGGATCAGAAAATATCGCATAAGTACTCATGCCTTAATTTCTTAGGGGAAGAAGGGGCTAAAAATCAAGCCATGGTCAAAAAATACTCTACGCAGAATGCCGTGCGCCGCCATCTTACTCCTCCAGCCATCATCATCTCTGCCAGCGATGACCGCCTCGTGCCTTTTGTGACCAATGGATTGGCATACTACTCGGCTATGCGAAATGCGGGCAATGAATGCTCAATGTTTGTTTATCCCACCGGAGATCATGGTTTTGGCATAGGTCCATGGTTTAAATATCATGACCAGATGCTCTCTGACCTTGGCATTTGGCTTGACAACCGCAAGGCTCCTCGGCAGGATGCCATAAAGGTGGCCTGCATAGGAAATAGCATCACGGACGGTCACGGCATAGACATGGCCACGTCATACGGTTATCCAGCTCTCCTGCAACAGATGCTGGGCGACGGCTACTGGGTCAAGAATTTCGGTCTCAGCGGCCGCACTCTTCTCGATAAGGGCGACCGCCCATATATGGAAGAAATGGCATGGCAGGATGCCCAAGCCTTCAAACCAGATGTCGTCATCATCAAACTTGGCACCAATGACACAAAGCCACAGAACTGGCAGTATGGCAGCGAGTTTAAGCAGAATCTACAGAAGATGATTGCCGCTCTTCGCCCAGATATCGCGCAGGGCAAGCCTGGCAAGAAAAATAACAAATCGTTGAAAGGCAATAAGAGCGTGGATGAAACAAAACCTCTTGTCTTTCTCTGCACGCCGATACGGGCCAACAAGGACTCATGGGGCATCAACGACTCCATCATTGCCAATGGCGTGATACCTGTTCAAGAGGAAGTGGCTAAAGAGTACGGGCTGGATGTCATAGACCTCCACACAATCTTTGACGCTTCGCCAGCAAATATGCAAAGTGATGGCATACATCCCAATGGTAATGGGGTTAAGCGTATGGCCGAGATTATATATGAGGCATTGATAGCCCGGCTCGCGGAAAAGAAGTTGTAGGATAGGACGAAGGGCTTTGTCTATGAGTTTTCTGACTCAACAGATAAGGTATATCATGAGAAATGACTAACTTTGTATCTTCAAATAAGATTTACATTTATAATATGGCTCGAAACAAGAAGCAACTTCCTGTATTGGAAAAAATAACAATTACGGCATGTGCGGCAGAAGGCAAGTCTATAGCACGAGTGGATGATAAAGTGGTCTTTGTGCCATACGTCGTGCCTGGCGATGTGGTAGACCTTCAGGTGAAGAAGAAGAAAAGCTCTTACATGGAGGCTGTGGCTGTTCGCTTCCACGAATATTCGCCTCTCCGGACAGAACCTGCATGCAAGCACTATGGAGTATGTGGCGGATGTAAGTGGCAATGTCTCAAGTATGAAGAACAGCTCAAGGCTAAGCAGCAGCAGGTGGAGGACAATCTTGTCAGAATTGGTAAGATAGAACTCCCAGAGATACAGCCTATTATTGGCAGCAAGCATGTCTATGGTTATCGCAACAAACTGGAATTTGGATTCTCTAATAAACGATGGCTCACAGAGGAAGAGGTAAGGGCTGATGTCAAATATGACGTGATGGATGCTGTGGGATTTCATATCACAGGTGCCTTTGACAAGATTCTTGACATAGAGGAATGTCATCTGATGGATGATGTAAACAATGCCATACGCAATGATATCCGTCGGTATGCGCTTGAACATGGATTGGAATTTTATGACCTTCGCCTCAATAAGGGTCTGCTGCGCTCGCTCATGATACGCACCAGCAATACGGGGGAACTCATGTTCCTTGTGCAATTCCGTATTGAAAGTCCTGAGCATCAGGCTCAGGCAGATGCTCTCATGCAGCACCTCGCTGACACTTTCCCTCAGATTACCTCCCTCCTTTACGTTGACAACCACAAGGCTAACGACACTTTTGGCGATCAGGAGATTCACGTTGTCAAGGGTAAGGATTTTATCTATGAAGAGATGGAAGACCTCAAGTTCAAGGTCGGTCCGAAGTCTTTCTATCAGACGAATACAGAACAGGCTTACGAGCTTTATAAGGTGGCTCGTTCCTTTGCAGGTCTCACAGGTAACGAACTTGTCTATGACCTCTATACAGGTACTGGCACCATAGCTAATTTCGTGGCCCGTCAGGCTCGTCAGGTCATAGGCATAGAGTATGTGCCTGAAGCTATAGAGGATGCTAAGGTGAACTCTGATATCAACAGCATCAGCAACACTCTCTTCTTTGCAGGAGACATGAAAGACATCCTCAATAAGGAGTTCATCTGTCAGCACGGCCGTCCAGATGTCATCATAACTGACCCGCCAAGAGCGGGGATGCACCAGGATGTCATAGACACAATCCTGTTCGCTGCTCCTGAGAGAATTGTCTATGTGAGCTGCAATCCAGCCACACAGGCAAGAGACCTTCAGTTGCTGGATGCAGCTTATAAAGTTGTGAAGGTGCAGCCTGTGGACATGTTTCCTCACACCCAGCACGTTGAGAATGTCGTTCTTTTGGAGAAAAGATAAGGGTGAGGATAGTCCCTTGTCGGGAGAACATACCCTATCGTCAGAAAGAAACGTGCCTGAAAGTGTCAGATACACGAAAGGGGCGTGAAATGATAAAAGAGATACGAAATAGCAGAATAAACACACATATATATATTATAGAAAACAAATGGCATCATCATTTGATTTAAGAGCCGCAAATACCTACACCAATTATCCTGTCAAGCAGGCAACTGAGCTGATGAAGTTTCTTATGGAGAATGTGGTGGGAGCGTCACGCACCCGCATCAAGGAGTTGCTCTCCCAACGAATGGTATACGTGGATAAAGAGATAACGACTCAGTACAATTATCCATTACGTCCAGGGCAGCTTGTACAAGTGGCCAAGAACCGCTACAAGCATGCCTTCAACAGCAAGTGGGTGAGAATAGTGTATGAAGACGCTTTCATTCTTGTAGTAGAGAAGAAGGAAGGAATATTGACAAACGTGGCTCCAGGGCTGCGCAAGGACAATGTCAAAGGCATACTCGATGAGTATGTCAAGCGCACGAATCGCACTTTCTCCGTATGTACAGTGCATCGTCTCGACCGAGGTACATCAGGCCTTCTCGTCTTTGCCAAGAGACGTGATATTCAGAAAATATTCACAGACAACTGGCAGGATATGGTGACGGATCGCCGATATGTGGCTGTGGTGCAAGGAGAGATGGAGAAGGACAGCGGAACTGTGTCATCTTGGCTTTCAGAAAACCGCATGTTCGTAACTTACTCAAGCGTCCACGACAATGGCGGCAAATATGCTGTCACCAACTACCGCACGCTCAAGCGCAAGAATGGATATTCGCTCGTGGAACTCAAACTCGACACAGGACGCAAGAACCAGATACGTGTACACATGCAAGATCTTCACCATCCAGTTGTAGGTGACTTCAAATATGGCAGCGATGTGGAGAATTATGGAGATAGACATGACCCAGTAGGCCGACTCTGTTTGCATGCCTATCGCCTTGCCTTTCGCCATCCTATCACAGGAGAGGTGATGAAGTTTGAGACGCCTTATCCAGAAGAGTTTGTGCGGTTGCTCAAATAATACATACCGTAGGTTGGAATCGCATTAGCTTCGCTTATGAGTAGGGAAGCGTAGTAACAAATATAAATTTTATAAATCCTTTGAAATGAGAAAGTTTTTCTTTTTTCTACTGCTGCTCATAGTCTCCACATTGAGAATATCTGCTCAGTCTTCAGATAGTGCTGCTGCAAATGCCCAGCCTACGTCTACTAATAGTTATGCTAATATCGTGCGTTTTTTGCAGAATGCCATGAACTTCAATGTGGCTGTTCCGCAGGAGAAGGTTTACTTACATTTTGACAATACGGGCTACTTCGCCAATGAGACGATGTGGTTCAAGGCCTATGTGGTGCGTACGGATAAGAGTAGGCCTACGGATCTAAGTCGTGTGCTTTATGTAGAACTACTCAATCCCAGCGGTGATGTTATCAAGACACGCAAGTGGCATATTGACGACAAGGGACAAGCACATGGAGACATAAAACTCGACACACTCTTTGGCTCGGGCTTCTATGAGGTTAGAGCGTATACTCGATACATGACCAACTGGGGCACCAATGCCGTCTTCTCTCGCGTGTTTCCCGTCTTCGAGATGCCTGCTTCAGAGGGCGACTTCTCCTCTCCTGTGATTGAGTCCAAGACATATATGCGCCGAGATCCCAACAACCGTCAAGCTCTTGACAGTGCTTATACCAATGCGGTGAAGGAGGGAGTGCATGACTTGGCTAAGGTTGGTAAAGTCAATGTCAGCTTCTATCCCGAAGGTGGGGACATGGTCAAGGGAAAGCGAAGTAGGGTGGCCGTGTTGGCCGTTAATGACAACGGTTTGCCTTTTGCAGGGGAAGGCTCGGTTGTGAGTTCTGATGGTAAGGTCGTGGCAGAGGTCACTACTGACACTCTTGGGCGCGGACTGTTCGAAGTCACTCCTGATGGCCGCTCGCTTGTTCTTCAGATGCGCAGCAGTAAAGGCAAAGACTATTCATTTGATTTGCCTGCGCCACGTGACGAGGGATGCGTCCTCACTCTTGACGCAATCAGCGATAATATGTTGGCTACTCTTCAATGCTCTCAGGCATTGTGCGGACGATTGATGGGATATATGATAATGAACAATGGCAACATAACCTATTGCGACACAGTGGTTGCTGCGCCAAAAGTGGAAATAGAGTTTGACCGGGCAAGAATGAAGGAGGGTGTTAATCAACTCACTTTCATCTCCAGCCGTGGTCAGATATTGGCCGAGCGTCTCTTTTTTATCACTCCTGTTGCCTCTAAGGAGGATAGCATCAGTTTCAATACTTCACTCACTAATCTCAGGCCATGCTGCAAGATAGATGTGGATGTCAAAACTCAACCCAATACGACTTTCTCCTTTTCTGCTATTGACATGCAGACGATGAACAATGGCAAACAGGGTAATATGAAGACATGGATGCTGCTTTCTTCAGATGTCAAAGGATATATACATAATGTCGATTACTATTTTGAGGCAGATGATGAGGCTCATAGGCGTTCGGCAGATATGCTCATGCTCACACAGGGGTGGCGACGTTATGACTGGAATATAATGGCTGGCCTGAAGCATTTTGATCATCCTCAGCCGATAGAGGATAAGTTTTATATCTTCGGTCAGCTGGGTGAATACCGCAAGCGCAATCCTGTGGCCAATGTGGAACTCGAAGCCTTTCTGTATAATCAGAGTGGGCAAAGCCTGCAAGGGAGGACTGTTACTGATTCGCTCGGCAACTATGCCTTCGAATTGCCATTTCTCGATGGAGAATGGAACATGCAGATATTCACCCGGCTCGATGACAAGCGCAAGACTTACCGGGTTCGTATTGACCGACAGTTCTCTCCTGCTCCTCGTTATGTGACACCTCTCGAATCATCACCTTATCTCTGTGACAGCACTAAGATGAAGCCCTTTCTGTCACACATGGCTGGACATAAGGACAACGACCCTTTCATACCAATCACCAAAAAGAATATCTTGCTTGACAATGTCACTATAAAGGCCAAGAAACGTTACTTTACCAATGATAACTGGCAATATAAGAATGAATCTTATGGTAGTTCTCATGCAAGTCTCTACTACGACATAGACAAGGAACTGGATAAAATTTATGACCTCGGCGAGACGCAGCCTACAATATTTGAGTTTCTTTGTAAGAAGAATTCTCTCTTCGACAATCCAGAGATGCGTGACCTTCCGTCTCCTCCACGTATGGAAGATGGCATGTGGAGAGGGCACATGTCTTATGCTGGACACGCAATCAAGTGGGTTGTTGACAATGGTGAGAGGCAAATTGTTCTGCCTATGGATGAAGGAACTTTATCTGCCGCTAAGCGCATCATAAGCGCAGAGGTGGACACGACAGAGTCGTATAGGAGCGAGATGTATGGCATGGTGTCGAGCAAGGTTGGCGCCACGGGCGATGATATGTTTCCAATATGGATGGATGACTACAAGTCTCTTTACATAGTGCCCCAAAGTCCGAAGGAAACGCAGGGATGCGTGAGGATATATCTTTATAGCCATATCAAACTCTCTACCGCCAGCAAAAAAGGACTTCGTCACACTTATTTTGAAGGTTTCAACACACCTTCTACCTTTGAAATGGAAGACTATAGTGTCATACCGCCAATGGCGGATTTTCGCCGCACCATCTATTGGGCACCAGACATTACCACCGATGCTGATGGACGAGCGACAATAAGTTTCTTTAATAACTCCACCAGCAGCGAAATATATTTCAGCGCAGAGGGCATGGGGGAAGACGGGAAGATCGTTGTCAGCAAGTAAAAGGGGGACTTGAATCCCTGCTGAGGATATAAAATTCGTTCTATAAGCCAGCTCTTTTTGCAATTTTTTGCCATATCAGTTAATGACATCTGTCTGCTATTCGATAAGCCAAATTCGAGTGTTTCTTTGCTCGGATTTGGCTTCTTATCTCTTGTTTTATGATTTTTTACCTGGTAATGGAGGGTTAATTCAATAATTATCCTTACCTTTGTACGAATTTTGCAAAATTTCTATGAGACAATTAAAAATCACAAAGTCAATCACGAACCGTGAGAGTGCCTCTTTGGATAAGTACTTGCAGGAAATCGGTCGTGAGGAATTAATCACAGTTGAAGAAGAAGTTGAACTTGCTGCGAAGATTCGCAAAGGTGGCAAAGAAGGTCGTCATGCTCTTGAGAAGCTCACAAAGGCCAACCTGCGCTTTGTCGTTTCTGTAGCTAAGCAGTATCAGAATCAGGGTCTCAGCCTGCCTGACCTCATCAATGAGGGCAACCTCGGTCTTATCAAGGCTGCAGAGAAATTCGATGAGACCCGTGGTTTCAAGTTCATCAGTTATGCTGTGTGGTGGATTCGCCAGAGCATTCTTCAAGCCTTGGCAGAGCAGAGCCGTATTGTGCGTTTACCTCTCAACCAGGTCGGTTCGCTCAATAAGATAGGAAAGGCCTTCTCAAAATTTGAGCAGGAACATGAACGGCGTCCTTCTCCCGAGGAACTGGCCAAGCAGCTTGACCTTCCTGTGGACAAGGTGGCCGACACAATGAAGGTGAGCGGCCGTCATATCAGCGTTGACGCTCCTTTCGTTGAGGGTGAGGACAACAGCCTTCTTGACATCCTTTCCAATCCAGATGCTCCGTCGGCTGACAAAACATTGGTGACAGAGTCCTTGCAGAAAGAAATAGAGCGCGCGCTCGATACACTCACATCTCGCGAGAAAGAAATAGTTAAGATGTTCTTCGGGCTTGGCGAACCAGAGAAGACTCTTGAAGAGATTGGTGAACGTTTCAACCTAACCCGTGAGCGTGTCAGACAAATCAAGGAGAAGGCCATTCGCCGTCTGCGCTCACAGTCGAAGAGCAGACTGCTCAAGACTTATCTTGGATAAAAAACATCCCAACGTATTGACACTCCATCCACAATGAAGGTATTACTATTGATTTTTGCTGCTCTCGTCTCATTGACAGCATTTGCTCAAGACGAAGCTCCAGTCTCGTACAAAGGCAAGGGAAAGGTGTATATTTTTGGTGTTAGCCAAGAACTTACTGATTCCGTCGTTTATATTACAACCATAAATGAAGTGGACAGCGTTGACATCGAAAAAAAAACTAAGTTCCTGCCCAATCGCGCATTGTTCAGTTACCAGCTTGAGAACTATGTGGAGAGTAAACTCGGCAGACCCAATCAGACTGCTTGCGTTTTCTTCTCAGCAAAAAAGCAGAAGATGTCAAAGAAACTATATAAGATAAAGAAGCATTATCTTGACAATCCTAACAAAAAGATTATAATCATAGACGAGAATAAGTTCCGTTTTAATCACCCATTGGATATCGAATAAGATGGAAACTAAACAACTGCATTCATTAAACACTCTATACAAGGTGGTTGCAGCATTGCTTATAGGCTTTGCTGCAACCTGCTTGTTTTCTGCATGTTCTTCAGATGACGATACGGACAATAATGACAAGCCGGAACCGCCAGAACAACCTAATACCGCGGCCGAACGGACTGTCATTGTGTATATGGTGGCAGAGAATACATTGTCCTCAGTAGCTCAAAATGACATCACAGAGATGGTCAAAGGGTATAATGCTGGAAACTATGGCAAGAAAAACAGGATGGTTATTTATGTGGATGACCTTGAAAAGCCTCGCGTGTATGTGCTGGATAAAAAGAACGAAGCCACTTCATATTCTGATCTCATTCCAGTCATGACATACGACTCTGATGTCAATTCCTCCTCAGCGGAAGAACTTGGCTCATTTATCGAATATGTACAAGCTAATTATCCTTCATCAAGCTACGGGCTCGTCCTTTGGTCACATGGTACAGGATGGATTCCTTCCTTCTTCTCAGACGATCAGAAGATAGCCCGCCGTGCCTTTGGTATTGATAATGGTGGCAATCGTTATTCAGACAATGGCAATCAGATGGAAATAGCTGATTTGGCAAGGGTGCTTGAAGAAAAGGGTGGGGTTGATTGTGTCCTGTTTGATGCCTGTTTCATGCAGTCTATTGAGATAGCTGTCGAAATGGCCAATGCGACAAAAAGTATTATTGCTTCTCCTGCAGAGATACCAAGCCCTGGTGCCAACTATACGACTCTCGTAGATGCGCTCTTTGCCACGGGAGAATGTGCTGATTCCATTTGTCAGAAATACTATCAAGAATATTCTAAACCGTATTCTGATTATGGAATAGTAATCTCACGAGTTAATACATCAGCTTTGCCTGTTTTCGTTGACTATATGCGCACAGTCCTTTATGACAAGCAAGAAGTCCTGTCAACGATGGACATCAGTGGGTTGCTCAACTATTTCCGCTTCGATTCGAGATACCTCTATCCAGATATATGCGATATGCAGGGTGTGATGAAGTCGCTGCTTAGCGATGAGGAATATGCACTCTGGCTGGAAGAGGTTGCAAAAGTTGTGCTCTGTTACTCAACTGACACATGGTACAGCATGAATGGTGGTGACAGGCTCGTCATTAAGAACCAATGTTCAGGCTTGTCTATGTTTCTCCCTTTGTATAAGTATGACAACTACACCAATACGTTCAATAAGGATTTCCTCAAAACGAAATGGGCAAAGACTGTATGGTGTGACTAAGATGAAACCTGTGATGCCTGATTGATGGGTGCTTCAATAGAGCATTCCTTATGAATACCCTAAAAAACTGACTATGATACAAGTGAAAATAGAACCGTCTTGGGCGGCTGTCCTGCAAGAGGAGTTTGACAAACCCTATTTCAGTGACCTCATACAGTTTGTCAAGGCGGAATACGCCAAAGGAGCGTGCTATCCTCCAGGTTCGCTTATCTTCAATGCTTTCAACCTCTGCCCATTGGACAAGGTGAAGGTTGTCTTGATAGGACAAGATCCATATCACGAGCAGGGACAAGCCCACGGATTGTGTTTCTCCGTCAATGATGGAGTGCCCTTTCCTCCTTCACTTCGCAACATCTTTGAGGAGATACGAAGCGATATCGGTACGCCTGTGCCCCAAACAGGCAATCTGACCCGTTGGGCTCAGCAGGGAGTGCTCCTTCTCAACGCTACTCTCACCGTGAGGGCACATGCTGCAGGAAGCCATCAGAAACGTGGCTGGGAAGAATTTACAGACGCTGTCATACGCAAAGTGAGCGAGTCTAAAGAGCATGTTGTCTTCATTCTCTGGGGCAGTTATGCCCAAAGCAAGATGCAACTCATAGACGCTTCACGCCATTGCGTCCTGCGTTCTGCTCATCCTTCGCCCCTCTCAGCCTACCGTGGTTTCTTTGGCAATCACCATTTCAGTCTATGCAACCATTATTTGCAACAGCACGGGAAAGAACCTATAGTATGGTAAAAACTATGCCTTTGCCCTATCATACACTTCACTATACATATAGTCGCACTATAATATATATAATCGCATTATACATATATTATATATATGACCGCGCTATATATAATATACTACATTAAAAGCAATCATTACACATCCGCATCAGATACTCAATTTATATATTATGATTATGAGCATAATGAAAAAGATAACCACCGTATTAGTCCTTTTCACCATTTCCATGCTGACTGTCTTCGCACAGTCCCAAAGCCGTAAATCTGTGGCCATCTTTGGTGACAGCTATTCTACGTTTGAAGGTTTCATCACCCCATCCACCAATGAGACGTGGTATTTTCTTGGTCGTCATCAGATTGATAATGATGTGGTGGCAGTAGAGCAGACTTGGTGGCATCAGCTCATCAGACGCAATGGATGGAAACTCGCTGTCAACAACTCATACAGCGGTTCGACAATATCTTCCTCAGGATATAATGGAGAGGATTATACATCTCGCTCATTCGTTACTCGCGCACCTAATCTTGGCGACCCTGACATCATATTTGTCTTTGGCGCGACCAATGATTCGTGGGTACCTTCACCGATAGGGGAGTACAAGTATTCTGGATGGACAAAAGACGACCTCAAATCCTTCCGCCCCTCGTTGGCTCGTCTGCTTGACTACATGACCAAGCGCTATCTTGGAGTGGACATATACTTTATCCTCAACAGCGAACTGTCTGAAGCCATCGACTCCTCTGTCCTCGACATCTGCAATCATTACAGTGTGCCAGTAATCGAACTCCACGATATAGACAAGAAAGCTGGCCATCCTTCCATCGCTGGAATGAAAGCCATTTCAGATCAGGTGCACGCATTTGTCAAGAATCACAAAAAGACAAATAAGACTAAAGCAGCATCAAGAAAAAAAGACCATCGCAATTCTCTCCCAAAGAAAGCTAACCCGAAGAGGAACAATAAGAACAAGGCAAAAAAGGTTGAAAAGCAGAAATGAGATACATTGATGTTATACTGCTATTGTGTCTGGCGCTGACGACAAAGGCCTTAACCATGCCTCATGACGGCAACGGGTCTCTGTCTTCTGATTCATCCGTAGCACTTACGTCCGATTCCCTCATGGCTCAGCATTTGCGCAGCAAGGGTATAGAGACCACCGACGGCAACTCGGTTCATCTCCTGACGTCCGGTCATGATAAGTTTGTTGACCTCTTCGATGCTGTGGGCAGAGCCAAGAAGTTTATCCATCTCGAATACTTCAACTTCCGCAACGACTCCATTGCGGGACTCCTTTTCCGTCTTCTTGCCCAGAAAGCGGCAGAGGGAGTGGAGGTGAGAGCATTATATGATGCCTTCGGCAATGCCTCCAACAACAAGCCCATCAGCCGGCAGATGCACGACTCCATCTGTTCTCTTGGCATCAAGCTGGTCAAGTTCGACCCTCTGCGCTTCCCTTGGGTCAATCATATCATCCCCCGCGACCACCGCAAGATAGTTGTCATTGACGGCGAGGTGGCTTATACTGGCGGCATGAATGTAGCTGATTATTATATCGAAGGCATACCAGGCATAGGGGATTGGCACGACATGCACATGCGCATCTCGGGTTCTGCAGTCAATGACCTCCATAAGATATTCTGCGTCATGTGGCACAAGGCTACAGGCGAACTTCTTGTGGGCGGCAAGTACTTCCCCGAGCCGCTCCCTCAGCCTTCAGGCAGCCGTCTTGCTGTAGTGGACAGACATGCGCACAGCACACCCGATGCCATTCGCGACCTCTTTGCCGAGATGCTCAATACAGCCCAACATAAGGTGCTTATCATCAACCCTTATTTCGTGCCTACCCACCGAGTGCGCAAAGCCCTCAAGCGCGCCATTGACAGAGGGGTAGATGTCCAGATACTCCTGTCGGCCAAGAGTGACATTCCGCTCACACCCGAGGCTTCTCACTATGTGGGCAACAATCTCGCCAAGCGAGGGGCTAAGGTCTACCTCTATCATGGAGGTTTCCACCACACTAAGATAATGATGGTCGATGACATCTACTGCACTGTCGGTTCGAGCAACATGGATGCGCGTTCCCTCCGTTGTGACTATGAGGTCAACACCGTCATTTTCAGCAAGCAGGTGACGGCTGAGCTTGTAAATCTGTTCGAAGAGCAGCTAAAGACATCCACGCAGATACATAAAGGCTACTGGAGCACACGCAGCGTGGGCAAACAGTTCCAGGGGTGGTTTGGCAATCTGCTCACACCTGTCCTGTAGCATGCTCTCGCCCGTTCCCCATGCTCCACTATGCCAATAAGCCGAAACCTCAATATTCTCTGACGAGCTAAAACATCAATATCCCCATTTCCCAATCTCCTTCCATACATGAAAAGACAACCCTTTTTCTTCCTTGTCATTCTTTTAGCGGCAGTCCTCTCCGCCTGTCCCGCTTGCCTGTCTGCCTCCAACCCCAAGCGTGAGTTTCGTGGTGCATGGATACAATGCGTCAATGGCCAGTATATAGGCAAGACTCCTTCGCAGATACGTGCCATGCTGTCTGCACAGCTTGACAGCCTGCAAGGGTGCGGCATCAATGCCATCCTCTTCCAAGTGAGAGCTGAAGGCGATGCCCTTTACCGCTCGTCTTACGAGCCTTGGTCTCGCTACCTCACGGGCACGCAGGGACTTCCGCCCTCCGATGGCTGGGACCCTTTGGCCTGGATGGTGGAGCAATGCCATGGCCGCCAGATGGAGTGCCACGCATGGATTAACCCATACCGTGCCAAAACCAAGTTTACCAAGGAACTGGCTGCCAACCATGCGGCCATCCGCCACCCCGAACGTGTCTTCGAATATGACGGGCTCTACATCTTCAACCCCGCACTTCCAGAGAACCGTCTCTATACATGCATGGTCGTAGAAGACATACTCAATCATTACGATGTGGATGGCATACATATCGACGACTACTTCTATCCCTATCCTGTGCCGGGAATAGATATGCCAGACCGTCAATATTTCCTTGCCGACCAGCGAGGTTTTGGCGATATAGCAGACTGGCGGCGAGACAACGTCAATCAGCTCATCCATGACCTCCATCGCTTGATTCGTAGCGTCAAGCCATGGTGCAAGTTTGGTGTCTCCCCCTTCGGCATCTACCGCAATTCACCTGATGGACTGAACGGCAAGAAGGGCAGCGCCACCTCTGGCACACAAAACTATGACGACCTCTATGCCGACATAGTGCTTTGGGTAGATAAAGGATGGGTCGATTACAATATACCGCAAGTCTATTGGAACATAGGCACCAAGGCCGCAGACTATGAAGTGCTGGTTAAGTGGTGGAACGACTACTGTGGCAAGCGCCCCCTCTTCATAGGTCAAGATGTGGAGCGCACAGTCAAAGGCATTGACCCTGACAACCCAAACTCCCATCAGATGATGGCCAAATACAATCTCCAGCGTTCGCTGCCCAACATCAAGGGCTCATGCCAGTGGTACGCAGCAGCCGTCGTCAACAATCCTGGCAACTACCGTACTGTGCTTTCCCGCCATTTTCATTCAACGCCAGCTCTTCAGCCACTCATGCCATACATTGACAAAAAAGCCCCAGGCAAAGTGCGCAAGCTGAAACTCGAAGGTCGCTCCGCACTCGTGTGGCAAGCCCCCAAATACAAGAATGAGATGGACCGAGCTCGCCAGTATGTGATATATCGTTTCGCTAAGCGCGAGAAAGTTGACTTCTCTTCAGCTGAGCATATCGTGGCGATAACTTCAGATACGGAGTATGACCTCACGTCTGCTTCGCCCCATCAGCCATATCCACAAGCTGAATGCACTTACTTCATTACGGCACTTGACCGTCTGCATAATGAGTCTAAGCCCGTGAAAATTAAAGTGAAAGACTAACACAACAGGCAGGCATGGAGAGAATACAAGTCCTCCATGCCTGCCTGTTTTCTGTTTTACCGCTATAGTCCGGTAGAGATGCTTTTACTCAACATTTTTAATGCGCTTACCCACAACTCCTGGTGGGCTTGCTCACAACCCCAAATGAGCCTGCTCCCAACCCCTCGGGAGCAAGCTCACAGCCCCTTGGGAGCAAGCTCCCAGAGGGTGTTGGGCTTGCCGAGTTTTTTCTTTCAGTCGATAAACCGTTTTGTTATCCCTCCAAACTCTTCTATTCTCCTGTCTCTGAGGAAGGGCCACCAGCGGCGGACATTCTCACATCGTTGCATGTCGATGTCCACAACCTCCACCACCTCTTCGTCTTTTGGAGCCCTATAGAGGAATTCTCCTTGCGGCCCGGCTATGAAGCTGCTGCCCCAGAACGATATTCCGTTGGTCTGTCCAGAAGGGTCTGGCTCATGCCCTGTCCTGTTGACTGTGATGACAGGCAGCCCGTTGGCTACGGCATGACCTCTCTGCACCGTAGTCCATGCTTCCCTCTGCCGCTCCTGCTCCTCTGGAGTGTCCGATGACTCATATCCGATGGCCGTGGGGTATATCAGCAGCTCTGCCCCTTGAAGAGCCATGAGCCGCGCTCCTTCAGGATACCATTGGTCCCAGCACACCTGCACTCCCAGTCGGCCCACACTCGTGTCAATCGGGTGGAAACCGATGTCGCCAGGAGTGAAATAAAACTTCTCGTAGTATGCTGGGTCGTCAGGAATATGCATCTTCCTGTATTTGCCAGCGATGCTGCCATCCTTCTCAAAGACTACCGCCGTGTTGTGATATAGTCCGGCTGCGCGTCTCTCAAAGAGAGAGGTGACGATGACGATAGACAGTTCCTTGGCCAGTCTTCCGTATATTTCTGTCGAAGGCCCGGGGATGGGCTCGGCCAAATCAAAGAGGGCAGTGTCTTCTGTCTGGCAAAAATAAAGAGAGTTGTGCAGCTCCTGCAGAACCATCAGCTCTGCTCCCATCGAAGCAGCCTTTCTGATAGCCTGGCAGATGTGCTCAATGTTCTTTGATGTGTCTTTTACACATGCGAGTTGTGCTATTCCTACTTTCATATTCTCAAATTTGCGGCAAAATTATAAAAAGTTTTTGATATGGGGGCTAATTGATATAATAAATTGCTAACTTTGCATGAACATTATAAAAAGGAAACTACTATATCATATTTAGAGATATGCCCAAAATATCAATACGAGGAACTGAGATGCCCAGTTCTCCGATTCGCAAGTTGGCTCCTCTTGCCGAGGATGCCAAGAGGAGAGGCATCAAAGTGTATCATTTGAACATCGGTCAGCCAGACCTACCAACACCTCAGGTCGGCATTGATGCTATAAAAAATATCGACCGTAAGATTTTAGAGTACAGCCCTTCACAAGGCTACCGCAGTTACCGAGAGAAGCTCGTCAACTATTATGCCAAATACGACATCCGTCTCACGGCTGATGACATCATCATCACCAGCGGAGGCAGCGAAGCCGTGCTGTTCTCATTCCTTGCCTGCCTCAACCCTGGCGATGAGATTATTGTGCCCGAACCGGCTTATGCCAACTACATGGCATTTGCCATTTCGGCTGGCGCTGTGATTCGCACCATTGCCACAACCATTGACGAGGGCTTCGCTTTGCCCAAGGTGGAAAAGTTTGAAGAACTCATCAACGAGCGCACGCGAGCCATCCTCATCTGCAACCCAAACAATCCGACGGGCTATCTCTACACACGTCGCGAGATGAACCAGATACGCGACCTCGTGAAGAAGTATGACCTTTATCTCTTCTCTGATGAGGTGTATCGAGAGTTCATTTACACAGGCTCTCCATATATCTCCGCGTGTCATCTCGAAGGCATAGAAAACAATGTGGTTCTCATCGACTCTGTCTCCAAGAGATATAGCGAGTGCGGCATCCGCATCGGAGCTCTCATCACTAAGAATGAGGAGATACGCAAGGCCGTGATGAAGTTCTGCCAGGCGCGCCTCTCGCCGCCACTCATCGGGCAAATAGTGGCAGAAGCCAGCCTTGACGCTCCAGAAGACTATAGCCGAGATGTCTATGATGAATATGTGGAAAGGAGAAAATGTCTCATAGACGGCCTTAACCGCATCCCCGGAGTCTACTCCCCCATACCGATGGGAGCCTTCTATACGGTAGCGCGCCTTCCTGTCGATGACTGCGAGAAGTTCTGCGCATGGTGTCTCTCAGATTTTGACTACGAGGGCGAGACTGTCATGATGGCGCCAGCCTCCGGTTTCTACACCACTCCCGGCGCAGGCAAAAATGAGGTGCGCATAGCCTATGTCCTCAAGAAGGAGGATCTCATGCGCTCGCTCTTTGTGCTCCGCAAAGCGCTCGAAGCCTATCCAGGCAGAGTGGAGCAGCGGTAGGGCGATTGCGAAGAAGGCAAAAGCATTCAAATCATCCAAGTCATTCGTCAATAACACGCGATGTCATTCAAGTCATTCATAGCACAGCGCATCTATTCGGACAACTCAGAGGACGGGGAACGTTTTTCCCGTCCTGCTGTTCGTATAGCCATGCTTGGAGTGATGATGGGAGTGGCCGTCATGCTCATCAGCCTCGCTGTAGTCTTGGGCTTCAAAGAGCAGATAACCTCCAAGGTCATGGGCTTTGGATGCCATGTGCAGGCTCTCAGCCTCACCCAGAACCAGCAGCGAGAGTTGTTGCCCCTCACTACCGACAAGGCGATGATAAATAGCGTCAGGAAAGTTGAGGGAGTGAAGCACGTCCAGCCTTTTGCGTGCAAGCTCGGGGTGCTCAAGACAGAGGAAGACTTCCGTGGAGTTAACTTCAAGGGAGTGGGCGCGGACTACGACATGAACTTCTTGCAGAGCTGTCTTGTCGAAGGCGAGATACCGTCATTCAAGGCAGACGGATCTTCTGGCGAACTTCTCATCTCACGCCGAGTGGCCGCAGATCTCGGAGTCAAGACGGGGGACAAGATATTTGCCTACTTCATGGGGGATGGCTCCATGAGAGCGCGCCGCTTCAAGGTGGCGGGACTCTTTGTCACCAACATGGACGATTATGACAAGAATACCGTCATCACCGACATATATACAGTCCGCAAGCTCAACCAATGGAGGGCAGACCAGTCTACAGGACTTGAGATATCAGTCAACGATGTGGACAAGGTGGAGGATGTCACTGACCGACTCCAGTTTCTCCATCGCCAGCAACAGCCAGACGGTATCGTCTGCGGAGTCTTCAGCATCAAGGAACTTGCGGCACACACATTTGCTTGGCTTTCTGTCCTCGACATGAATGTGGTGATGATACTCATCCTCATGATTCTCGTGAGTGCCTTCACCGTTGTCAGCGGCCTCCTCATCATCATGCTTGAGCGCATCAGCATGATAGGCACGCTCAAGGTGCTCGGAGCCACCAACTCCACTGTGAGAGGCATCTTTGTCCGCTTCTGCGTCATGCTCGTCGGGCGAGGACTCCTTTACGGCAACCTTATCGGCTTAGCCGTATGCCTCTTGCAGAAATACTGCCACGTCATCTCCCTCGACCCCTCTGTCTACTACATAGACTCTGTGCCCATCTCTTTCGATTGGTTGCTTATCATCGCAATAAACCTCATCACTTTCATCATCTCTCTCCTCATCATCTGGGGCAGTTCCCACTTGATAAGCTTGGGCAAGCCCTCAGAGACATTAAGGTTTGAGTGATGTATGGGATGGTCGCTGAATTTTCAGTCGCTTCAGAAAGCATCATCATCTTCTTCATAAAAGCAAATAATAAAACACATCATACACACACATGGAATTAGATAAAACATACAGCCCTTCGAACATTGAAGGCAAATGGTATCAGTACTGGCTCGACCATAAGCTCTTTGCCAGCAAACCTGACTCAAGACAACCATATACCATCGTCATTCCTCCACCCAATGTGACAGGAGTCCTCCACATGGGTCACATGCTCAACAATACAATTCAGGACATACTCATCCGCAAGGCGCGTCTCGACGGCAAGAACGCATGCTGGGTGCCTGGCACAGACCATGCATCCATCGCAACAGAAGCTAAAGTCGTCAACCGTCTGGCCGAGCAGGGCATCAAGAAGCGCGACCTCTCCCGCGAGGAGTTCCTCAAGCACGCGTGGGCATGGACTGACGAGCACGGAGGCATTATCCTCAAG
The DNA here is from genome assembly GCA_036303125.1 of Bacteroidaceae bacterium. Lineage (GTDB taxonomy): Bacteria > Bacteroidota > Bacteroidia > Bacteroidales > Bacteroidaceae > Minthosoma. Next base: position 62,268 of record JAXJBE010000081.1, read on the forward strand.
CAGCTTCGTCGTCTTGGTGCTTCATGCGACTGGGACCGCACGGCTTTCACCATGGACGAGAAAAGAAGCGAGAGCGTCCTCAAGGTTTTTGTCGACCTCTACAAGAAAGGGCTCATCTACCGTGGACTTCGTATGGTCAATTGGGACCCAAAGGCACAGACTGTCCTCTCAACAGAGGAAGTCATCTATCGGGATGAGAAGAGCCACCTCTTCCACCTCCGCTATTATGTGGCTGATGCTGACATCAATCCAGTCAAGCCTACAGGAGAGGACGGTGAGGTGCTTCATCAGGACGAAGCAGGACGCTACTATGCGGTAGTGGCCACCACACGTCCAGAGACCATCATGGGCGATACGGCCATGTGCATCAATCCCAAAGACCCGAAGAACCAGTGGCTGCGCGGCCATAAGGTCATCGTGCCACTCGTGGGACGTGTCATCCCTGTCATAGAGGACCGCTATGTCGATGTAGAGTTCGGTACAGGCTGTCTCAAGGTCACGCCAGCTCATGATGTCAACGACTATGCTCTGGGCAAGACGCACAATCTCGAAACCATCGATATATTCAATCCTGACGGAACGCTATCCGAGGCAGCAGGTCTTTATGTGGGTATGGACCGCATGGAAGTGCGCAAGCAGATAGCTCTCGACCTTCAGGCGGCTGGCCTCATGGAGAAGATTGAAGACTATGACAACAAGGTGGGTTACTCTGAGCGCAATCAAGATACGGCTGTGGAACCTCGTCTCTGCAAGCAGTGGTTCCTGTCAATGAAGCACTTTGCAGACATAGCTCTTCCGCCTGTGCTTGAAGGCAAGATTAAGTTCTACCCGACAAAATACGTCACCACATACCGCAATTGGCTTGAGAACATCCAAGACTGGTGCATCTCGCGTCAGCTCTGGTGGGGACATCGCATCCCAGCATACTTCCTCCCGACAGCAGAGGGTGAGGAAGAGAAATATGTCGTGGCTCTCACTCTTGAGGAGGCTCTTGATGAGGCTCACAAGATGCCAGGCTTCGAGACCGTCACCGCTGACCAGCTCACTCGCGATGAAGATGCCCTCGACACATGGTTCTCATCATGGCTCTGGCCTATATCCCTCTTTGACGGCATCAATAATCCGGGCAATGAGGAAATCAACTACTACTATCCGACAGCCGACCTCGTGACAGGTCCAGACATCATCTTCTTCTGGGTGGCACGTATGATTATGGCAGGATGCGAATACATGAAGGAAATTCCTTTCCGCAATGTATATTTCACTGGTATTGTGCGTGATAAGCTCGGACGCAAGATGAGTAAGTC